>JAJZJU010000159.1 GCA_021809895.1 bacterium
TGCCCCACGCATGCCGGCACCAGAGTTACGCCCTGGCGCCTAGGGTCTGCGGGCATGGCCCCATCCCCGCAGACTTTTGCACCTACTCTTGTTGAATGAGGCCGAAGAGCCATGGCGAACAGGGGACCCCTGCGCCGGAGTGACCTGCGGCCGGCCGGTCCACCGGATTGGGGTGCCGCCGGACGCCGCAATCGCCGCGAGACGCCGCACCGCGGGTCCCCCATGGGCTCCTCCTCTCCCAACGCGTGTGCTCAAGTATGCGCTGGCCGTCTGGTCCTCGGTCTCCCCCTAGAGGGGGGATTGCCCTCCCCCGAAGAGGGGAAATCTCCACCATCGGGGCGGCTCTCGCCCCTGTCCAGGAGCCCCACTTCCATGGCCGCCAAAACGGCCTCCAGCCTGTGCTTCTTGCCCATCTTGTGCAGGGTGTTCTTGACATGGCTGCGGACCGTCTCCTCGCTCAGAAAGAGCCGCGCGGCGATCTCCCGGTTGCCAAGTCCGGCGGCGATGAGGTCCAGGACCTCCAGCTCCCGCTGGCTCAGATGCCAGGGCCCGCCGGCCAGCTTGAATCCCTGGCGGGCCAGGGATATGACGGTGCCGGTCACAGCGGGATCGAGGTAGGCCTGGCCCGCAGCGACGGCCCGAATCGCCATCCCCAGCTGAGCCACTGGGACCTGTTTCAGAACGTACCCGGAGGCACCGGCGCTGATCGCCGCCAGAGCCTCCTGCTCACCCGCGATCCCGGTCAGCACCAGCACCCTGGCTGTCGAGCGATTCTGCTGCAGCTGCTGCAGCGCTCCCATGCCGCTGATACCCGGCATATGCAGGTCCATGAGGACGACGTCTGGCTGCAGCGCGGCGACCAGGCTCACGGCCTCCTCTCCACTGGCGGCGGTGGCGACCACCTCGATATCCCGATCGGAATTGAACATGAGCTGCAGCCCCTCGCGAACCATCTCGTGGTCGTCAGCGATGAGCAGCCGGATCATGACCCCGCGGAACCGGCCGCCGCCCTTGACCTGGGGACGCTGGCGTGGACCGTGGTCCCCGAGCCCGGCTGCGAGTCGATCTCCAACCGGCCCCCGATGGGGACGAGCCGGGCCCGCATCCCCCGGATGCCAAACTGGGGCCGCATCGGGTCGTGAGCCATGCCACAGCCGTCGTCGGTGATCTGCAGCCGGATCGGGTCCGAGCCGGCGTCCAGCACGACCCCCACCCGGTGAGCCCGGGCGTGACGGACCACGTTGCTGATCGCCTCCTCGGCCACGCAAAGCAGGATGTGACGCGCCTCCCGGGAGAGGTCGGCCAGGTGCCCCCGCGCCTCCCATTCCAGCTCCAGGGGACGGTCCGGCGAGCCAAGTTCCGCCAGGCGGTCCCGCAGCCGGCCGAGGAACTGGCGCTCCAGGAGCTCGGCGGGCCAGAGGTCGTAGATGCTCTGGCGGACCTGGGCCAGGGTTCTCTCCGCGAGACGGCGGCAATCGTCCAGGCGTCGGGCCTGCTCCACATCGATGCCGTCAGCGGCCCGGGCGCAGCCCTCCAGGGTGCAGGAGATCGCGAACAGCGACTGGATGACGGCGTCGTGCATCTCGATGGAGATGCGGGTCCGCTCCGCCTCCACCGCCAGACGACGGGTGCGATCGACGCACATTCGGACCCCCGCCAGAACCTCCCCCGCGTGTTGCGAGAAACGTTCCAGGGCTTCGCGCGAACCCTTGACCAGGGCCGGGGAGGCTTGGTCCACGGCCAGCAGGCCCAGCCGTTGGTTGCGAAAGGCCAGGGCGCAGATGGCCAGGCGGCGAGATCCCAGATCTCCCCGCACAATCCGGCCTGGGTGGCGAAACGCCTTGGCCAGGGGCCCGCCATCCTCGATGGGCAGCGCGGGCAGGCTCGGCACCACATCTCGCCCGGCCCCCCGCCATCCTCCGACTCGCAACTGGGCATCATCGACCAGCCCGACGATCGCAGTGGGAAAGCCGAGTCCTTCGGTGAGAGCGGTGGCAATGCTCTCCTGCACCCCGGCCAGGTCAGCGGTTCCGGTCACAGCCAGGCGCAACAGATGGAGGGCGCGAAGCTCTCCGGCAGCCTGGACCACCGCTTTAGAGGACGGCTGCGGGGAAGGGGTCGCGCCCATGGCCGCATCCCCCTTGCCCGTGGCCGGATGGTCAGCGCCTCCCCTGACCAGGCACTTGCCGGATGGGCCGCCCTGGGGCGTCGGGGCACGCCGGGAAGGATCGGTGGAGGTGCGACCGGCCGGCGGCACCGACGAGAAGCGCCGTGGCGAAGGGGCGCCCGCCGTCGCGTGCCGAGCCGGCGTCGAGGCTAAGGCGCGCTCAGCCGCCGCTTCTGATGACAGCATCCTAGGAGGACAGGGCCAGCCGCCCCTCCTCGTGGAGGGCGTCGCGCAACACCATGCGCAACAGGTCGAACGCCTCTATCAGCCTGGGGTCTCTGACCTGGTAATAGACGGTGCTGCCCTCCCGCCGCGAGGAGACCAGCCGCTTGGCCCGCAGGATGCCGAGATGCTGGGAGAGATTGCTCTGAGAGAGCCGCAGGCGCAGCGCGAGCTCGCCAACCGACCGAGGCCCGGCCCGCAGCTCATCGATTATGAGCAG
>JAJZJU010000065.1 GCA_021809895.1 bacterium
CTCGGATGGAGGGTCAGGCGGCGGAGATCCTGAGCACCCTGGGCATGGATCTGAATACCACCGCCACCAGGGACACGCCCCGGCGTTTCATCAGGGCCCTGATCGACTCGACCATGGGCTACGACGGGGACGCCAAGTTGCTGACTGTGTTTCCGACCGAATGCCGGGGAGGCCCGGACTGCCGGATCAGCCAGATCATCGAAGGCCCGATCCCCTTCTACTCCCTCTGCGAGCACCATTCGTTGCCGTTTCACGGGTACGCTCACATCGCCTATGTCGCCCACGAGCACATCGTCGGCCTCTCCAAGTTGACCCGCCTGGTCAACGTTTACGCACGCCGTTTCACTGTTCAGGAGCGACTGGGCCAGGAGATCGCGGACTGGATGATGGAACAGCTGCGGCCCCACGCGGTCGCGGTTCACCTCTCGGCCACCCACCTTTGCACCAGGATGCGGGGCGTCCGAAACGAGACCACCCGGACCAACAGCTCCTACTGGCGAGGCGCGTACGAGGAAGACGCCGCTCTCCGCGGCGAGTTCCTGGCAACTGTGGAACGAGGCGCCTTGGGATGAGCGGCCTGACGGTCGTGGGGGGAGGTGGGGGCTCCCTGGGCCGGGCGGTGGTCACTCTGATGGCCGACCAAGAGAACACCGTCGTGGCAGTCGGCAGGCCCGGATTCGAGGAGGGGCCGGACCAGGAGGTGTGGCCTCCACATTCGGTGATCCGGCTGGGCTGTGACCTCACCGATGCTGGCTCGGTGGCAGCGCTCTGGGCCCAGATCGACGCCATCGGCGAGGTCAGAGCCCTGGTCAATGTGGTGGGCGGCTTCCAGGCCGGCACCGTGGCCGACACCAGCTGGGAGACCTACCGACAGAGCCTGCAGATCAACCTCGATTCCACCTGGCTCTCGTGCCGGGAGGCCGCTCCCCGGATGGCCGCCCGAGGATCCGGAGCCGTTGTCAACGTGGCCTCCCGGGCAGCCCTCCAAGGCGGAGCCCAGAGCGCCTCCTATGCGATTGCCAAGGCCGGCGTGGTTCGGCTGACCGAGGTTCTGGCGGCGGAGCTGGCTCCCAGCCGGGTGCGCGTCAACGCCGTCCTCCCATCGGTGATCGACACGGCCGCCAACCGCGGGAGCATGGGCACCAGCGGGTCACAGGCGGTGCCGCCCGAGGCCATCGCCAGGGTCATAGCCTTCCTGATCAGCCCGGATGGCTGGCCCATCAGCGGCGCCGCCATCCCTGTGTACGGCTGGGCATAGGTTGCTGGAGCTGCTGTTCCAAGAACCGGGCCTTGTCGAGTATCCCCTGCCGGAGCGGCTCAGCCAACACTACGGTGGAGGGCTGGGCTTCCAGGAGCCCCTTTGGTACGCCAACTTCGTTTCCAGCCTGGACGGCGTCGTCAGCGTTCCGGGCAGGGCGCACGTCGGCTCATTGCTCTCCGCCCACAGCCAGGCTGACCGCTTCTCGATGGCGCTGCTGAGGGCCTGCGCCGATGCGGTGGTCGTGGGCGCCGGGACGCTGCGGGACAGCCCGGGCACACTTTGGACCGCCGAGCGAGCCTACCCGTCGCTTGCATCTGAGTTCCAGGAACTCAGGAGAAGGCTCGCAAGGTCGCCCCAGCCACAACTGGTGGTGGTGACCAGATCCGGAGAACTCGATCCCACCCATCCAGCGCTCCAGGAGGGGGTGCTCGTCGTCGCACCCGACGCCAAGGTCGGTCAGCTCAAGGATCGCTTGGGACCGAGCACCTCCTGGCTCGGATACCCAGGACCCCAGGTGGACTGGGCATGGTTGGCCCGGCAACTGCTCGCCCGGGGACTTCGGGCTGTGCTGACGGAGGCAGGACCCAC
The DNA here is from genome assembly GCA_021809895.1 of bacterium. GTDB lineage: Bacteria > Chloroflexota > Dormibacteria > Aeolococcales > Bog-877 > AG-12. The sequence continues at coordinate 1,850 of JAJZJU010000065.1, forward strand.
CACCATGGGAAGGTTGCTGGAGCTGGGGTTGGTCGACGAGCTGTTTCTGACCCTGGCACCGACCGTGGCTGGGACTCCGGTTGGGTACCAGCGGTCCGGCTTCGCCGGTGGCGTCGACTTGCTGGGCAAGGGCGATGCGCGGGCACACCTTTTGGCGACCAGGCGCGCCGGCGATCACCTGCTGCTTCGCTATCGCCTGGACACCGCCGCGAAGTAGCTGCCGCGAGCTTGGGTGGCTGGTCCGGGCCAGCCCGATTGCGCTGCTGCTCGGGCTCGCGTAGAGTGAAGGCACCAGTCGGCCACCGGCGAGTCAATGGAGGTGAGTGCATTGGGTTGTGAGACTTCGCGGCTGATCACTTTTCCCCAGACTTTTAAGACCAGAAGGGTCCGGCCCCAGCAGGTGGCTCCTCTCAGCTGACGGTTGCGGCCAGGCGCCTTCCATTTGGAGGTCGTCGTTGACCGCTGATTTTGACGAAGTTCTGTCCCAGTTGGTGGACTTGGGCTGGGATGATGCTCGAACCAAGGAGCTGAGTGAGCTGGACCTGGGCGTCGTCTCAGTCGGCCGGGTCTCGCGGGTCGACCGTGGCCTTTGCACGGTCCTCATGCCATCACCGGGGCGGGCGTCCTACCAGGCCCAGCGGGTGGCCACCGGAGATTGGGTGGTTGTGTCGCCCGGCTCTGACCACCAGAAACCTCCCCATGTTGCCGCCATTCTGCCTCGCCATTCGGCCTTCACGCGCAGGCGGGCCGGGCCGGCGACCGAGGAGCAGGTGGTGGCTGCCAACGTGGACGTGGTTCTGCTGGTGCAGGCACTGGACCGCGACCTCAATGCCCACTCCCTGCAGCGGTACCTCACCCTGGCCTGGGATAGCGGCGCGGAGCCGGTGGTGGTGCTATCCAAGTCCGACTGCTGTTCGCGTGTGGAATTGGCGAACGCCGTCCGGCTGACCACTGATCTGGCCACCCCTGCTCCTGTGCTGACTGTCAGTACCAGAGGTGGTGACGGTGTCGCGGAGTTGACCGAGAGCTATCTGCGGCCGGGGCGGACGCTGGCCCTGGTCGGCCCCTCAGGAGCGGGAAAGTCGACTTTGGTGAATGCGATCGTGGGGTCGGCGGCGATGGCGACGGCCGAGGTCAGGTCGGATGGCAAGGGCAGGCACACCACCACCCACCGGGAGTTGGTGGTCATGCCCGGGAGAGGAATTCTGCTGGACACCCCAGGAATGCGGGCTGTGGGCCTGTGGGCGCAGTCCGATGGTCTTGAGCTCGCTTTCTCGGACCTGGAGCAGCTGGCTGACGGTTGCCGATTTCGGGATTGCTCCCACACCAGCGAGCCCGGCTGCGCCCTTTCCGCCGCCATCGCATCCGGCACCATCACGGCAGACCGCCTGGCGAGCTGGCGCAAGCTGCAGGCCGAGCAACTGTCCGTCTTGGCCCGGCAGGGGGACATGGCTGTGCAGAGACAGCAGAAACAGAGGTGGAAGGCATTGACACGGGAGCAGCGTCGGCACTGACGATTCGTCCACTCATCTCTGTTAGGTTGGAACCAGATGGATCTCCCCGTGGCCGTTATCGGAGGGGGACCAGTCGGCTCTGCCCTGGGGCTCCTGATTCCTGGTGCCGTGGTCCTGGATGCGCGCTGCTATCCCAGGGACAAGCCGTGCGGTGAGGGCCTAATGCCGGCGGGGGCGGCCATCCTGGAATCCCTGGGAGTCCGGCTCGAAGAGTCAGGGTTTCCCACCATCGCCGGCGTTTGTTACCGGCTTCCCAGTGGCGAATCTGCGCGCAGCGACTTCAAGGAGGGCAGCGGGTTTGGGACCAGGCGGTTGCGCCTGGATGCGCTCCTGGCCGCACGCGCGGGAGTGAGGTCAGGGGTTCGACTCGAGGGCATGCGGCCGCTTACGGACGGTGTGGAGTTGCAAACCTCGGCGGGGCCCATGGCGGTTGGCATCGTCATCGGCGCCGATGGGCTCAGGTCGACGGTCTCTCGCCTCATGGGCTGGAGCCGCTCCCCCAGCGGCGTCCGTCGCTTCGGAGTGGTGGGGCACATTGCGACCACGGGCAGCGTCCCGGATGTGGAGGTCAGCCTGCTCGGCGAGGTGGAGACCTACCTGGCTCCGGCCGGGGACGGTGAGGCACTCTTCGCTGTTCTGGGACCCAAGGGTGGGCTGCGGGACCAGGGAGCCACCCTGGCCGAGACCTACCGCAGGTTTCTGGCCGCAGCCAGGCCAGATCTCGGCGATGCTCCCCTGATCGGCCCGCTGACCGGGGCGGGCCCCTTCAACGTTAGACCCCGCAGGGTGGCCGCGGGTCGCGTCTTCCTGGTTGGCGACGCCGCCGGTTTTCTAGATCCCTTGACCGGAGACGCCATGACCGCGGGGCTCCAGCAGGCTCGCGAGCTGGCCCGTCTGCTGGCTGAAGACCCAGAGTCCGCGCCTCTGAAATATCAACACTTCTGCGACCAGCAGTGGGGGAGGAGGCAGCGCGTGACGGCCATCGCTCTCCACCTCAGCCGCTCGCAAACCCTGAGCCGGCGGGCGGTGCGGGGAATGCGGCAGAGACCCGAGGCCTTGCAGCGGCTCCTCACGGTGAACCAGGGACTGGAGGGGCTTGGACTCCTGCGACCCTGGGATTGGGCAGCCCTGCTGGGGATGGTGTAGCCCATGAGCGCCATCGCCGGACTGGGCCTGGCCCTGCCGCAGCATCGCCTTTCCGTGGACGAGGGCCGTGCAGTCATTTCCCGGCACTGGCCTCATCTCACCGCCATTGCGGTCGAGCCGGTCACCCGCTACCTGGTCAGTCCGATCGAGGAGGTCTTCAGGGCGCGCACCATCGACGAGCGCATGACGACCTACGCTCGTGAAGCTCCCCGGCTGGCCGAGATCGCAGCCACCCGGGCCCTGTCGTCGGCCGGCCTGAGCCCGTCCGACGTGGATCTGGTGATCTCGGTCTCCTGCACCGGATACCTGGTCCCGGCCCTTGATGTCAGGCTGGCCAACCAGATGGGATTCAAGGCGTCGGTCCTCAGGCTGCCGCTGACAGAGCTGGGTTGCTCCGGGGGTGCCGCGGCCCTGGCCACCGCCCATCGCCATCTGATGGCGGACCCCAAGGCGGTGGTGCTGGTGCTGTGTGTCGAGCTGTGCTCACTCACCTTCGATCCCGCCGATCTCAGTATGGACAACCTCACCGCCTCACTGGTGTTCGGAGACGGTGCCAGTGCGGCCGTGCTCAGGGCGGAGGGGCCAGGCTTGCAGATCGACAAGGCGGGCTCCCGCCTTATCAGTGACACCGAGAGTTTGCTCGGATTCCGGCTCAGCGACGGCGGGTTTCATCCGGTGCTGGACCGCCACTTGCCCCGGCACTTGGAGGCGGCGTTGCCAGCGTTGGTGAGCGGGTTCTGTGAGGAGCGACTCGACTTCTACGCGGTGCATGCCGGCGGCCCTCGCATCTTCGACGCCGTGGAGAGGGCGCTCTGTGTCCCCACCATGGGATTGGAGCCGTCTCGCGCCTCCTTTCGTGAGGTCGGTAACCTCTCGTCCGCCTCGCTTCTTTTCGTCCTCTCGCATCTTGAAGAGCGGGCTGGTACGGGCCTGGCCCTGGCCTTCGGGCCGGGAGTCTCGGTTGAGTTACTCCAGCTCAGAGCACTCCCGGTATGAATCGCGCCTTCGACGAGAACTGGGCGCGGTAGCCTGGGTCCGCCAGCAGGAGGCGCTCCTCGGCTCGGATCCGCCTCGCCAGTACGTAGCCATTGGCCATGGAGAGCCCCAGGGCCGAGCGCCAGGCGCCGGCCGCCATCGGCAAGGCCGCGAACTCAGCGGCGACTGCGAGGTAGTTGGGATGGCGGATCCAGCGGTAGGGTCCGGCTGTGATGGGCTGGAAGTCAGAACGGATAAGAGCGCGCACATTCCACTGGGATCCCAGGGAGCGGATGCTCCACCGCCGAAGGGCAGTGGCGCCCAGCAGGGCCGCGGCCCACACCACTCGGCTGCGAGCAGGTGGCCGAGTCAGCTTGCTCTCCAAAGGGGGCAACAGGAACAGGGCCACGTGGACACCGACCATGAGGGGAAAGCCGAAGGGATCCCCGACAGCCCCCGCCTGTCCCTTGGTGTTGGCGGAGGAGCGCCGCAGCTCGACAAGCCGCTGGAGCAGCAGTCCCAGCCAGAAGAGCGGATACCAGGGGCGCACCAGCTCACTATCCCTCAAGAGGGAGGTGCTTGGTGTCGACGCAGCGTCCCGCTCGCCCGGGCTCCAACTCAGAACGGCAGCCCAGATTGGCCGGTCATAGACTCGAATGGAACGGCTTGGGCCGCGCTTGGCATCGCTGCTTGGCGGTGGTCGGTCTGGTCTGGGCCACCAACTCCAGCACCGGAGGCAGCAATGATAGGAGAGAAGGTTCAGCAGTTCCAGGGCAAGCACACCGACCTGGGTCAACTTCAGGGTCAGATCGAGGGTTACCTGAAGTCCGAGGGCTTCACCGTCCAGAGCTCGCCGGGAGGCACCCACGGCTATGTGATCCAGGCGAAGAAGGGTGGCTTCCTGGCGGGAATCATCGATGCTGACCGTGCCCTCACGATCATGATCTCAGGCAACGCCGACGACTTCACGGTCCGGACCGGAGTCGGCAAGTGGTTGGAGCGACTCGGCATCGCCGCTGTCGAGACCCTGCTCATCTCCGAACTATTCCTGGTCGTGGATGTGGCGGAGATGGCCTGGAATGTGGAGATTGAGGAGAAGCTCGCCAAGAAGGTGGCGGAACTGGTGGGGTGAGCCGCCCGGCCGGAGGACTTGGTCCTCCGGCCCCAACCACCTCCTTGCGCACGGGCTCCAGCCTTCGGCACTTCGCGGTTGCCTAACAGCGGCCCGGATTGGTCATTCAGGAGGTGGCGGTGGCAATGGAGCGGCCGCTCGGGTCGCAGGCGGGAGGCTGACTATCCAGATCTCCGCGCCGAGCCAGTGCAGCCAGTGGTGTCAGTGGGGCGCTGACCGCCGGCTTAGGAGTAGCGCTGGTGTTCACCGGCAACCGCAGCTGAGGCAGTGTCCGGCACCACCAACACCGGCCCTATGATCGCTTGTGGTCATGAACTCCACAGGTGGGAATGCGAAGGAGGGTGATCTGCTTTGGGAGCCCAGCTCCGAGCTGGCCCAAACTTGCCGCTTGTCCATTTTTCGGGATCACGTGGAAGCTAGCCACCATCTGCACCTTCCCGACTACCAGAGCCTTTGGGAGTGGTCCACCCAGAAGTTGGAGGAGTTCTGGGGCACGCTTGCCGACTTCTTCGGCGTGATGCCGGTGCCGGACCCCGGCCGAGTCTTGGCCGAGAGAACTATGCCGGGAGCCGATTGGTTCCCGGAGGGCCGAGTCAGCTATGCCGAACAGGCCCTCCGACACCTGCCCGCCGAACGTGAGGCCGTGATCGGGGTCAGGGAGGACGGGTTGGTGAGCAGGCTGACGGGCTCCGAGCTGAGGTCTCAGGTCTGGGCGTTCGCCTCCTACCTGAGAGAGCTTGGGGTGGGCCCGGGAGATCGGGTCGCCGCCTACCTTCCCAACACACCGGAGGCGGTCGTGGGCCTCCTCGGGACGGCGGCGGTTGGCGGAGTCTGGTCCAGTTGTTCACCCGACTTCGGCGAGCGGGCGGTCCTCGATCGCTTTCAGCAGATTGAGCCGGTGGTGTTATTGGCAGTGGACGGCTACCGCTACGGGGGCCGGGACTTTGATCGCCGCGAAATCGTCTCTCGCCTTCGCGCCGGGCTGCCGTCCCTGCGGCGAGTGGTCGCGGTCCCGTACCTCTATGGGGAACAGCCAGCCGGCCCAGGAGCGGACAGCTGGAGCACGGTGCTGGCCCGAGGCGGCGAGCCCCGCTTCGATACGGTCGCGTTCTCAGATCCGTTGTGGATTGTCTACTCCTCCGGAACGACCGGGCTGCCCAAGCCGATCGTGCACAGCCAGGGGGGAATCCTGCTGGAGCACCTGAAGGCGCTGGGCCTGCACGCTGACGTGGGTCCGGACAGCCGCTTCTTCTGGTTCACCACCACCGGGTGGATGATGTGGAACTACCTGGTGGGAGGGCTACTTCTGGGCGCCGCCGTCATTCTCTACGACGGCAGCCCGGCCTGGCCGGGTCCGGACCGGCTGTGGCGATTGATAGAGGCGGAGCGGGTGACCCACTTCGGGACATCGGCCGGGCACATTACGGCCTCGATGAAAACGGGGATCCGCCCCCGGGTCGACCTTGACCTTTCCACTCTGCGATTCGTGGGATCCACCGGTTCTCCACTCTCCCCGGAGGGGTTCTCCTGGGTGTACGAGTGGGTCAAGCAGGACGTCTGGCTCTCATCTCTGAGCGGCGGAACCGACCTCTGCACCGCCTTCCTTTTGGGGTGTCCATGGCTGCCGGTCAGGGCTGGGGTGATTCAGTGCCGCGGCCTGGGCGCCAAGGTGCAGGCGTTCGACCAGGAGGGCCAGGCAGTCACTGACGAGGTTGGGGAGCTTGTGATCAGCGAGCCGATGCCATCGATGCCGACCCAGCTCTGGGGCGACTCGGAAGGGGCTCGGTACCGCGCCAGCTACTTCGAGCACTTCCCCGGTGCGTGGCGGCACGGGGATTGGATAAAAATCCGTCCGGACGGCGGGGCCGTGATGTACGGGCGTTCCGACTCGACCATAAATCGGCACGGGGTGCGCATGGGGACCGCCGAGATCTACCGGGCGGTGGAGGACCTGGCCGAGGTGGTCGACTCGCTGGTGGTCGATGTGGCCCAACCAGATGGCGACACCGTCATGCCCTTGTTCGTGGTCCTGGCTGCCGGCCACGAACTCGATGACCGCCTCACCCACGAGATCCAAAGCCGGGTGCGGGAGCAGGTGTCGCCTCGCCACGTCCCCGACCGGGTGTTCGCGGTGGCGGAGATCCCCAAGACCTTGAGCGGGAAGAAGCTGGAGATCCCGGTGAAGAGAATCCTCCAGGGAGAGGCCCCCGAGGCGACCGTGAGCCTGGATGCGCTGCAGAATCCCGCCGCACTCGCACCCTTCGTGGATCTGGCCAAAACTCTGGGAGAGGCGACCCGATCCTGACCGGGCGCCGGGGGCGGCATTGTGCTTGTCGCCTATCATCAGAAGCGCAAATGATGGCCCCTTACGGTTTGGTCTCCGGCTCCGCAGACAACGAGCATTGGTCCCATGGCCAGGGTTAGAGCGCGCCATGCCGCTCTCGCCGCCGCCGCGGTGGGGGGTGGGGGCCTGGCAGCCCGTTCTGCCCGGCTGCTGTGGCGGCGCAGGGATCTCAACTGGTCGGCACCTGAGCGCTTTTCCCAGGACGCTTTCCTCAGGGTCGAGAAGATGGGCACGGGGCACGCCCCGGTTCTGTTGCTGCATTCGCTGGAGGGGTCGTCCGGCTACTTCGGATCGGCGTTCGACGAGCTCGCAGATCCGGGTCCTTTGCTGGTTCCGGATCTGCTCGGCTTCGGCGCTTCGCCCAAGAGCGAGTCCGGCTACTCCGCCGACCAGCATGCTGCGGCACTGCTGCTAATGCTCGAGCAGCTCGGTGTCGAAGATCCCCTGTTCGTAGTCGGCCACGGGGTGGGAGGTGTGATCGGACTGCGGCTTGCGATCCTGCGCCCCGAACGCGTGGAAGCGCTGGTGCTGATCTCGCCACCCGTCTACAGCGATCCTGACGCAGCTAGGCGCTGGCTTGGACGGCGGGCCTCCGGGAAACGGCTTGACCGGGTGCTGGCGGGAAGGCTGTCGGGCCGGCTGCCGGGCAGGTCGGCCGCTGTCAGGACGACCTCGCGGATGCTGGCCGCACCTTTGCGTCCAGACCTTCCCGGACCGGTAGCCAAGGATCGGTTGGCGGCACTTGGGGCCGATGCCTACCTGCAGAGCCTGGAGGACTGCCTGATCAACGCGCCGACCGCTGACTGGTTGAGACAGGTGGGCTGTCCCGTGGACCTGGTGGTCCCGAGCCAGGACCGTACCATCGATGTGGCTCTGTTGCGCGAGATCGGAGACAGCAACAAGAGGATAAGCCTGACCCAACTACCGTTTGGCGATGGTAGGCTGCCCCTGACCAACCCGGACGGGTGTCTGGCGGCCATCGATCGGTTCCGCGAGCGCATGGCCGGCTCCGAGTCCGCCACTCCGGGGACCGCCAGCGCGGGAAGCCCGTCTCCTCTACCCTGATCCTCGCGGTGGGGCGTCGCCAAGTGGTAAGGCAGGGGACTTTGGATCCCCCATTCGAAGGTTCGAATCCTTCCGCCCCAGCTTTTTGATCTCAGGATTGCGAGTCCTGGCCCTTGTGGGGCGCTGGAAGGTCAACGGAGCCGGCTGGTTCGGGTAGCAACTCCCGCGCCTGCCACGACGGCCACCCGATGTCCACCAAATCACTCCAATGGGGGATACGTTCAGATCGCCCAGCCGCGTAGCATCGTTCTCGGTCCCAGGTCCCGCAAGATCGCGGACCCACATGGCAGGAGGGTCCCGCGCCTTTGAACCAGTTGAGGCTGCTGCTGCGAGCCATGCGCTGGCGGGCGGGCGCGGCGGCAGCCCTCCTTATCGTGGCGACGGTGGCGGTGCTGGCGGCTACGGCAGGCCCCCTCTACCTGGACACGGCCAACGACAGCGTCCTGCACTCCACCCTGCTGGCCAATCCGGTCGCCTCCACTGGAATCACGATCATCCCGAGCCCCACCGCCAACGGAGGGTCGCTCGTGAGCCGGGCCCAGGAGGCGCTCCTGGAGGCGCGTCGCATCGGCCTGTATCGCTTCTACTACCCAGGGAAGATGGTTCTCGACCAAGGTTTTGGGGTGGTTGGGGCAGGGGGGATTCGCTACGGCGGCAGTCTCGTGGCGGACCCCGGCCAGTGTGGCGTGCTCCACTTTCTCGCGGGTCACTGTCCCGGTGTTGGCGAAGTTGCCATCACCGAACGGACGGCGACGGCCTTGGGAGCCCACCTCGGCACGGTGGTCACTCTGCCAGGGTCCCCGACAATCTCGGTCAAGGTTGTCGGTCTGGTGGCTTTGGGTAATCCCAAGCAGTCGTTCTGGTTCGGAGAAGAGCCGAACTACTTCGACTTTGGGCCCGCGCTCGCCTGCGGGATAGGCGCCTCCTGTCTTCCCCAACTCGACTCGTTCTTCACAGCTGGAGCAACCATCTCAAGGCTGTCCAGCGTGCAGCCGGTGGACGAGTTCGTGCTGCGGATCGACAGCGTGCACACCACAGACGCGGCGGCCTTCAACCGGGTCTTCGGACGCTTCTCCACCTACACCAACCAGGCCCTGCTCGCGCCCGTCTCCACCGATCTCGGCAAGGAGACAACGGCCGCTGGGCGGCAGAGCGAACTCATGCAGTCCATCGTTCTAGTGGTCGACCTGCAGCTGGTGCTGTTGGCTCTCTTCGTGCTCTTCGGGCTGGTGGCGCGCACCGCCGAGGCCAGGGAGAAGGAGGTGGCCCTGGCCAAACTCCGGGGATTCCGGACACGGTCGCTGCTGCTCGTGGGTCTGCTTGAGCCAGTCGCGGTACTGTGCGTGGCCCTGCCATTGGGGATCGTCCTCGCACTCCTGGCCATGCGGGTCGCACAGCCGCTTGTCCTCCCGGGTGCCATCATCACCATCCAGCCGATCGTCTTGGTGGCGGCGGTGGCGGCCTTTGCGGGGGGACTGGTGGCGACGGTCTTCGGCGCTCGCAGGATCCTGACCAGGCGGCTGGCGGACGAGCTGCGGGCGGTCGAGCCTAGAGCCTCAAGCACAGCCCGGGCGGCTCTGGACGCGGCGGCGCTCGCCCTGGCCCTGGCTGGAATAGTTGAACTCCTGGCTGCGGGCGTCCTCAGCGGCAGTCAGCCGAACCCGGTCGCCGCCTTCGCCCCCGGACTGGTGGCGGTGGCGGTGGCGGTAGTGGGGGTGAGAGTCCTTCCCTTGCTCTGCGCGGTGATAGTCCGCCGGACCAGGAACAGCAGATGGCTGGCCACCGGGCTGGCGGTGCGCCAGGTGGTCCGGCGGCCGACCAGTCTTCGCCAGGTCACGGTCCTTGCGATAGCGACCGGTCTCGCCTGCTTCGCGGTGACCGGCTGGGCCGCGGCTGGCATCAACCGCACTGTGCGGGCCGACTTCGTGCTGGGTGCGGCCAGAGTGCTCACGGTCCAGGTGCCCAACTCGGTCAACATCGAGCATGCGGTGGACACAGCCGACCCTTCGGGGCGCTACGCGATGGCGGTCATGCTTTCTTCCATCCCCAGCCAGAACCTCCTGGCGGTACAGGTGAGTCGGCTGCGTCAGGTCGCCTACTGGCCGAAGAACATCAGCGCCACCTCGGAGTCCAGGATCGTCAAGTGGCTGACCCCGCATCTCCAGCCGGCCATGTACCTGACCGGGTCCGAGGTCAGGGCCACGATCACGATGCAAGGTAACCCGACCCCTCCACCCGACCTGGTCTTCAACCTCGTGAACAGCGGGGGGCACCAGGGGGTGGCGGACTTCGGGTTCCTGAGCCCCGGGACTCACACCTACACGACCGCACTGCCTGCGACCTGCAGCGGAGGTTGCCACGTCCTCAGCCTGGAGCCACTTTGGAACCAGAGCCAGACCGGTCCCCAGCAGGTGAGCTACTTGCTCACCATCGCCAGCCTGGATGAGCGGGGCGCTCCAGGGTCGCCCTGGAAGGCTGCAACCCCCAGGCTTGCCGACCCGGGCTACTGGAGCCCGAGCGCTCCGGGGATCCAGACCTCAGCGACCAGCGGCGGAGGCGTTGCAGCTCTGGTGCTGAGGGTAAAGGACAATGTCAACGACTCCAGCCTACCTGGGGTCGTGCCGGGGGCTATGCCTCAGACGATCCCAGGGGTGATGACCCAGGCGAACTCCGTCTCTGACCCGGCTGACACGACAGTCGAGGACTTCGACGGCAGCAGTCTGAATCTGAATGTCCCCTTCCGGGTCGCCGCCCTACCGCAACTCGGCTACCAGGGCTTCCTGGTTGACCTCCAGACCGCCATTCGAGGAGAGAACGCCCCGCCCAGCCAGACCGAGACCCAGGTCTGGCTGGCAAGAGGAGCGCCCTCCTCCATCGAGCGGTCGCTCAGGGCCCAGGGGATACGGATCACCGGGGTGCGCACCCCCGGACCTGATATCGCCCGGATGAACCACGGCGGGCTGGCCCTGGCTTACCTCTTCTTCCTCTTCGCTGCGGGTGCGGCGGCGCTGCTTGCAATCGGGGCAGCGGTCTTCTCGGTCTTCATGACCAGCAGAAGGCGGGCCTTCGAGCTGGCTGTCCTGCGGGCGATAGGGGTGCCCAGCCGGACCCTGATGCGTTCGCTGCTGGGCGAGCAGCTGCTGGTGCTCGGGCCCGGGGTTCTGCTTGGGATAGGGGCGGGTTTGTTGGGGGCTCTGATGGCGCTGCCATCGGTCCCGGAGTTCGCCTCCTCCGTCGGTGCGCCGCCGGTAGAGCTGGTCTTTGCGGTTGTGCCGATAGTCGCGATGGTGGTGGTCCTGGTGGTGCTGCTGGCGGTGGCGGCATCCCTGGCCTCTCTGGCCACTCTCAGGTTGGCGACCTGGGACCGGCTGCGCACGGAGATAACATGACGGTCGAGACCGTCCCCAGCCGCGGACTGGACATCCACTTCGACGGAGTGGTCCATCTCTACCCCAGCCAGGAGGGTGACGTGGTCGCCCTGCGCGGGGTGGACCTGGATGTGGAGGCGGGGGAGGAGTTCGCCCTGCTTGGGCCCTCCGGATCGGGGAAGTCGACGGTGCTGGCGCTCCTGGCCGGCCTGCAGCGCCCCTCGGCCGGCCAGATTCAGATCGGCCCCTACGAGATGTCCAAGCTCAGCAACCGCCAGCTGCTGCGGCTCAGGGCGACCGAGGTCAGCCTGGTGCTCCAGGACCCCGCCCGCAACCTGCTGCCCTACGCCACCGCCAGCCAGAACATCGAGTTCGCGCAGCGGGGCGCCAGGGGCCGTAAGCACCGGCCTCCCTGGAGGCCCGCAGAGCTCCTGGAGCAGCTCGGGATGGGCGGGCTCGCAAACCGCACCATCGCCACCCTGTCCGGGGGTGAGCAGCAGCGGGTGGCGATAGCCTCGGGTGTCGCCCCGGCACCGAGGCTTCTATTGGTGGACGAGCCCACCAGCCAGCTGGACAGCAGCAGTCGCGACCAGGTGATCGAGCTGCTGCACAGGATCAATCAGCAGCTGGGGTCGACGGTGGTCAGCGTCACCCACGACCAGGCGGTCGCCCGCGCAATGCCGCGAACCGTCACCATCCGCGACGGTCGGGTCGGAGCCGAGGGGCGGAGGGGAGAGGAGTACGCGGTGGTGGGTAGGGACGGCAGCGTCCAGCTGCCGCCCGACGTGCTGGAGATGCTGCCCCCGGGAACCCTGCTGCACGTGCGCCGACACTCCGCGGGTGTCGATCTGCGCAACCCGGAGCTGGAGCGCCATGATCAGTGAGATCCGCCTGGAGCACGTGACCGTGAGTGCCGGAGGACGGGCGATCCTCCATGACGTCAACCTGGTGGTCAGGAAGGGCGAGTCGCTGGCCATAACAGGGCCGTCCGGGTCGGGCAAGACGACCCTGCTCATGGTGGCGGCGGGTCTGCAGGTGCCATCCCAGGGCCAGGTGCTCGTGGACGGCCAGCCCATCGGCACCGACGAGCGCAGCAGGCAGCGGTTTGGGGTGGTCCTCCAGAACCATGGCTTGGTATCGGTGCTGACGGCAGCGGAGAACGTCGCCCTGCCCCTGCAGGCCCGGGGTGTGTCGACTGAGGATGTCGGCCGCCTGGCCCAGGCTGGGCTGGATATGGTGGGCCTCCACGCCGCGGCTGACGCACTGGTCCAGGACCTGTCGGGCGGCCAGCAGCAGCGGGTGGCGGTGGCGAGAGCGCTCGCGGGCTCACCGGACGCCGTCCTCGCCGACGAGCCCACCTCCGAGTTGGTGGCGGAGCAGCGAAAGGTGATCGTGGAACTCCTACTGCGCCAGGCCGGGGAGGGGCGCATCCTGGTCATGGCCAGCCATGACCCCGAGGTGGTCGGGGCCTGCTCCAGGCAGCTGACGCTGGTGGACGGACGGCAAGCGTTCTCGGCCGTCCCTGGTTGACCGTCTAGCCGCCGCCCAACCCACGTCCGAGCACCGCTCACTCAGATGCCATTTGGCGTCGCTCCTCGAGTCCGGGCGAGAGAGACTCGACTTCAGGAGACCGGCGCCCGACTAAGCAGGTGGCCAATAGTTTTGTCCAAGCACTGGGGAGACGGGGCCACGATGGGGAGTGACTGGGCGAGCCACCCGCGTCATCCAGGGGAGGGTTGCACCGCCAGAGGGGCGAAGCGAAGGGGGA
>JAJZJU010000066.1 GCA_021809895.1 bacterium
TCACTACCGCCCGGCCGGGCTGACTCACGACTGGCTGGTGGCCGGGGTCCCGCTCTTCGACAGCCTGAGCTTCACCTGGCTGGCCTACTGCAGTTACACCCTGATCGGTTGGATCGGCGGCCGAGGCCTTATGCGGCTGGTCCTGGCTGCCCTGGTCATGGTCGGTCTGGATCTGGTGGTCGATCCGGTAGCCCTACTGGGAGCGCACTGGTTCTTGGGCTCGATCTACTCGTACCCCCCCGGGTCGGGCGCCTGGTTCGGGGTCACCCTCCTCAACTACGTGGGCTGGTTCGTGGTCGGCCTGGCCCTCCAGCTCTGGCTGCGCCTGTGCCTTGGGGAGACCCGGCCCTCGCAGTCTGTCGGGCTCTGGATCAGCTGCCTCCTCATCCTGGGCGTTTACCTGCAGAGCGCTCTGCTCGCCCTGCTCCTGGGGGTCGGCCCCTCGGCTGTGGCCGCTCTGGCGGTGCTGCTGGCAGCTGCCGCCCTCGCCCGGTGGCGCGGGGTCGCGAGGCCTCCTAGCCAGGGCCGACCGTTGGTGGTCGCCTGTGCGCTCAGCTCTGAGGCGAAGGCCGTTCGAGCCGCCCTGCCGAGGCGTTGGGAGCGCAATCACTCCTCGGGGTTGGTCCGCTGGACCACGACCAGCGCACCGGTGGAGGTTTGGGAGACAGGCATGGGGCAGGCGGCCGCCAGGGCCGCCGCTGCGCAGGCGCCGCTGGGCAGCTCCATCCTGGTTGCGGGAGTGGCGGGGGCTTGCGCTCCCGGCTGGGAGCTGGGCAGCGTGGGGGTGGCGGGTTCAGTCCTCACACCTGGCGGAGTCTGGGTCGAAGCCGATCCGGGACGCACCGCCGAGCTGGTGGCCAGCGGGGCGGGCCGGGAGTGCCGGCTGGCGAGCGTGGAGGAGATCGCCGACGGTCCGGATGCCAGAGGCGCCCTGGCGGCGGAGGGGGCGGACCTGGTGGAGATGGAGACCGCCGCGTGGCTTGGGCACGGAATGGATGTGGTGGCCTTGCGGGTGGTCCTCGACACCCCCGGCACCCCGCTTGGGCCGGCCGGCGCTCTCCTGCGGATGGGTGGCCGGGGCCCGGCCGCCGATCTGCTGCTGAAGCTGCTGGCCTCCAACCCCTCCGTGGCCCCTGCCCTGGTCGAGGTCGGCCGCCGCCAGACGCTGGCGCTGCGGGCACTCACCCAAAGCGTCAGTCGAGCGGTCGTGGTCATGACCGCAAGCGCCCCGTCGAGCGCCTTCGAGTCCGACGGCTATGCCGCGCGGCGTTGACGGGAGGTGACGCTGGCTGCTGCTGCTGCTCTCCCCGAGCGCACCGCCCCTTCCATCGTCGCCGGCCACCCGGTGGCGGTCCAGCTACCAGCCACCAGAAGGCCAGGTATGGAAGTCCGGGGCCCCGGACGCAGTCGTTGCGAACCGGTGATGGGAGCGAAGGTGGCGTGGGCCTCCCGGGTCACCCGAGAGCCCAGCAGGCGGGCCCTGGATGCGGCCGGGAAGGTGGACTGGCATAGCTGCCACATGGTCGCGCTGAGACGATCCTCGGCCACGGCGATCTCCTTCTTGGCGGCCGATATGGAGATAGCGGAGTGGTAGATCCCCGGATTCGAGTCGGCTTGCGGGCTCAGCGCGGTGCGGTCGAAGAGCCACTGCAGGGGCGATCTGGGCACCACCACCACGGATCCGGGCAAGAACGGCCTGTCAGTGAACAGGTGCACGTTCACGATCGGGGAATCCGGGAGGCCGGCCGCCAACTCCACCCCCGGATCCCCGAGACCGCCGCGGCGCAGCAGCCCCAGCGCGTGCCCAGCCCTGGTCGCCAGCACCACCTGGTCAGCATCCAGACCCGCCCCCTCTGAGTCCGAGACACGAAGCCTCCCCTCCTCGGTGCGGCTCACCTCCTGGGCCCGCCACCGCAGTCGCACGTGCACGCCCGCTCGGCTCAGCGCTCGTTCGGCCGGCGGCCCCAGCCAGGAGCTCAGGTCGGTGCCCGGCACCCGCAGGGCCGCCGCCGACGGCGATCCCAGCAGCCCTTCGGAGATGACCTGGGCCGCGGCGGCGGCGCTGCAGGACTGTAGGTCCAGATTGCAGGCTGCCACCAACAGCGGCTCCCAGAGTGTGCGGATCACGGTCGGGCTCTGCCCCAGGCTCTCCAACCAGCCCCGGGCCGGCACGTCGTCAAGCTCGGCTGCGGGCTGGCCGCGAAGGCCCTGCGCGACGCGTCGCACCTCCATGACGGCGGCTGGTCCCAACCCGGGCCACCGAAGCAACACGGGCAGAAGGTGGAGCAGAGCGGGCAGGGCCGCCGCCCGCAGCCGTCTGACGGTTGCGGTGGCGGGGTCCACCACGGTCAGCTCCAGGCGGCTCTGGCGCAGGGATGGCGCCACCTGGAGCCTCTCCAGCAGCCGCTCCAACTCGGTGCAGCAGCCCAGGTAGACGTGCTGGCCGGTGTCGACTCTGCCCAGGAGCGGATCCTGGACCGAGCGGCACAGTCCCCCCAGGGTGGTGGCCCGTTCCAGAAGAGAGACCCGGTGGCCGTGGTCCGCCAACTCAAGAGCGCAGGCGATCCCGGCCAGCCCCCCGCCCACCACGATGGTCTCCGAAGTCGAGGAGGATGCGGTCACGGGGTCAGGGTGGCACGCAGCCAGGCGGAGACGGCCAATCTCACCTTGCGAGCCGGGGTCAGCGACAGCCGCTGCGTCTGCACGTCGAAGTCGCGACGCCGCATCTCCACCAGAAGGCGCTGGTAGAGGGCGGCGAGCGCTGCCGGGCAGCCCCTGGCATCACGTTCCACCAGCGGGACCAGCCGCAACCCGACCGCGAAGTGTTCGCCGGCCCGATCCACCTCGAATGCCATCATCTCTCGGTAGGCGTCAACCCGTGGGCCCCTGCGACCCAGCAGGAGGTCGTGTTCGGTCAACGAGAAGCGGGCGAGGTCAGCTCGGGGCAGATAGCAGCGCTGGTTGCCAAGGTCCTCGCCCAGGTCGCGCAGGATGTTGGTGAGCTGCATCGCCTCCCCCAGCTCCACCGCATACACCTCCACTCGCTGGTCCGAGTAGCCGAAGATGCGGGCGCTGAGCAGTCCCACCGACCCCGCCACACCATAGCTGTAGCGCTTTAGGTCAGCCTCCGTCTCGATCACCAGAGGTGCACAGTCGGCGCGGCAACCGTCGATCACATCTTGCAGATGACGGGGGTTGAGGCGAAAGCGCTCCACGGAGTCCGCCAGGGTCAGCCACTCGGGGCCGGTGGGCCGGCCCCGCAGGGCGCTTTCCAGGAGCAGCCGGTAGGCCTCCAGGTGGTCCATGCGCTGGTCGGCCGTGCCGGGGCCGTCGGCGATGTCATCTGCCCCCCGGCAGAAGCGGTAGACGGCGTGAAGTGCGCGTCGCTTCGATGCGGGCAGGAGCCGGAAGGCGTAGTAAAAGTTGCCAGCCGACTGCCTGACCTCCAGGGCGCACTGATGGTAGGCAGCCTCCAGCTCTGGGGCCAGGGCCCCGCTCAACTCCTCCCCGGCGGCTGGCCGCCCCTCCAAGCTGACAGCGAAGAGACCAGGGTGGCTCGGCGTCGGCGGTTGCTCACGGCAGCCTTTTGTTCGAACACTGAGTCGCCGGCCTCGAGCACCGCCTCGGTGGCGGCCAACCCGGAGAGCACGAAGGTCGCCATCTCCACCCGCATCAGGCCCGGAACCTCGTGCACCAGCGGCCACCCCTCCCGGAGCAGCCGGCGTGCCCTCCCCAGGGCATGCCGGAGCGAGGCGCGGTTGCCGGGGGTCGGCTTGCCGCTCTCCCACTCCTCCTCGCTCACCCCATGTTGCGCCAGCACCTCCAGGGGCAGATAGCGCCGTCCCCGCAACCTGTCGGAGGCGATGTCCTGCCACATGTTGGCCAGCTGCAGCCCGGTGCAGATGGAGTCAGAATGGCCGACCGGGCCCTCATCCACTATCCCCTCCAGGGCCAGCACCAGCTGGCCGACGGGTGTGGCTGAGAGGGTGCAGTAGGTGTCCAGCTCCTCCCAGGTGGAGTAGCGGACGAAATCTTGATCATGGAGATTGGCCTGGATCAGACGCAGGAAGCAGCCCCGTTCCAGCTGGTGGCGGAGGATGACCTTCTGGAGGCGCTGGAACACCGGGTGTCGGGGTTGGCCAGAGTAGCAGGCCTCCAGCTCCTCCTGGCAGAGAGCGAGCTGGGCGCGGGCGTCTCCCAACTGCTCGTCCCCGATGTCGTCGACCAGGCGGCAGAACCCATATATGGCGGCCCTGGCCTCGCGCCGGCCGGGGCGCAGGAGCCAGGCGGCGATGGGGAAGTTCTCCCGCCGCCTCGAGGCGTCCAGGCGGGCTGCTGAGAACTCCGGTAGCGAGGTGGTGGTCTGGCCCACCGACTCAGTCCTCCGCTGCGAGGGCCCGGCCGGGATACACCAGCCTGGCCAGTGCCATCACCGGGAAGACGGTCGCGTACATCTGGTAGCGAAGGTAGAAGGCGCGGGGGAAGCCGGTGCCGGTGAAGAGGTGGTCGGTCCAGCCCCCATCCGGCTCCTGGCTTGCCACCAGCCAGTCGGCGGCGGCCGCGGCTCCCCCTGCAAGCTGTGCGTCGGACCCCAGGTGAAGTGCGGACTCCAGGGCCAGCAGGGCCCAGGCGGTCTGAGACGGAGTCGCTGCGCCCCGGCCGATGTGCTCGGGCGAATGGTAGGAGAGCACGGACTCGCCAAAGCCGCCGTCCTGGTGCTGGTGCTCCCTCACCCAACGGCCCAGTCGGAGCAGGCGCTCGCGGTCGGCGTACTCGCCCAGGGTTGCCAGAGCGGTCGCCACCGCCGCTCCCCCGTACACGTAGTTGACCCCCCATCGTCCGAAGTAGGCGCCTTCGCCCTCTTCGGCACCGCGCAGCCAGGAGACCGCCCGCCACTTGGCCAGGGCCAGATCCCGCCCGCCGCATCGGGTGAACGCCTCCACCACATGCGCGGTCACGTCTGGGCTGGGGGGGTCAAGGACCTCGCCGAAGTCGGAGATGGGCAGGCGCTCGACCCAGTGCCGGTTGTTGTCGGCATCGAAGGCGGCGTATCCCCCGTCGGAGCCCTGCATGGCGACGAGCCACCGCAGCGCCCGCTCCATCGCCTCCCCCGCCGGGGTCCGGTCCCCCCGCCGGTGGCCGGCCGCAGCCAGAGCGCAGAGCACGACCGCGGTGTCATCGGTGTCGGGGTACTGATCGTTGTAGAACTCGAATGGCCAGCCCCCCGGGGCGACGTCGGGGAGGTGCACGGCCCAGTCACCGGGCTTCTTCACCTCTCGAGCCAGGAGCCAGTCGACCGCTCGGCGGACCGCCTCATGCTCGGGGGGGAGGCCCGCGTCCAGCAGGGCCCAGAGCGCCAGCGCCGTGTCCCAGACCGGGGACACGCAGGCCTGCAGGCGGAACCCGTGCTCGTCGTCGATCCCGAAGCTCTCCAAGGCGTCCAGCCCGCGCCGGACCGGGGGGTCGGAGAGGCGGTGTCCCCTGGCCACCAGAGCCATCAGGCCGTACACCCAGGGGGGCTGGATCCCCGCCCAGGAGCCATCCTCCTCCTGGTGCTCCAGGATCCAGCGCTCTGCCTCGGCCAGCGCCAGGCGCCGCAATCCCACCTTGGGAAGCTTGCCGTAGATGCGCACCAGGCGATCCACCGACTTCCAGGTCAGGGTCCCGGCCGCAGGCACCGGAGGGCCCGCGGGAAGCTCGCCGGGTGCCGGCTGGTCCAGCGAAAAGACCGTCTCCAAAGAGCGCAGGATCGCCAGCGGCACCGTGGTGGCGCGAGCCCAGGAGGCGAGGTCGTAGATGCTGCCGATCCGGTTGCCGGGGATGAGCACCCACTCCGGGGGTACCACCGGGAGTTCGTGCCAGGGCCACAGGCCGCCCAGCGCCAGCCAGATCCTGGTGAAGACCCGGGTGGCGCGGACGCCTCCGTGGCGGGCCACAAACTCCCTCGCGGCAGCGACTCCGGGGTCGTCAAGGCCAACCCCAATAGCGCGCATGGCCACGAAGACCTCGGCGGTGATGCTGATGTCGCCAGCGACCTCCGGGGCTATCCCGAAGCTTCCATCGGGGCGCTGCTCGTGGCGGAGATACCGCAGAGCCGAGGCCTCCCGGCGCGGGTTGGCCACTCCCAGGAAGCGGCACATGAGCAGGTACTCGGCGGTGATCGCGGCGTTGCTCTCCAGCTCGCCCATCCATGAGCCGTCTGGGAGTTGGCGCGAGAGCAGGTTGGCGACCGCCCTGTCCAGGGCCGGCTTCAAGTCCTGGCGCGGCTCGAGTCCCTCCCAGGATGGCGACTCGGAGATGAGATCGAGGGTCAACTCCAGCGATCCCCCAACCAGCGGCAGAGGCCCTCCACCTCGGCGGCGAAGGGAGCGGCGAGGGGGAGTTTGGCGGCCGCTCCGAGAGCCCGCTCCGTCCAGGTCGTGGTCAGCCCCTCGCAGCGCTCGGCGACCCCGCCGTCGCGCAGCATCGCCACCGCGTCCCTGAGGGTCGCCTCGGAGAGCCCGTCCGGACTGAGCCAGGACCGCGCGGTACTCCCCAGTTCACCCTTGCAGTTGAGGGCGAGCAGGAATGGAAGGCCCTGCTTGCGCCGCAAGAGGTCGTTGCCGACCGGCTTGCCGGTCGTCTGGGAATCGCCGAAGACCCCCAGGGTGTCGTCGCGGAGCTGGAATGCGATCCCTAGGGTCCTGCCGAAGTGCTCGCAGGCGGCGACCACCTCCAGGGTGGCGTCGGAGGCCACTGCCCCCATGGCGGTGGCGGCACCCATGAGCGCCCCCGTCTTCAGCTCCACCATGCGCAGGTAGTTGCTGATGTCGGCGGGCGGCTGGCCGGTGGCCGAGATGTCTGACTGCTGTCCTCCGACCATCTCCAGGGTCGCGGCGCCCAGGGTGTCGGCCGCCAGCTGGCTCACCGCCGGCGGGATCCCCGACCGACTGATCACGAGAAATGCCGCGGTGAGCAGGGCGTCACCGGTGTTGAGCGCGGTCGCCATACCGTCCCTGACCCAGAGGGCGGCCTGCCCCCGTCGCGAGAGGTCCTCGTCGACGATGTCGTCGTGCACCAACGAGAAATCGTGAATCAGCTGGACCGCGACCCCCAACGTCCTGGCCCACTCTGAGGAGCCGCCCAGGCCGGCAGCGATCAGCATCGTCAGGGTGGGCCGCAGGGCCTTTCCGGGCCGGGCCCCGGGCTCCAGCCCCAGGTGGTAGCGAGACGGTCCGGTGACCTCGGCGGGCAGCAGATCGACCGCAGCCGAAAGGCCCTCGACGATCTCGGCCTGGTAGCGTGCCAGCACCCGTTGGGCGGTGGCGTCGACGCTCTCACCTGGTTCCCCCACCTCTGCCACGAAGGCATCTTCGCGCTCAGATATCACGACACGCCTCCTCGACCTCGTCGACCACCCAGCCTGGGGTGGAGGTGCCCGAGGTGATTCCCACGCGCTGACCCTTCTGGAACCACTCCGGCCGAATCTCTTCGGCGCTCTCCACATGATGGGTGGGGCGGCGGGCGGCACAGGCCTCTGCCAGAGCCACGGTGTTGGCAGAGTTACGGCCTCCGACCACCACCACCACGTCGACCTGGTCGAGCAGGCCGGTCAGCGCCTCGCGCTGGCGCTGGTTCACCACCGGGCAGGTGGTGTCGCGAACCTCCAGCTGGCCGGTGCGCTGGGCGACCCGCTCTGCGATCTCCCGGAATAGCGGCTGGGGAAAGGTGCTCTGGGAGACGATTCCCCGATGCTCGCGGTAGGGCAGGGCATCCGCCTCTTCCAGCGAGGAGATCACGGTCACCTCGCGTCCATCTCCTGAGCCCGCCCAGCCGGCGACTCCGATCACCTCCTGGTGGTGCCGATGGCCGACGATCACCACGGGGAGGTCTTGTTCCGCCAGCTCCCGGGCATGGTTCTGGACCCGCCGCACCAATGGACAGGTGGTGTCGACGACCTGCAGCCCCGACGCCGCTGCCTCGCGGAAGAGCTCCGGGGTGGCGCCGTGGGCGGTGATGACCACTGGGACTCGGCTTTTGGTCGGGAGTTCCTTGATCTGGCGCAGGCCCCTTGCCTCCAAGGCTTCCAGTGCTCTGGAGTTGTGGACGACCTGTCCCAGGGCCGCGGCATCGCCGCTGGAGTCGAGAGCGGACCCGGTCAGCGCCAGCGCATCTCGCACCCCGAAGCAAAAGCCGGTGTGTCGGGGTCGGAGAGTCTCCATCTATCCCTCACCCTTCTGCGTTCTTTTACGGCGCCTAAACTATCTCCTACACCGACGCTACACTCGATCGATCTCGCGAGACGTTATCCAGCGCTTTCATGAGATAACTGAATGGTGACAGATTTGGCCAGCTGGCGCAGCCCAACCGGATGCGGAACCAGGCGGGCTACCGCTTCCTGGGAGTGGTGATGCTGGCATTGGTCTTCGAGCCCAGCCCGTCGCGGGTATCGGTCGCGGGCGCGCTCTCCATGGTGCGTCCGTGGCTGGCCCTGAGAGGGCGTGGGCCGCTGTTCATGAAAGAGATGGTCGAGGGCCCGAGGCCCCAATCGGACTGGGTACGGCTCAGGGTTGTGGTGACCGGCATCTGCGGGTCTGACGTGAAGCAGGCGACCTTGCAGGCCAGCTCGGACAACCCTCTCAGCGCGCTGGTCACCTTTCCCCATGTGCCGGGCCACGAGATCGTGGCCGAGCTGGCGGAGCCCCGACCCGACCTGGGCCTGGAGGAGGGGAGCCCGGTGGCGGTCGACCCCTGGCTGGGATGTGTCGCCAGGGGGCTCGCCAACCCCTGCCCCGCCTGCAGCGCCGGCTTTCCCCCGCACTGCTCACAGGTCCTCGCGGGTGGACCCTGGGGTCCCGGTCACGGCATGCACCTGGGCACTGTGCGAGGGTTGCCGGGTGGGTTCGCTCAGATCATCCACGCCCACCGGACCCAGCTCCACGTGCTGCCGCCGGGCCTCCCTCTCGAAACCGCGGTTCTGGCAGACCCGCTGGCGGTCGCCATGCACGCGGTGGCACAGGTCCCGGACGAGCCCGCCGGGCCGGTGCTGGTCCTGGGGGCTGGGACCATCGGACTGGGTCTGGCGCTGGCCGCCCGCGAGCGCTGGCCCCTGGCCGACATCTCGGTCACCTGCGCCTGGCCCCACCAAACCGAGCTGGTGAGGAACCTGGGGGCCCGGCCCATCGCTCCTCAAGGTCTGGTGTCACAGGTGGCGGAACTGGCCGGGTCGAGGGTCGCCCGTCCATGGCGCGGGGGGCCTTGGACGATCGGTGCAGGCGCGGATGTGGTGCTCGATTCGATCGGCTCTGCCGCCACCACCGAGCAGGCCCTGCGGGTGATCTCGGGCCGGGGCACGCTGGTCACCGTTGGGGTGGGCCGCCCCGCCAGGTCGGAGACCACGCTCGCCTACTACAAGGAGGTGCGCCAGCTGGGGTCCAACGGTTACGGGCGCCACAACGGGGTCGCCACCTGCCCCCACCTGCTAGATTCCGCTCTGGAGCTTCTGCGAGGGCGGCAGTCGCTGGTGTCGGGCTGGCTCACCCACACCTTTCCGATACGGCGTTGGCGGGAGGCTTTCGAGACGGCCGCCCGCCCCGAGCGCAGCGGAGCCATCAAGGTCACCTTGCGGCTGTGGGAGGACTGAGGAGATGATGATCGCCGAGGCGAGCGTTATGGTGCAGGCCCCGCTGGAAAGGATCCGAGAGGCCGTGATGGACCCAGAAGCCTACACGGACGGCCAGACCAAGGTCCAGGAGATGTTCGTGGAGTCCCGGCAGGGAGACCAGGTGGTGGCTCGCATCAACGGCCATCTGGGGCCCTTCCGCTCGCACATCCGAGCCCGCTACACCGTCGGCCAGAACAAGGTCGACCTGGAGATGCTGTGGGGGCGCCTGCGCGGCTTCCACGCCGTCTTTTTGATGGAGCCTGGTCCCGATGGGGTGCTGCTCACCCATCGCGAGGAGTATGACTTCGGCTACGGCCCGCTGTCTCCTCTTTTGGACCTGGGCCTCAAGCGCTGGGCGGTCAGCAGCGTGCGTGCGGAGGTCGCGGCGCTCAAGCGCTCGGCGGAGCAGGCGAGCCGGGATTGAGCCGCTGTTTGCCGCCACTCGTCTGAGGGCAGACTCCTCACTGGGCGATTGAGCCCGACTTACGTCTACAACCATCCGGAGTTCAGCTCTTGAGCGAAGACACAGATTCCCCAGCGGAAGCGGCGACCGAAATCACTCCGCAGCGGCGGCGCGCGAGTGGTCCAGAGATCGAGACCCTTCCCCTGGTGCCGCTGCGGGACAACGTCGTGCTGCCCCACCAACTCGCCCCTCTGGGTGCGGGTAGAGAGCGATCAGTAAGCAGCCTGGAGGCTGCGGTGGCCGCCGAGGGCAAGGTGGTGCTGGCGGTTCAGCGCCAGAGTGACCTCGACGATGTGGAACTGGCGGACATCTACCCCATTGCCACCATCGCCCAGATCGGAGCCTTTCGCCGCGGTGCGGGTGGCGCCCAGGTCCTGGTCGAGGGGCAGCGGCGGGTGCGGGTCCTGGAGCTTACCCAGGGCGAGCAATGGACAGCCAAGGTTGTCGCCCTCCCCGAGATCGAACCTCACGGGACCGAGATCGAGGCCCTGGTCGGCTCCATCCGTCAGATGTTCGGCGAGTACGTGGCCGCAGGCGCCTCGGTGGCGCCAGAGCTGGCGGTTGCGGTGGCCAGAGCCAAGGAGCCCGGCAAGGTTGCCGACCTTGCCGGGACCGCCCCCGACCTGGATCCGCAGGATCGCATCGCCCTGCTCCAAGAGGACGACGTGGAGCGCCGCCTGCGGGGACTGGTTCCCCTGCTGGCTAGGCTTCTGGAGGTCGCCCAGCTGCGCAGCAAGATTCAGCAGGATGTCGCCCAGACCATCAACCAGGGTCAGCGCGAGGCGATCCTGCGCGAGCAGCTGAAGGTTATCCGCAAGGAGCTGGCCGACCTCGGCGGTGAGTCCGGGTCCGAGGAGGACCTCAGGGAGCGGATAACCGCCGCAGGCATGCCTGAGCCCGTACTCAAGCGCGCTCTCAAGGAGATGGACCGCATGGAGTCCACCCCCAGCGCCTCCCCAGAGGTGGGGATGATCCGCAACTACCTGGATTGGCTGGTGGAGCTGCCCTGGGGGGATGCCGGGCCGGAGCGGGTCGACATCCAGGAGGCGGCCCGCATCCTCGATGAGGACCACTACGGTCTTCCCAAGGTAAAGGAGCGCATCCTGGAGTGGATGGCGGTCCGCAAGCGGGTGCTGGAGCGTCGTGCCCAGCCGCTCCCCGAAGGAGCCACTCCCCCAGCCCCGCTGCAGACCCCGATCCTCTGTTTCGTGGGCCCTCCCGGGGTGGGCAAGACCTCGCTTGGACGCAGCATCGCCAGAGCCCTGGACCGCAAGCTGGTGCGCGTCTCGCTGGGAGGCATCCGCGACGAGGCCGAGATCCGTGGCCACCGGCGCACATACATCGGGGCGCTGCCGGGCCGGGTCATCCAGGCGATGAAGCAGGCCGGGTCGCGCAACGCGGTCATGATGCTGGACGAGATCGACAAGGTGGGGCTGGACTTCCGCGGCGACCCTTCGGCCGCCCTCCTCGAGGTGCTTGACCCCGAGCAGAACCGTGAGTTCTCGGACCACTACC
This sequence comes from bacterium, assembly GCA_021809895.1. Classification (GTDB taxonomy): domain Bacteria; phylum Chloroflexota; class Dormibacteria; order Aeolococcales; family Bog-877; genus AG-12. Next base: position 11,622 of record JAJZJU010000066.1, read on the forward strand.
TGGAGGTGCCGTACGACCTCTCCCAGGTGCTCTTCATCACCACCGCCAACGTGATCGACACGATCTCGCCGCCGCTCCGCGACCGCATGGAGATCATCCGTATGACCGGCTACACCGAGGAGGAGAAGCTGGGAATCGCCAAGGGTCACCTGCTCGGCCGCCAGCTGGACCAGCACGCCCTCACCGCCGACGAGGCAGTGATCTCCGACGACGCGCTGCGCTCCTTGATCCGCAACTACACCCGCGAGGCCGGCGTTCGGGGGCTGGACCGGCAGATAGCCCAGCTCCTTCGCAAGGTGCCCCGCCAGCTGGTGGAGAACCCCGAGCTGACCAGGGTGGAGATCGGCCCCGACCAGCTGATCGACTACCTGGGGCCGGCCCGCTTCGACAGCGTGGAGACTGAGCCCGAGGACCGGGTCGGGGTCGCCACCGGGGTCGTGGTCTCCGAGGTGGGCGGCGACCTGGTGACCGTGGAGGCGCTGGCGATCGAGGGCCGTCCCGAGCTCCAGCTGACCGGGCAGATAGGGGACGTGATGCAGGAGTCGGCGCGCGCGGCACTCTCCTGGGTGCGGGTCCACGGCGCCGAGCACGGCGTCCCCAAGGGCTTCTTCGAAGACCACGGCGTCCACGTGCACGTGCCGGCGGGCGCCATCCCCAAGGATGGGCCCTCGGCCGGAGTCACCCTGACCACGGCTCTGGTCTCGGTGGCCAGCAACCGGCCGGTGCGCCACGATCTGGCGATGACCGGCGAGGTCACCCTGCGCGGTCGGATCCTGCCCATCGGCGGGGTCAAGGACAAGTTGCTGGCCGCTCACCGTGCCGGCATTCACACCTTCCTGCTACCCGAGCGCAACCGCCGCGACCTCCACGAGATAGACCAGTCCCTGCTGGAGGGCATGGAGGTTGTCTTCGTGCGCTCCCTCACCGAGGTCCTGGACCGTGCCCTGACCGAGCCCGCCAGTCGCAAACCAGAGCGGCGAGCGGTTGGCTTTGGCAGCCAGCTCCTGGAGTCGGTCCCGCTGGTCAGCCCGCGCCCCGCCCCGCCGCCGGCCTGACCGCCGCCGCCCGTCCTCCTCTCAGGTGGTGGGCGGGCGGCCGGCGACTGGCAGGCCCAGCCTTCGGCGAAGGTCGTCGACGATGATGCCGGTCGCGCCCCACACGAAGTGACCCTCGTGGAGGTAGCCGGGGGTGGTGAGGCGGCCGAGATGGGTAGCCACCTGGCGGCTGACGATCTCAGCTGTGACCAATGGCATCCAAAAGCAGCTCTCCACCTCATCTCGCTGGAGGCGCGGGGTGAAGGGCCGCAGCAGGGCGGCCACCAAGGGGATGATGAGAAAGCCGGTATGAGGTACCTCCACCGGGGGCGCGTAGCCGAGGGGATCAACCGCGGCCGCCGGCACTCCCAGCTCCTCATCGGCCTCCCTCAGCGCGGTTCGCCAGAGCTGTCCATCGCCCAGATCCTGGGCACCTCCGGGCAGGCCGACCTGCCCGGGGTGATCCCGCAGCCCCCGGTCGCGCTCCAGCAACAAGAGGGGTAGCGTGTCCTGGCTCCGATCCAGGAGCGCCAAGACGCCCGCCGCCCTCAGGCCGGGACGGTGCGCCGGCTCCTCCCGAAGTGGGGAGAGGCTCTCGGCCAGCTGCGCCAGCGCCCGCTCAGCCGGGACGGGGGTGGGAGTCAGGGGGAGATCCTGCCGGTGACGGAGAGGACAACCAGCACCAGCGCCACCACCACCAGCCCCAGCAAGAGCAGCACCCCGCTGCGGCGCCGCACCTTGGAGTCCATCTCGTACGGGTCGAGCGGTGTCAGGGTGATGAGGCCAGTGCCCGACGAGTCCTGAGCCGCGACCTGGGGCTGCGCCTGGGCGGGCTGAGGCCGGGAGGACCCCGGCTCTGACCTGGCGGTCGGGGATGTTGTGGTGGGGCGGCTGCGCGCCACCGCCTTCCGGTCGGGCCCGACCGCGCGTTGCCGCAGCGCCGTCACGAACTCGCCGGCTGTCGCGAAGCGTGCCGAGGGGTCGCGATCGAGCGCTTTCAGAAGCGCTCGATCGACACTCTGGGGTAGTCCCGGGCGTAACTGACTCGGCGGTGTCAACTCAGCCGCCCCATCCGGTGGCCGGCCCACCAGCAGGTAGTAGGTCAGAGCGGCCAGGCCGTAGAGATCGGTTCCCCGGTCGGGCCAGAGGGGTTGGCGGGACTCGGGGGGACGGAAGTTACGGGTGAGTTCGAGCCAGCCGGCTCTGGGGTCCACCCGAGCCACCACCATCCTCACCGCCTGCCCCACCAGTAGGGGACGGCCCAAGCCGTCGACCGCGATGGTGGCCGGTTGGACGTCGCCGTGCACCAGACCTCTGAGATGCAGGCCATCCAGTGCGCTCGCCACCGCTCCCGCGGTCGCCAGCACTCCTGGCGCGCCCCCGGACTGCAGCAGCCCGACCAGGAAACCCCGGGCAGCGTCCTGGGTGACCAAGTACACAATGGGGGAGGGCTCCCCTATCGCCCCGATGTCCAAGACCGTGGCCACCCCGGGCACGCCGACCGCGCGGTCGTCGCCTGCCAGGCTCTGCAGAGCCTCCAGGAACCCCGCCGCTCGGCTGTAGCGCTCTCCGAACTTCCAAACCAGCACCGGCTCACCGTCGGCCAGCCTCTGGGCACGGTGGATGGTGGCATAGGGCAGCGACTGGAGCCGGGTCCCGACCCGATACCGGCTGAGCGCCGCGCCGCTCACCTCGTCGACCTGCAACCGATCATCTCCCACCAGATGCAGCCTGCGGTTGACAATGGCCCCGACCCATCCTGCGGGGCAGCAGCCGGCGTACCTCCGCTGGCCCGCTCCGGGCCGGCTATCGGCCACACCGGCCACCCCATCTTAGAGCCGAGTCGCCGAGTTCCATCCCCAGCCAGGCAAAGAGCCGCCGAGGTTTTGGGGAACTAGCGGATGCTGCGGCCGCGGCGCTGACCGCGGCGGTCACCGTGCTGGCGAAAGGTGAGCTCCAGGACCAGTCGCTCGACCGCCGCCCTGGCTTCCGCCACCCGGGCCAGGCTGGGATCGTCGGAGGCGGCGGCGGTCGCCAGGAGGATGTCCAAGCGGCGCTGCACCGAGCGCGCGTCTCGAAGCATCGCCGTGGTGCGCTTTGCATCTGAGCCCAGATCTTCAGGTGCGGGCTTTACCGACTCCACCTCACTCACACTAACCGCTGGCAGCCTGGGCGGTGGCTGGGCTCGGCCGACACCCACGGTGGGAAAGGGGCTCCCGAGCCCGACCTTGCCAGGCTCGCCTCTCGAATCCAAGGTGTGGCTGCGTAATGACGTGGACCACTTGACTCACGGCTACCTCAATGGGCGCACCGTAGGCCCGTTCGTGC
>JAJZJU010000067.1 GCA_021809895.1 bacterium
TTTGACCGATTGCGAGGCCAACTACGTCCAGGGCAGAGCCGAGCTTTGGTGAGGTGACCTGCTCGTCGGACAGTTTGCGTACCGCGGCCACCCGATCCCTCAAGGAGGCCGCCAGCTCGAAGTCCAATGCCGCGCTGGCCTCCTGCATGGCGGCCTCCAGCCGCTCCAACACGGCCGAGGTGTGTCCCGAGAGAAAGGTGCCGGCGTCGTCGAGGAGTTGCCTATAGCCAGCCTCGGAAATCAGGCCCTCGCAGGGGCCGGCACAGATCCCGAGATGGAAGTCGAGACACACATGTCCGCGGCGAAAGACCGGGTCGGAGCAACCTCGAAACGGCACAACCGATCGCAGCTCCCGCACCGACCTTCGAATCGCCTTGGAATCGGTGTAGGGACCGAAGTAGTGGGCGCGGTCGCCAGCCAATTGGCGGGTGAAGGTGGGCCTGGGGAAGAGGCCGGGGTCCATGCCGGGTCGACCGGAAGCAGAGGCAGCCGGCTTCGGAATCCGGAAGTAAAGGTAGTTCTTGTCATCTTTGAGGCGGACATTGAAGCGGGGGTGGTGCCGCTTGATAAGGGTGTTCTCCAGGATGAGCGCCTGCTGCTCGGTGCCGGTCGCCACCACCTCGAAGTCGAAGGCCGACTCCACCAACCGCCGGGTCCGGGCTGGCTGGGCGGCCGGAGCCGTGAAGTAGCTGCGCAGCCGGTCGCGGACGCTCGCCGACTTGCCCACATAGATGACCCTGTTGCGCTGATCGCGGAAGAGATACACCCCGGCACTGCTGGGGGCGGCCCGCAGCCGCGCTCGCAGGAGCTCCGGTCGGCTGAGCAACGGTTGCGCCACCCGGTCGGCTCCCCCCGGGGCCGACCCTTGGGTCTGCTCAACGGTGGTGGCGGATGGCGAGGAATTGGCCACCATCTCAGATTAGTGGATACCGAGAACCCCGACCACCATGCCGACCATCAGGAGCAACGCAAAGACCGCCAGCATCAGTACCCCGAAAATGCAGGCGCCGCGCTGCCAGCCCTGGAACGTGGAGGGCCGCTGCTCAGAGGGACCTGGTCCCTGCGCTCTCAAACCGCCAGCTTCTCGACCCGCGCGCGGGTCCGACGCTGCGGAGTGCGGCCCACCAATGACCTGAGGAAGACAGCGGTCGGCGATTCGCCGGAGGCCACCTCTTCGGGGGTGCCCTCGGCGACGAGCAGGCCTCCCCGATCACCACCCTCAGGACCCAGCTCCACGAGCCAATCCGCAGCCTTAAGCACATCCAGATTGTGCTCGATCACGACCACGGTGTTGCCCTGATCAACCAGCCGGTGCAACACCTCCAAGAGCCGGCTCACGTCAGCGAAGTGGAGGCCGGTGGTGGGCTCATCCAGGATGTAGAGCGTGTTGCCGGTGCCGCGCCGGGATAGCTCGGTGGCCAGCTTCACCCGTTGCGCCTCGCCACCACTCAACTGGGTCGCGGGTTGACCGAGATGGACGTAGCCCAGGCCCACGTCGCTGAGGGTCTGGAGCTTGCGGGCGATGGACGGCTGGTTGCGGAAGAGCTCCAGGGCCTCGGTCACCGAGAGGCCCAGGACGTCGGCGATGGAATGGCCCTTGAAGCGGACCTCCAGCACCTCCTGGGTGTAGCGCCTGCCCTTGCAGACCTCGCAGGTGACGTAGATGTCGGGAAGAAAGTGCATCTCGATCTTGATCAGGCCGTCACCCTCGCAGGCCTCGCAGCGCCCTCCTCGGACGTTGAACGAGAAGCGGCCCGGCCGGTAGCCTCTGACCCTGGCCTCGGGCAGCTGGGCGAAGAGGTCGCGGATCGGGGTGAACAGGCCCGTGTAGGTGGCCGGGTTGCTCCTGGGAGTCCGACCAATGGGGGCCTGGTCGACATCGACCACCTTGTCCAACTGGCTCAGGCCCTCGATCCGATCGTGCGCGGAAGGCCGCTGCTTGGCCGAGTAGAAGTGCTGGGCCAGCTTGCGGTAGAGGATGTCGTTGACCAGGGTGCTCTTGCCCGACCCACTGACCCCGGCCACACCGACCAGACAGCCCAGCGGAAAACGCACGTCGAGGTCCTTGAGGTTGTTGGCGCGCGCCCCCCGAACCGTTATCTCGCCGCGTGGGCGGCGCCGACGGTCCGGCACCTGAATGGCCCGCGCCCCGGTCAGGAACTGCCCGGTCACCGACTCGGGGACGGCCATCACCTCGGCCACGGTGCCGGCCGCCACCACCTCACCGCCGTGTTCCCCCGCACCCGGTCCCATGTCGACCACGAAGTCGGCCGCCCGGATCGTCTCCTCGTCGTGCTCCACCACCATCACCGTGTTGCCCAGATCGCGCAGCCGGAACAGGGTCGCCAGCAGCTTGGCGTTGTCGCGCTGATGGAGGCCGATGCTGGGCTCATCCAGGATGTACAGGACCCCAGTGAGACGGCTCCCTATCTGGGTTGCCAGGCGGATGCGCTGCGCCTCTCCGCCCGACAGGGTCGCCGCCCCACGGTCGAGGGTCAGGTATTGCAATCCGACGTCGCTGAGGAAGCCCAGCCGCTCGCGAATCTCCTTGAGGATGCGCCGGGCGATCTCCTGTTCCCGCTCAGGCAGCGCCCAGGAGTCGACCTCGACCAGGGAGCGTTCCACGGGAAGCGCGCAGAGGTCCATGATCCCCACTCCGCTCACCGTCACTGCCAGGAACTCGGGCCTCAGCCGCTTCCCCTTGCAGGCGGGACACGGTCGCTGCATCATCAGCTTCTCGATCCCCTCCTTGACCGAGTCCGACTCGGTCTCGCGGTAGCGCCGCTCCAGGTTGGGGATGATGCCCTCGTACTTGGCGCGGAACTGGTGCACTCGGCCGCTGGCACTGCGCATCGACATGGCCACGGTCTGGCCCGTCTTGAGCCCGTAGAGGATGAGCTGCTGCTGAGCCTTGCTCAGTGACCCCCAAGGCTGGTTGACGGGGATCCTGTGCTCCCGGCACACGCTCCGTATCAGCTCGTCCATCCACTGCTGCCCCGGTCCCCAGCTCCAGCCTGAGACCGCTCCCTCGCTTATCGACCGTTCTGGATCGGTGATCAGGGAGTCCGGGTCCACCTCCAGCTTGGCTCCCAACCCGGTGCAGGCGGGGCAGGCGCCGTGGGGGTTGTTGAAGGAGAAGTTGCGTGGCTGAGGCTCCTCAATGGAGATCCCGTCGTAGACACAGGCGAACTGCTGGGAGAAGAGCATGTCCTCCATCTTGGTCTCGGGGTCGGCGCCCGCCACCACCACGGTGCCACCGGAGAGACCGGCCGCCTGCTCACAGGATTCACGCAAGCGGCTGATGTCGGTGGCCGCCACCACCAGCCGATCGACCACTATCTCAAGATCGTGCTTGTAGCGCTTGTCGAGCGCTGGGACCTCGTCCAGCTCGAAGAGGGCGCCATCCACTCGCATCCTGACATAGCCCTGGCGGCGGGCCAGGTCGATCACCCCTTGGTGCTCACCCTTGCGGCCCTGGATCATGGGCGCCAGGATCAGGATGCGCGCCCCGGTGGGGAGCTGGGCGACCTGGTCGGCGATCTGCTCCACGGTCTGCCGTGAGATCTCACGCCCGCACTTGGGACAGTGGGGGTGACCAACCCGGGCATAGAGGAGTCGCAGGTAGTCGTAGATCTCGGTGACGGTACCCACCGTTGACCGCGGGTTGCGCCCCGCTCCCTTCTGGTCGATGGAGATGGCCGGCGAAAGGCCGTCAATATGATCGACATCGGGCTTCTCCATCTGCCCCAGGAACTGGCGCGCGTAGGCAGAGAGGGACTCCACGTAGCGACGCTGTCCCTCCGCGTAGATGGTGTCGAAGGCAAGCGAGGACTTTCCCGACCCGCTCAGTCCGGTGATCACCGTCAGCTGATCGCGGGGAATGTCGATGTCGACGTTGCGCAGATTGTGCTCGCGCGCGCCCCGCACGGCTACGAATGCCTGACCCATCCCCACTAGCGTACCGATCTCCCCGGGTCCCGCCGCTCTCACCTGAGCATCCCTTCGCGGTGCACAGTCGCGGCAGTACCAAACACGCGTTCTATGATAGGGAGTCCGGCATGGCTGCGCCACCAGACCCATCGAGATGCGAGACTGGCTGGCCATGGAGGCAACCCTGCCAGGCTGGCCGTCCCTGGGCGACCTGGCGCAACTGGTACGCCGTAAGGAGGTGTCGCCCCGGGAGCTGGTCGACCTCAGCTACTCCCGAATCGCTGCGCTGAACCCTCACCTCAACGCCTTCACCGCCACCTGTGAGGAGAGGGCGCGCAGCGAGGCTCTGGAGGCCGAGCGAAGGGTTCTACGAGCCGAGGCGCGCCCACTGGAGGGCGTCCCAGTGGCGGTGAAGGACAACACAGCGGCTGCGGGCATGGCGGTCTCCAATGGCTCGAGGAGCTCGAGTCGAGCCCCGGCCTCCTTCGATGCGGAGGTGGTCGCCAGACTGCGCCGGGCCGGCGCGATCGTGGTGGGCAAGACCAATCTCCCCGAGTTCGCAGCAGTGCCGGTCACCGAGAGCCTCCTGCTGGGGACCTGCCTGAACCCATGGAAGAACACTGTCACCTGCGGTGGTTCCAGTGGCGGGTCCGCGGTGGCGGTGGCGGCCGGGATGGTGCCCGTAGCCCATGGCAATGACGGCGGCGGCAGCCTGCGAATCCCGGCCTCTTGCTGTGGAATCCTGGGCCTCAAACCATCCAGGGGACGCATCTCACTGAGCCCTGGCTCCGACGGCGGTGGTCTCGTAAGCGCCGGATTCCTGACCACCAGAACGTCCGACCAGGCTCTCCTGCTCGACCTCACCAGCGGGCCGGCCACCGGCGATCAGTACCCGCCTCCCACCCCACGAGTACCGTTTTCGGCTTCTCTGGTCGAGAGGAAAGCTCGGCTGCGGATAGCCTGGACGGTCCAGCCTCCCGTCGAGGCCGAGATAGCGCCCGAGTGCGTGGCGGCGGTGAGAGCGGCCGCCGCGATGCTCACCCGCCTTGGCCATGAGGTGGTTGAGATAGACCCCAAGTGGACCCGAGAGTGGGTGGCTGAGGACTTCAGGCGGGTCTGGACCGCGGGAATCCTGGCCACGGTCCTCAGCCTCCAGCCGGCCCGGGTGGGGCCAGGATTCCTGGAGGAACACATCCGGACCATGGCCGCCCTGGCTACGCAGACAAGCTCCGGTGAGCTACTTTTGAGCGAGTCCCGATTGCAGTTGCATGCGAGGGAGGTGGCCGCACTCTGGCAGCAGTGGGATGTCGTCATGACTCCAACCTTGGCAGCTGCTCCTCTCAGAGTGGGCGAGCTCTTCCAGGGAATGGCCGACGACCCCGTGGCGCCGATGGACCGGGCCGACCGTTTTTCGCCCTACACACCCATGTTCAATGTGACCGGCCAGCCAGCCATTTCGGTCCCGGTCCACTGGGAGGATGACGTTCCGATCGGGGTCCAGCTGGCAGCCAAGCCGTATCGGGAAGATCTCCTCTTGCAACTGTCCCGCCAAATGGAACAGCCGGCCGGATGGCCGGGGTTGCGACCACCGGGGATCCAGAGGTCGAGCAGCACGGGAATCGCTGCCACCGAGGGGCCCGGTCCCTGACCACCATGCCGGTCGATCCCGTTCCTGGTCGCGGGATCGCACACGGCAACCACCTCGGTGCATCCCACCAGCTGGCTGTCCCGGCCGTCGCCGCGCTCACCACGGTCTTCGGAGCTGCCCAGGACCCCGTCCGGCAAGCTGGCTCAGGAGGGCGCATTGGATCTCAGGACGGAGGATGCGTTCCTGGGCGCGTTAAAGTTGTGTGCGCAATTACCCGCCGCAGACGAACGTCTCTGCGACCAGCAAAGGAGGAGTGACAAGTGCGCAAATCGGACCTGGGTCTACTGGGCCTGCGGCTGGCCGCAGGTTCGATACTCGCTAGTCATGGGCTGCCGAAGCTCTTCGGAGGGCCGGACCGCGAGCCGCCGGCAGCCCTCTCGAAGCTGCTGGGATCGAACTATGCGCCCGCCTGGCAGAAGAGCGGCCGAGCGGCCTTCTCCCAGGGGCTGAGGGCGATGGGCGTCCCGGCCCCCGAGTTGGCAGCCACAGCGAGCGGGCTGGCCGAACTTGGAGGCGGCGTAGCCCTGGCTTTGGGTGCCGCCACCCCTCTGGCGGCTGCTGTGGTGGCCGGAAACATGGCGGTTGCGGTCAGGAAGGCCCACTGGAAGACCGGCTTCTACGGGACCGGCGGCTATGAGTTCGCGGTGCTGCTGGGGGCGGCAGCGGTCGCCATCGGGCTGATCGGGCCTGGGCGGATCTCCGTGGACCGCCTCTTCAGGTGAGGTGGCTGGCGAGGTGCTTTTAGCGGCACCGCCAGCGGACCTCGTCGAAGATCCGTGATCAGACCCAGCGGTGGGGAGATCGTGGCTTGTTTGACAGGTCCAGCTGACCTCACGGAGGCGTGACGTCACAGCTGCTGGCCACCTCCAAACGGCAGCGGTGGGTAGCAGCCTTCCCCAGTTGGAGCCCGCAGGCGTTGAGCTTGGAGGGCTGGCCTCAGCTTGGGGGCTGCCCGGGCCCAACCGCGCCGGTGAGGTCTTTGTCCTCCATTTCCCAGGTGTGATCCATGACGTGATACGCGGTATGCCGAATCAAGTACCTCAGCGGCCAGGCCCGAGCCGTGCTCCCGGCGGAATGGAACGTCCGGATCGCCGCGCAGTATGCCCCGCGGTACGCCTTGAGCCCGTCGCTGTCGGACACGACCTCGTCGTTGGGCATGCGCACTCCGACCTTCTTGGCCCAGTCTTGCTCAACCGCGAGGACATGGCCAACGATCCGGTCCCGATCTCGTCCCCCGCCTCGTGGACCCTTCTCCATCTCAGCTGAGACGCGTCCACGAACGTCGTCGAATACCGTCCAGCAGGCCCGCAACAGGCCCAGCTGATGTTCCAGGTCGTCGCTCGACATCGGTTGCCAATCGATGGTCGAAAACGCGAACGAGATTCCCCAGAAGTCGGTGGAGCCAGTGCCCTGGTATTGCTCTATGACCTGGGCCCCGGTAATGGCTGCGAACTCCGACTCCAGGCCGGCCAATCCCGCCACCCTGGAATAGCGCGGCAGGTAGGACCACAATCTCTCAACCGCCGCCTCACCGCTCTTGGCACCCCTTTCCAGACCGGGCCACTCGGGCGCCACGGCTACCGCCCTCTTGGCCTTGGGTCCGACTTCCAGGGCTACCCGCAGTTCACGTGCCATTTCGCTACCTCATTCGTCCGAAGAGCTAATTCCGGCTACCGGCTGAGGTGCTCCCCCACCGCCTCCGCCAGAACGCGAGCTGCTGATAGCGAGAGAACCTTGGTGGCAGTCACCAGGGTGACTGGGCCCGATCTGGCGCTCTCGACCAACGCTCCCAGGTGACGGGCAGGCTCGCCCTCTGAGAGTTCCTCCCGGTACCGACTTGAGAACTCGGCCAGCCTCTCTGGTTGGTGACCGTACCAGCGGCGCAGCTCCGTGCTCGGCGCGACCTCCTTGAGCCATCGATCGAATTGTCCGGAGTCCCGCCCGATGCCCCGTGGCCACAGCCGGTCGACCAGTAACCTTTGCCCGTCGTGTTCCGACCGGGCATCGTAGACCCGGGCAACCCGGAGCCGGCTGGCCCCGCTGACCGATGCACTTGGATCGGGAAGGCTCTCGGTGCCCGGCCCGTCCTCGATCAGAGCCAGTGCATCGAACTGCTCGTTGCGGAGCAGCCAGGCCCGTGCCACCTCCAGATCCACCACTCGGGACCAGGGTGTGCCGCCGCCACGCCAGTGCCAGAGCGTCCAGGCACCACCACTTTCGTGAAGAGCCTCGTGCTCCTCGGACGAGCCGGTCGCAAACGAGACCGAGTTGCCGGCCGCACAGGTCATGCCCTCCTCGAACCACCGGCCCTCCCGCTCGTGATTTCTGACCGCGCTGGGCCCAGACAGACCTGCAGGACGCCTGCGTGAGCCAGTCCATGGTGCGGCCATGGCCACATCATGCCCCGGGCAGCAGCGTTTGGCAATCACAGGGGCCTGATCACCAGATCGGGTCGAGTCAGGGGTGGAAGCCGGTACCCGGGTCAGCCCCCGAGGTAGGACATCTCCACCTTGGGGCCGCGGGCACGTCCTCCCTGCTGTGTCCGCTCTTCCGAGTAGCGGTCCTGCCGCACCGACCACAGGGATCTCAGCGCGGCCTCCACCGCCCCTGGACCCGCCTCCGAGCGCAGGATCGGCCTCAGGTCCACTCCACCCCGAGAGAACAGGCACGTGTGAACCCGGCCCTCTGCCGACAGCCGGAGCCGGGTGCAGGCGCCACAGAACGGAGCCGTCACCGAGGTGATCACCCCCACCTCCCCTCCCCCGTCCCGGTAACGGAAACGGCTGGCCACCTCGCCGCCATATGAGGGACTGACGGGTTCGAGGCGCCAGCGCTCGGAGATGATCTCCACCACCTCCTTGGCCGGGACGACCTCTTCGAGCCGCCATCCGTGACTCTCGCCCACGTCCATGTACTCGATAAAGCGAAGGACGTACCCGCCCTCTCTGGCAAACTCCGCCAGGGCCAGGATCCCGGCGTCGTTGACACCGCGGCGGATGACCGCGTTGAGCTTTACTGGGGCAAGGGAAGAGCGGCTGGCCGCCTCCAGGCCTCGAAGCACCTGGTCGAGTTCGACATCAACGCCGTTCATGGCGCGGAACACCTCGGGGTCCACCGAGTCGAGACTGACGGTGATCCGCTGCAGCCCGGCCTCCGCCAAGGCTTCGGCATACCTCTCCAAGAGGGCACCGTTGGTGGTCATTGCGAGGTCCTCTACCCCTTCCACGGCGGCCACCATCCGCACCAGATCCGGCAACCCCCGTCGCAGCAGCGGCTCTCCGCCGGTCAGCCGAACTTTACGAGCGCCCAAGGCGACCGCGGCCCTGACCACCCCCACAATCTCCTCGAAGGTGAGGACTTCGGAGTGTGGAAGGAACTTGAAGCCCGGGCCGAAGACCTCCCTGGGCATGCAGTAGGCACAGCGGAAGTTGCACCGATCGGTGACCGAGACCCGCAGGTCTCGCAGCGGCCGCCCCAGCAGGTCCTGAACTTCCATCTCTCCCGATCCTACTCTGGGCCGGGCGAACATCACCGCCCGGCCCAGGCGTGGGGACGGCTGCGAATCAGTGAGCTACCGCAGCCCGCATCGACTCCCGCAGGGAGCCCATGGTCCTGAGGACCGCCGTGGGCTCGTAGCCGCAGTGGGCCATGCAGTTCTCACACTTGGGGTTGCGTCCCCGGCCGTACTTCTCCCACTCGGTGGTCTCGACCAGCTCCTTGTAGGAGCCCACGTAGCCGTCCGAGAGGAGGTAGCAGGGGCGCTGCCAACCGAAGATCGAGTAGCAAGGGATTCCCCAGGCGGTGCAGGAGAAGTCAACCTTTCCCTCCAGGAAGTCCAGGAACAAAGGGGAGTGGTTGAGGCGCCACTTCTGGCGCCTGCCGTCGGCGAAGGCCTCCTTGAAGATCGCCCTGGTGCGCTCCACCCCCATGAAGTGCTCCTGATCCGGAGCCTTCTCGTAGGCGTAGGCAGGTGAGATCTGCATGTTGTCGACCTGGAGCTCATCGTTAAGGAAGTCGAGCACGTCCCGCACCGACCGCGAGTCGTCCTGCGTGAAGAAGGTGGTGTTGGTGGTGACCCGGAACCCACGCCGCTTGGCCTCCTTGATGGCGGCCACCGCCTTGTCGAAGACGCCGTCGCGGCACACCGACTGATCGTGGCGCTCCCGCAGCCCGTCCATGTGAATCGACCAAGCGAAATAGGGATTGGGCTTGAAGAGGTCGAGCTTGCGCTCCATGAGGATGGCGTTGGTGCACAGGTATACGAATTTCTTGCGTTCGATCAGCGCCTCGACGATCTGGTCGATCTCCTTGTGCACCAACGGCTCGCCGCCGGCGATCGAGACCACCGGAGCGCCACACTCCTCGATGGCGTCGATGCACTGCTGAACGGTGAGCCGCCGCCGCAGGATGTCATCGGGGTGCTGGATCTTGCCACAGCCGGCGCACTCAAGGTTGCACTGGTAGAGCGGCTCCAACTGCAGCACCAGCGGGAACTTGTCCACCCGGCGCAGGCGCTGCGACATCAGGTAGGTTCCCACCTTGACCTTCTGGCGAAGGGGTATCGACATGGACATCCTCCTTGTGGGACAGAATCGGTGTGAGATGCGAGTGCCCTGATTCGTTTAGGACTCTAAACCTTCTTACGGTTGTAGAGTCAAGGGCATGGCTCATCCAGGCGGAGGAGCGCAGGACCAAACCCCTCGGCTCAAGATCGGAGAAGCTTCCACCCTCACAGGGGTGACGGCGGGACGGATCCGTCACTACCAGAAGATGGGCCTGCTCGCTCCAACGCAGTCGGAGAGCGGCTATCGCTACTTCGATGCCGCGGACCTGGTGAGGATCTTGCAAATAGACCTCCTCCGCAGCCTGGGGATGGGCCTTGAGGAGATCTCCAACTCCATCCCCCAACAGGCTCGATCCGACTCCCTGCGCGAAGCCCTGGAGCGCCATCGACGCACCCTGACCGCAGAGCGGGACCGGCTGAACTCTCTCCTCATGGCCGTGGAACGCGCTCTGGCGACGCCCGGGGCCTCGGCCGAGTCTGTCGCCGCATACCTCGCCTCGGCCCACTCCACCCCCAGAGAGAGCCTGGGCATCTTCGGTCGGCTCTCCACCCCCCTCTCTGACCGGGCCGCCGCCAGCTGGGAGAAGCTGCTCGGGTTCGGGGTCGACCTGCCGGTGCCGGCGATCTTCGGCCGAATGCTGCTCCCACCCCAGGTGACCGAGGTCCTCGAACGCCTGGCGAACGCCGCCGGCAACGAGGTCCTCTTCGAGCGGGTCAGAAGGCTGGCGGGGGACATCCTGGCCCTGTCCACTGCGTCAGGTGCCGAACGACCAAGTCCCCGAGAGCTGGCCGCGACGTGGATAGCGTCCTTCGACTCCGATCGCCTCCCACCGGAGGTGGAGAGAGCCCTGGATTCCACCGTGCCTCGGATCCGGGAATTGGAAGTGCTCAACCAGGGCTTCCAGCTTTGGGCCGAGTCCATCTCTCCGATCGCCGCCAACATCCTGCGTCTAATCCACGACGAGGCTCAGCGGCACCACCTGATGGTGCTGGGAGTTTTGCCAGCCCGCCGCAGGCCCTGACCGGGATCCCCACCGACATACCCCGGGGGGGTATGCTTACTCGGTAAGCGGCCAAGCCAGGAGTGATTGTGCCACTGCACATAGCGCAGGCGATCGGGGCAGGGCTGTTCCAGACCATGGAGATGGTGTGGGACACGCTCTGGGCGATGGCGCTCGGGTTTTTTCTCTCTGGAATGGTGCAGGCCTTCGTCTCGAAGAGGGAGATGCGGGGCCTGATGGGCGATCGAAGTCCGCTCTCACTGCTGCGAGCAACCGGATTCGGAGCGGCTTCGTCATCGTGCTCATACGCCGCATCCGCGATGGCCCGGTCGCTTTTCGACAAGGGGGCTGACTTCGTGGCCGCGATGGTGTTCATGTTCGCCTCCACCAACCTGGTGATTGAGCTGGGAGTGGTCCTCGCCGTTCTGATCGGATGGCAGTTCACCGCCAGCGAGTTCGTGGGCGGGCTGCTGATGATCGCGATGCTGGCCCTGATCACCAGGGTCACCGTTCCGGACCGGGTGGTGGAGCGGGCGCGGGCACGGCTGGCGGCTCGGGCCGGAGCCCCGCTGGCACCTCCCGCGTGCGCGGCACCATACCAGGAGCCATCAAGTGACGGGTCTCCAGATGAACCGTGGGGTAGCCGTGTTCGTTCCGCCTCGCGCTGGCGCGATGCCGCGGCATACGCGGTTGCTGACCTCACCATGCTCAGAAAGGAGATCGCCATCGGGTTCCTGGCCGCCGGCTTCCTGGCAGCCCTGGTCCCGGTGGCAGCCTGGCAGGTGCTGTTCTTAAGCGGGCACGGGGTCTGGTCTTCCCTCGAGAACGCTGCGATCGGGCCCCTCATCGCCATGCTGAGCTTCGTGTGCTCGGTCGGGAACGTGCCCCTGGCCGCCGCACTGTGGAAGGGAGGCATCAGCTTCGGAGGGGTGGTCAGCTTCATCTTCGCCGACCTGATCACGCTGCCCCTCCTGCTCATCTATCGCCGCTTCTACGGGACCCAGCTCACCCTGCGCATGCTGGGGTCCTTCTGGTTGGTGATGTCGATGGCCGGGTTCGCCACCCAGTACCTCTTCAGCCTCATCGGAGCCATCCCATCTTCAAGACCCAGCCACATCGCGCAAGGGGTGTTCGCGTGGAACTACACGACAGCCCTTGATCTGCTGGCCCTGGTGCTGTTGGTGGGGGTGTTCTGGTGGGCCAGGCGGGGACGCGGCCCGACCGACCGCCTCGCGATTGATCCTGTCTGCGGAATGCAGGTGGAGAAAGCCACAGCACCAGCCAGCTTGGTCAGTCACGGCCAGGCCGTTTACTTCTGCTCCTATCGTTGTCGCGATCGGTTCCAGAAATCCGAGGAGCAAGCGGCGGGCTCGCCCGGCCCGCCGTCAGATGAGCCGCTCCCAGCTGCGATGGCCATTGATCCGATATGCGGAATGCAGGTGGACCAGCAACATCCAGGAGCGACCCTGGTGCAACGGGATGGGACGATGAGCTACTTCTGCTGCGAGGGGTGCGCCAGACGGTTCGCCCAGCAGTTGGGCATGGAGACCGACGCGGTCACGGTGCCCGAGGAGGTTTCCCAATGACGGCGGCTCCCAAGACCGGCTTTACCAAGACCGGAAGCCGTCGCGGCAGCTATCAGGCCAGCAAGCAGGAACTGTTGCTGAGGTTTCAGCGGGTTCTGGGGCAGGTGGGCGGCATCGCCCGCATGGTCGAGGATGAACGCTACTGCCCAGAGGTCCTGGTGCAGATCCGCTCAGTCACGGCCGCTCTGGACCAGATCGGATACCTGCTGCTGCGGGAGCATCTGGCGCACTGCGTGAGCGACGGTATCCGCAACGGCGAGGGGGACGCGTACCTCGACGAGGTGATGGAGGTCATCCGGGGATATTCCCGCCGCTGAGGCCAGAGTATGTCCATGCGCAGAGCTGGCACTGCAAGGATGGGACCGAGTCGTCAGACCAGGATCAGGATTGAGGAGGTATTAGTAACAGGAAAGGGATGGATGCCTGGAGGAAGGGATGGACTACTTCCCGGCCTGTGGGTAGTGGCGGTTCGATCGGCCCCGATCCTTACCAGTTGGCGTGGATCGTGAGCGATCAGCCAGTTCTGAGACTGGTGGCGGCTGCCCTCGGGCTGGCTCCCAGCTCAGTGGGGTGGATTAGGGGCAGACCCACATCCAGCCAAGCCGAGGGCAGCCCCGATACCGATAGCGCGAGTCAACGACCTTCCGCGTCCGTCTCCAAGTCTGACGGTGAGCCACCACACGGCCAGCCATCCCGCTTGCGTACAATCCTTCGTCGTTCCTGTACCGGTTGGTGCCGGTGCGACGCTGGACCAAGTGGCCTTCGGGCCGCAAGGCTAGCAATTTTCCCGGGTGCCGCATGTGGCTCGTTCTGCCTGGGCCAAGCGAGGGACTTGGCGAGGTCCCCCATGACCAGGTGCGGCTGGCGTACGCTGGCTGGTGGCATGAGTTGTTGCGTACCCTAACCGCAATTTCACTGGCAGCGCTGGGCGCCGCCATCATGGTCACCGGGTGCAGCCTGGTCCCCGCCCCGACGATCGGGGTCAAGGTGCACCCGAGGGCCACACCGCCCCGCCGCTATTCGCCATTCCCGCAGGGAACCAACTCCTTTGCGATCAACGCTCCCAACGTCTTCGGCTTGCTGTCGGGAGGGTCGGCGCGGGTCTCCTGCAGCCAGGGCGGCCACACAGTGGAGGTGAGTGGGACCGTACAGGGGGCCTCGGTGGCGATCAAGCTCACCAATCTCCGCCCCAGGCAGAACCTCTCGGACCCGCCGGTTGTGGGCGGATTCTCCGACCTGGTCACCATGAGGGTCACCGAGGTCGGCTCCCCGCACCCGCTGCGGTACCTAGCGGGAAGTCAGGACGGAACGTATCAGGGGGTGGGAACGCTCACGGTCGACAAGACAGGTCGGGGCGGCACCGTCAGCATCAGCTTTGGCCCCCCAATCGGACAGAATCCCACTTCCCAGTCCTCCGGCAACGAGACCACCACCGGTCTAAATGACGGCGGGATTTCGGGTACTTGGCGGTGCCCATAGAGTGTTGAACTGCTGCCGACATCGGCGGTGATACGACACGTACGCACGTGCGCATGCTATCCCGACGAGGTGAACGTGACTAACTGGGCACTCCGACACCGGATCCACCCCAGACCGCCTACGACTGGTTCCACTCAGGTACTCTCCCCGTGCCTGCGGTCTGGGTGAACCAACGCGCGATCCTGGCCCGTCCCGATGCCGCGCTCGAACAGCCCGCCACCGGCCAGCCGGTGACCCGGGTCGAGCGCCGCCTCGCAGAGGGACCGGTCTGTATCTGCCGAGGAGGCCGGAGCTTCGCCAAGTCCCGCCACGACGTCGAACGGCCCGGTCTCACCCGACAGCAATGGCACGAGCAGTGGGAGGCCGAGCGGCTGTTCATCTGTGCCGACGGTGGGGCCGACAAGGCGGTCGGCAACGAGACCATCCGCCATCTAAGCACGTGGCCATAAGTCTTGTCCAAAGACAAGACGCTGGTCAGGTCCGGCATGCGCCAGCGATGTGCCGGCGTGGTCCCGGCGGGCGAGTGGCCGTAGGGGCTCATCCGGAGTGGTCGGCAG
>JAJZJU010000068.1 GCA_021809895.1 bacterium
CCTCCGCAGGCCGTTTGGGGCGCCGGGCTTCGGTCAGCGCTCCACTGGAAGTCCGACCTTTTCGGCGTTGCTGAAATCGTCGTCGATGAGGACGACCTGATGCCCGGCTCGATCTATCAGGCTGGCCGCCACGCTGGCGCGGTAGCCACTGGCGCAGTGGACCAGGAGCTTGCCCTGGGGGAGCTCGTCCAGGTGCTGGGACAGCTCCTGGATGGGGATGTTCAGAGAACCGCGGATGTGACCGTCACGCCACTCGGCGCGCTGGCGGACGTCGAGCACGGGTTGCGAGAAGGTGGCGGCTGCGGCCAGAGCCTGGAAGTCGGTCACCTCATAGGAACTGGTGGGCAGGGCCTCGGAGGTCGCGGCGAAGCCGCTGGAGTTGACCTCGAGGCGGTCCATTCCTATGCGCATCAGATCTCTGCGCGCGGTGAGAAAGGCGTCCTCGCCCTCGGTCAGCAGCGTCACCGTCTGGTCAAACGGGGCCAGCCAGCCGACGTAGGTTGCGAAGTGGGTTGGGGACAACTCCATCCCCACGGTGCCCGCCAGATGCCTCCTGGCGAACTCACGGCGGTCCCGGGTGTCCAGCACCCACCCGCCCTCGGACAGCCTCCGGCCGAGCTCCCCTACTTCCAGCTCGGGAACGACCGTCGCCTCCTGGATGGGGTCGGGACCGCGGCGGTTCAGCGGGGCCATGAAGCGGTAGTAGGCGGGATACGGACCCAGGCCGGAGATCACAGAGGTCACGAAGGCGTCCTCGTCGTCGATCACGGAGGCCTGGTTGTTAGCCCGCTCGGTGGCCATGTCGCCGGGCCCGTCCGTGGAGGTGCTGGAGGATGCGCAGAAGCTGCCGAATCCGTGGGTGGGCAGAACGCGCGCCTGGGAAGGAACCTCTGCCATGAGCCGTCGCACCGATCGGAACTGCAACCGCGTCAGCTCGTCGGTCATCTCGTCTGAGATCAGGTCCGTGCGGCCCACCGTTCCGTAGAGCAGCGACCCGCCGGTGAGCACAGCTTGTGGAGATCCGCCCTCCAAGACCAGGTAGGAGAGGTGGTTGGGGGTGTGGCCCGGAGTGTGCAGTGCCCGCACCAGCAGCTGCCCGACCTCGAACTCGCTGCCCTCGTCGGCCGCGACCCGGTTGAACTCGACCTGGTCGCGCGCGCAGACGACATATTCCGCCCCGAGCAGGGCTGACAGTCCCAGGCCACCGGTCACGTAGTCGTTGTGGATATGGGTCTCAAATACGTGCGTCACCCTCACCCCGGCACGGTCGATCTCGGCCTGGATGCGGGCGATGTCCCTCTGGGGGTCCACCACGAACCCCACCTTGCCGTCATGCACCAGGTAGCTTCGGTCGCCCAGCTCCGGGGTCTCCACGACCACTACTTGCACTGCAGTGTCCCTCCTCGACGGGGTTGGCGGAAGGGGTGGTTACTTCCGGTTGTCCGTACTTTGGCACATAGTATCCGCGCCCAGTCAGGATTACAACTTAAGCATCTGAGTCGACTGCGATTGTCGCCCGTGCCACCATTACACCGCCGCTGGGCCTCTGCGGCTCGATGTCGCGGATAATCGCGTGGAAACTGAGGTGGGAGGATCGGGCGCATGAATGATGGCGGTCCGCTGGGACGAGCAGAGGCCAGCGCGCTGCGGCGAGACAATCCCATGCCCCTCTGGGCCCAGCTGGCGGGGGAGTTGCGCCGTCGGATCGACTCCCGGGAGTTCATGATCACCTTTCCGACGGAGCTCGAACTCTCGGCGGCGTATGGGGTGAGCCGGCACACCGTCCGGGAGGCGCTTCGCAAGTTGCGCTCGGACGGGCTGGTGGATTCTCGCCGGGGGCGCGGCTCCCGGGTGCTGTCACCCCAGTTCCATCAGCCGCTGGGGGCGCTCTACAGCCTCTTTCGGTTCGTGGAGGAACATGGCGCCCAGCAGCGCAGCCAGGTGCGCCTGCTGCAGCAGACCAGCAACGCCCTGGTGGCTGCCCGTCTGGGGCTCGCCGCGGCCGCGCCCCTCATCTACCTGGAGCGATTGCGGCTGGCCGATGACGAACCGCTTGCCGTCGACCGCGCCTGGGTTCCAGCCAACCTGGGCTGGCCGCTGCTGCAGGCGGACTTCTCCCATGCCTCTCTGTACGACACGATGGCCGAGATCTGCGGCATCCGTCCCGACAGCGGGCGCGAGGAGATTCGGGCGGTGGTGCCCACGGCCACCGAGCGAGCGCAGCTGAAGGTGCGAGCCGGGACCGGGGCCTTCCAGATCGAACGTCTTGGCTACGCACAGCTTGTCCCCGTGGAGTGGCGCAGCACCCTTATCCGCGCCGACCGTTACAGCTTCTCGGTCGACTGGTTGGGGAGGAGCGGGCTGAGGATGGCTGCGCAAGAGTCGACCCTCGCCCCTAAGAATGGGTGAGCCACCTCCCACGCTGGTCCTCGGTCTTGGTTCGCTGCCTGGATGGACGGGGCACCTGGCTAGCATGTAAAATCCGTACAACCGGTCAAACGCGAAGGGGACCAGTTGAGATACGGATTTGCCATCGACCAGGGCACCTGCATCGGCTGCCACGCCTGCACGGTCGCCTGCAAGACGGAGCACAAGGTCCCGGTGGGCCAGTTCCGGACGTGGGTGAAGTACGTCGAGAAGGGGGAGTTCCCCAGCACCCGCCGGGAGTTCTCGGTTATGCGCTGCAACCATTGCAGCGACGCCCCCTGCGTCAGGATCTGCCCGACCAAGGCGCTCTTCAAGCGCCCGGACGGGATAGTCGACTTCGACAGCGACCGCTGCATAGGCTGCAAGAGCTGCCTGCAGGCGTGTCCCTACGACGCCATCTACATAGACGCCGACACCCACACCGCGGCCAAGTGCAACTTCTGCGCCCACCGAGTGGACCAGCAGCTGGAGCCGGCGTGCGTGGTGGTCTGCCCGACCCACTCGATCTGGGTCGGCGACCTGGATGACCCCAAGAGCGGGATCAGCCGGCTGATCGCGGAGCGGCCAACCCAGGTCCGCTCCCCGGAGCAGAACACCCATCCCAACGTCTTCTACCTCGGCGCGGACCGGGTGGCTCTGGATCCTCTGGAGGCACCGGTCGAGCAGACATACATCTACTCCACCCCCGACCGTCAGCGTCTCCAGTTCGCAGACGAACAGGAGGCAAGGCCGGCTGGGGCCGCCCGCACCACCCTGAACACCCCCCACCCCAGGCCCTGGGGATGGCGAGTCTCCGGGTACCTCTGGACCAAGTCGGTGGCGACCGGGGCGCTACTGGTGGCCGCCCTGGCCCTGATCGCAAACGGTCGCACGGGTGGGGAGGTCCTGCTGGCAGCGCCGTCGGTCGCCTTCCTGTTCGCGCTGGTGACCGGGGTGCTCCTGATCTGGGACCTCAAGCGCCCCGAACGCTTCTACTACATCTTCTTGAAGTTAAACCCGACCTCCTGGCTGGTCTGGGGCACGCTGGCCTTCTCGGCCTTCGCGGCCCTCTCCGGCCTCTGGCTGCTGCTGGGGCTGCTGACCACGGTCGGGGTCCTTGGCGCGAGCGCGGCCGGGCTGGCCTTTGCCATCCTGCGCTGGGTGGCGCTGCCGGTGGCGATCATCACCGCCGGCTACTCGGCCCTGCTGTTCAACCAGGCCGAGGGGCGTGATCTGTGGCAGTCACCGATCTTCTTCTGGCACCTCATCGACCAGGCGCTGCTGGCGGGATCGGGGGCTCTGCTGCTGGTGGGATTGCTCACCTCCGAGAGCCAGGCGGAGATAAGGTTCTTGCTGTCGGTGCTGGTGGTCTCGGCCACCCTTCACCTTTTGCTGCTGACCCTGGAGCATGTCGGGCACCATCCCAGCCGGCAGGCGGCGGTGGCGGCGCGGCTGATGATCCTGGGTCCCTATGCGAAGGAGTTCTGGTTGGGGGCGGTCGCCGTCCCCATCGTCGTGATCGGACTTGGCAGCGGCTCCTTGCCCGGCGCGCTGGCGGTGGTGGGGGCGGTGGCGGGGGCCCTGGTCCAGCCGGGCCTGCTGGCTTACGAGACCGCATTCGTCAGGGCGGGGCAGGATGTCCCGCTCTCCTGAGGAGGATCTGCTGGTGACGTCCACTTCTGCGACCCCGCCCCTCAACCGTCCCGACCTGCCCGGGCACCGCAGCCACGAGCACCTGCGCAACTTCCCGCCGCCCGAGACCTGGGACGACCATGTGGAGCTGGACGCCAGAGCCCACCCTCGCAGGGTGGAGCATCACTACACCCTGGTCCCCACCACCTGCTTCAACTGCGAGTCGGGCTGCGGCCTGCTCGCCTACGTCGACCAGGACGACCTCTCCATCCGCAAGCTGGAGGGGAACCCGGCCCATCCCGGGTCCAGGGGCCGCAACTGCGCCAAGGGACCCGCCACCGTAAACCAGCTCGACGACTCTGAGCGGATCCTCCATCCCCAGCGCAGGGTGGGACCTCGAGGCGGGGGGCAATGGGAGCAGGTGACCTGGGACCAGGCCCTGGACGACATCGCGGGCAGGATCCGGCGGGCTATCCAGGAGGGCCGCCGCCGCGAGGTGATGTACCACGTCGGCCGCCCCGGGGAGGACGGGTTCGCGGAGCGCTTCCTGATGGCCTGGGGAGTGGACGGTCACAACAGCCACACCAACATCTGCTCGGCGGGAGCCCGGCTGGGTATGACCCTGTGGGCCGGCTACGACCGCCCCTCTCCGGACTACGCCAACGCCAAGGTCATCCTGCTTTTGTCCAGCCATCTCGAGACCGGGCACTACTTCAACCCGCACGCCCAGCGGATCATGGAGGCGCGTCAGAACGGGGCCAGGCTGGCGGTGATCGACCCACGCCTCTCCAACACCGCCGCCAAGGCCGACCTCTGGGTATCGCCCTGGCCCGGAAGCGAGGCGGCGATCCTGCTGGCGGTTGCCTCCCACCTGCTTCGCACCGGTCAGGTGGACCGGGACTTCATGCGCCGCTGGGTGAACTGGGAGACCTACCTTCAGGAGTTGCATCCGGAGTCTCCGGCCACCTTCGAGAGCTTCCTTGCCGAGCTGGAGGCAGACTACTCTCAATTCACCTTCGAGTTCGCCGCCCAGGAGGCCCAGATCCCGGTGGAGGAGGTGGAGAGGCTGGCGGGGCTGGTCGCCAACTGTGAGCACCGCCTCTCAGCCCACGTGTGGCGCTCGGCCTGCGCCGGCAACTACGGCGGCTGGCAGGTCGCTCGCAGCCTCTGGTTGCTGCTGGTCCTGACCGGCTCGGTCGGCACCAAGGGTGGCACCAGCCCCAACGGCTGGGACAAGTTCATTCCCCACGGTCCCAACATGCCCCCCCCGGTCACGGAGTGGAACGAGCTCACGTGGCCCAGGGAGTACCCGATCGCCACCAACGAGATGTCGATGCTGCTGCCGCATCTGCTCAAGGACGGCCGCGGCCACCTGGAGGTCTACTTCAGCCGGGTGTACAACCCGGTCTGGACCAACCCTGATGGCTTCAGCTGGATGGAGGCGCTCACCGACGAGAACCTGGTGGGGTGCCATGTGGCGCTGACCCCCACCTGGTCAGAGACCGCCCAGTTCGCCGACTACGTGCTGCCCATGGGGCACTCGCCCGAGCGCCACGACACCCAGTCCTACGAGACCCACGCCGGCAGATGGCTCTCCTTCCGGCAACCGGTGCGGCGGGTGGCCATGGAGAGGAGGGGTGACATCGTCACCGACAGCCGGCAGGCCAACCCCGGTGAGGTGTGGGAGGAGAATGAATTCTGGTTTGAGCTCTCGTGGCGGATTGACCCGGACGGTGAGCTCGGGATCAGGAAATACTTCGAGTCGCCCTACCGGCCCGGCGAGAAGATCACCGTCGACGACTATTACCGGTGGGTCTTCGAGAACGAGGTGCCGGGGCTCCCTGAGAAGGCGGCCGCCCTGGGCCTGACCCCGCTTGCTTACATGCGCAGGTTCGGCGCGGTCGAGCTCTCCCACGATCAGTACCGGATTGACGAGCGCCAGCTCACCGAATCCGAGATGGCGGGTGCCTCTCCGGACTCCCACGGCGTGCTCCGGCGCCCGGTCGGGGATGACGAGGCGGCTCCCCTGGTGGGAGAGGCGGGGTCGGTCGGGCTGGTGCATGAGGACGGATCTGTGACCCAGGGGTGGCTGACGCCCTCTCGCAAGTTGGAGATCTACTCCACCAGCATGAAGGACTTCGGGTTCGGGGATCAGGCGACCCCTGGCTACATCGAGTCGCATGTCTCCCGGCGCAGGATCGACCTGGAAGAGGGTGAGCTGGTCCTGGTGCCGACCTTCAGGCTGCCGACCCTGATCCACACCAGGTCGGGCAACGCCAAGTACTTGAACGAGATCTCCAACAGTCACCCTCTCTGGCTCAACCGCGACGACGCCGCCCGCCACGGCGTGGAGACCGGGGACCTGGCGCGGATCTCGACCGCCATCGGGCATTTTGTCTGCCGGGTATGGGCCACGGAGGCCATCCGGCCCGGGGTCTGCGCTCTCTCTCACCACATGGGCCGGTGGCGCCTGCACGAGGGCGAGGGGAGCCGCTGGGTGTCGGGCCCGGTCGAGCTGACACGCCCCACCGAGTCGGGCTGGCTGCTTCGCTACAAGGGCGGCATAGAGCCATTCGAGTCCACTGATCCGGACAGCGAGAGGATCTGGTGGGAGGACCCTGGGGTGCATCAGAACCTGGCCTTCCCGGTGCAGCCCGACCCATGGTCGGGCATGCACTGCTGGCTGCAGCGGGTGCGCCTGGAGAAAGCCAGGGAAGGGGATCGTTATGGTGACGTCTTCGTGGACACCGCCAGGAGCCGCCAGGTGTATCGGGAGTGGTTGGCGCTGGCCAGGCCGCGGCTGGGGCCGAACGGGCAGCGGCGTCCGGAGTTCATGATGCGCCCGATCAAGCCCACCAGGGCCACCTACAGGGTCAAAGATACCGACAGCTGAGCCGAGAGCGGGCCTTGGGCGAGTTGCCAGCCGGTGGCACTGCGGTACGCTCTGGGTCAGATGATGAAGGCCCCAGCGGACCAGCCGGTGGCCGGGCTCCTGCGCGGGGTCGTCGACTGTGTCGACAGGGCGCACCTGGAGGCTCGGCTGAAGAGTGGCAAGCCGCTCAGGATCAAGTTCGGGGTCGATCCCAGCGCGCCCGACATCCATCTCGGCCACACGGTCCCGATGCGACTCTTGCGGCGCTGGCAGGAACATGGCCACCTGCCCGTGCTGATCATCGGCGATTACACGGCTCGCATCGGAGACCCCACCGGCCGCTCTGCCACCAGGCCCCAGCTGAGTCCAGAGCAGGTGGACCTCCACGCCCGGACCTACCTGGACCAGCTCTTTCGGGTGGTGGACAAAGGACGAGTGGAGGTGCGCCACCAGAGCGAGTGGTTCTCCTCCTTCCAGCTCGACCAGGTGCTGCGGCTGGCCAGGACCACCACCGTCGCCCAGCTGCTGCAGCGTTCCGACTTCGACCAGCGAATGCGCGGTGAGCAGCCGATCGGGGTCCATGAGCTCTTCTATCCGCTCCTCCAGGGCTATGACTCGGTGGCTGTGGAAGCCGACGTGGAGCTGGGCGGCACCGATCAGCTCTTCAACCTACTGCGGGGTAGGGAGGTGCAGCAGGCCTACGGCATGCCTCCTCAGGACATCGTCACCGTGCCGCTGCTGGTGGGGTTGGATGGACAGCGCAAGATGAGCAAGTCGCTGGGCAACGCGGTGGCCGTGGCCGACCCGCCCGGGCAGCAGTTCGGGCAGCTGATGTCGATCCCCGACCACCTCATCCTTTCGTACCTGGAGCTTCTGACCGACGCAAATGATGCGGAGCTCGCCGCTTGGCGGGACGGGCTGGCGGACGGCAGCGTCCACCCGCGACGGCTGAAGGCGGAGATGGCGGCCCGGGTGGTGGCCCAGTTCCACGGCGAGCGGTCGGCCCGGGACGCCTCCTTGGAGTTCGACGCTGTCTTCCGGGACCGCAAGCTGCCCACCGCCATCCCCGAGGTCGAGGTCAGCTCCGACCCGGTCGACCTGCGGGAGCTGCTGGTGAGAACGGGCCTGGCGGGGTCGCGCAGCGAGGCGGCCAGGCTGGTCAGTCAAGGGGGAGTCCGCCTCGACGACACCGTCATTTCCAGCTGGTCGGAGCCACTGTCCACCCGGGAGGGGATGGTGCTGCGGGTCGGCAAGCGTCGGGTGGTCCGGCTGCGCGTCCACTGAGCACCTCCAGGGCCGGGCGGCCTCAGTGCTACGCTCTTGACCACATCCGGTGGCGCTAGAATGAATGGGAATGCATGTTCTGTTGATTGGTGATTCGCACACCGGCCCAAGGAAGCGGAGGTAGACGGTGTCTGGGCACTCCAAGTGGGCGGGGATCAAGCACAAGAAGGCAGTGGTGGACGCTCGCAAGGGCCAGACCTTCACCAAGGTCGCCAGCGAGATCACGGTGGCGGCCCGAGAAGGTGGCGCCGACCCGGGAAGCAACTTCAGGTTGCGGCTGGCGATGCAGAAGGCCCGCGAGGTCAACATGCCCGCCGACAACATCGAGCGGGCGATAAAGCGTGGCACCGGTGAGCTTCAGGGGGCGGCGATCGAGGAGATCCGCTACGAGGGCTACGGCCCGGGAGGGGTGGCGATCCTGGTCGATGCCCTGACCGACAACCGCAACCGCACCGTGGCCGGCATCCGCAATCTGTTCACCCGCTCCGGCGGCAGCCTCGGTGAGGCCAACTCGGTGGGCTGGATGTTCAACCGGACCGGCCTGGTCGTGATCAGCCCTGGCGACAAGGACTCCGAGCAGCTGGCCCTGGAGGCGATCGAGCTGGGCGCAGACGACGTCCAGGTTGAGGATTCCGGTGTGGAGGTCTACGTGGCTCCGGAGCGGCTGGAGGCGCTGCGCCAGGCGCTCGCCGACGCCGGCTACCGGGTGGAGAGCGCTGAGGTCACCATGCAGGCGACCAACCAGGTCGAGGTTGACGAGAAGCATGCCCAGGCGGTGGTGCGGCTGCTGGAGTCGCTGGAGGAGCACGATGACGTCAGCGAGGTCCACTGCAACGCGGTCTTGCCCGACGAGGCGCTGGCGGAGGTCTGAGCCCTAACCGGGCCCCCGGAGCTTGCGAAGGAGTAACAGGTGCTGGTCTTGGGGGTGGATCCGGGTCTCGCGCTCACCGGGTGGGCGCTGGTGGATGGTGAGGGCGGGCGCCTGCGATTGAACTCGGCCGGCTACTGGCGCACCCAGGCCGGCCTGGAGCAGGGTGCCAGGCTGCTGCAGCTCTGGGATGAGATGGGGCGGATCCTGGCCGCAGCCCGCCCGGGTGCGGTGGCCATGGAACGGCTCTTCTTCAGCCGCAACACCTCGACCGCGATGGCCGTCAGCCAGGCCAGAGGCGTGCTGGTCTGCGCCGTGGCCAAGGCCCAGGTGCCACTGGTCGAGTACACCCCGGCCGAGGTCAAGCAATCGGTCAGCGGCAGTGGGTCGGCCGACAAGCGCCAGATAGCTCGCATGGTGCGGCTCATCCTGGGAGAGGAGGTCCCCGCCGGTCCCGACGACCTGAGTGACGCCTGCGCGGTGGGCATCTGCCATCAGCACGCGCTCGGACTGCGACGGGCGGTCACCACCGCCGCGAGGGCGGGGAGGTGATCGGGTCGCTGCGGGGCCGGGTGGCCAGGGTTGAGGAGGAGTGGGTGGTGTTGGAGGTGGGAGGTGTGGGCTACCAGGTCCACCTCCACCAGCGGGCGCTGGCCCAGATGCAGGCGGCCAAGGAGGAGGTCACCCTCCAAATCCACACCTCGGTGAGAGAGGACGCCATCTCCCTCTACGGCTTTGTGAGCCCGGAGGAGCTGGTCCTCTTCCGCCACCTGCTGGGGGTGGAGCGCATTGGGCCCAAGGCCGCCCTGGCGATCCTGTCACGCTCCGATTGGCAGGGCCTGGTCGAGGCGATCGCCCAGGAGAACTTCGACCTGCTGGCGGCGGCTCCCGGGATCGGGGCCAAGACCGCCCGCCGGATCGTGTTGGAGCTCAAGGGCAGGGTGGAGTCGTTGCGGGCGGTGCCGGGAGCCCCGGTTGCAGCATCCGTGGGGGCTCTGGGTGAGCGGGCGGTGGAGGCCCTGGCGGCGCTGGGGTTCCCGGCCGCAGAGGCGCGGCGCGCGGTCGCTCTGGAGCTGGCTGACAGCTCCCCGGATGCCGGCTCCGAACGGACCATCGAGGTGTTGGTGCGTGACGCTCTGAGGCGGCTCGCGCCGAGCGGGAATGGGAGGTTGTCGTGATCGACTCCGAGGAGGTCCTGCTGCCCCAGGCAGCCCGCGACGAACCTGAGCTGGACCGCCAGCTGCGGCCCCGGCGGCTGGACGAGTTCGTGGGCCAGGCCCAGGTCAAGGACCAGCTCGAGATTCTGATGCAGGCGGCCAAGATGAGGCGTGAGCCCGTCGAGCATCTGCTCCTCTGCGGACCGCCTGGATTGGGCAAGACCACCCTGGCCAACATCGTGGCGGCCGAGATGGGAGTGAATCTGCGGGTCACCAGCGGTCCCGCGATCGAGTTCCAGGGAGCGCTGGCCAGCCTTCTCACCAGCCTTCAGGACCAGGACGTGCTCTTCATCGACGAGGTCCATCGACTGCAGCGGGCGGTGGAGGAGAGCCTCTATCCAGCCATGGAGGAGTTCGCCTTCGACTTCGTGTCCGGCAAGGGAGCGGGGGCGCAGACGATCCGTCTTTCCCTGGGGCGTTTCACCGTGATCGGGGCGACCACCAGAGAGGGGATGCTCTCGGCGCCGCTGCGGGACCGTTTCGGGGCCACCTTCCGGCTCGACTTCTACCAGCCCGAGGAGTTGCGCACAATCGTGGCCCGCTCCGCCCGGCTGCTGGGGGTGGAGATGGACCAGGATTCGCTGGAGCTCATCTCCTCCCGTTCCCGGGGAACGCCGCGGGTGGCCAACCGGCTGCTGCGGCGGGTGCGTGACTACTGCATGGTCAAAAGCGACGGCAGGATACGGGTGGAGATGGCGGAGGAGGCGCTGCGCCTGCTTGAGGTGGACGAGATAGGGCTCGGTAGCTCTGACCGCAGGTTGCTCTCACTCATCTGCCAGCAGTTCGGGGGCGGTCCCGTGGGGCTGAGCACCCTGGGGGCGGCGCTGTCGGAGGAGCCCCACACCCTGGAGGAGGTGGTGGAGCCGTACCTGATCCAGCTGGGCATGCTCAAGCGCACCCCCAGGGGCCGGATGGCGACCGCGGGGGCCTACCGGCACCTGGGCATGGAGCCTCCCACCGATGGCTCGGGCGCGGCGGTCGAGGTGATGGGAGAGCTGTTCGGCGCCGAGCCATGAGCGCTGCGGACCTCCCCACCCGGCCAAACCCGGGGCTGAGAGCTGCGCCCCACAGCGCCGGGTGCCGCCGCAGCCGCGGCCGCGGTGGCTGCCCTTGATCGAGGAAGCGGGCAGGGCCGCCAGTTCCCAGGACCCAGCCGCAACACCGGATTTCTACCGGTTTGGCACAGAGCCCTAAAATCAGGACTCCTTGAGTAGATCACGTCTTTTCCGTGCGGTGCCGACCCGATGATCCGGATCAACCGGTGGTGGCTGGGCCTGGTGGTTCTGCTGGTCCTGGGGGCTGTCGTCATCGACGGCTACTCCCAGATCTACAACGTCGCCGTCCGCCACAAGCCGATCACCGCCAGCTATCCCGCCAACAAGGAGCCGGCTCTGTTCGGCACTCCGATATACATCCACAAGGGCCTTGACCTCTCCGGTGGGACGTCCCTGCTCCTGGCGATCTGCCAGGGGCCCAACAACCCCCCCGGGATTGGCTGTCGCACCGGCCTGCCCAAGGGCAAGACCATGGCCGAGGCGCAGACGGCGAGCCTGACCATCCTGCAGAAGCGGGTCAACGCTCTGGGCGTGTCGGGCACCCAGGTCCAGGCCCAGGGCAGCAACGAGATCCTGGTCACGCTGCCGGGGGTCGGCATCAGCCAGGCTCTGAAGACCATCGGGCAGACCGCCCAGCTGCACTTCGCGGTGGCGGTGCCCGGCAAGCCGACCGTCAACGGGTCCGCGGGCACGTGCACCACCCAGACCTGCATCGACCAGGAGCAGCTGGTGCCCAGCGCATGCTTTCCGGCCAACCACCCCAAGTCGAGCTGCCAGTTCAACAACCCTCTGGACTACCCGGTCTCCTCGACCGGGGTCGCCTACCACTGGAAGATCCTCAAGAACCTGCCGTCCTCGGACGTGACCGCGGCGGCGGTGGGCAACAACCCCGGAGGCGGCTACTCGGTGGACATCACCTTCAACTCCCAGGGGGCGGCCGTCTGGAGCAAGGTGACAACCGCTGCCTGTGAGAAGAACCCGGGCTGCAGCACCTCCGGCGCGGGTGGGAGCAGCACCGGGGCGCCGCCCACGGCTCAGGTGGCGATCTTCCTGGACAACCAGGTCCTGACCGCACCGGTGGTGGACGGTCCCAGCAGCAACCAGACCCAGATCACCGGAAACTTCACCTTCAACTCTGCCCAACAGCTGGTGGACGACATCAACGCCGGCTCCCTGCCCGCCCAGATCGGGGTCCTGCAGTCCACCACCGTCTCCTCCAGCCTGGGCAAGCAGTCGGTGCGTCAGAGCCTGAACGCGGGCGCCCTGGGGCTGATCCTGGTGGTCCTGTTCATGCTGATGTACTACCGCTTCCCGGGCTTTTTGGCCAGCATCGCCCTGGTCTTCTATGCCCTGATCGTGCTGGCGATCTACCAGCTGATCCCGGTCGTGCTCACCCTGCCGGGGCTGGCCGGCTTCATCCTCAGCGTGGGCATGGCGGTCGACGCCAACGTGCTGATATTCGAAAGAACCAAGGAAGAGCTGCGCCAGGGCCGGCCCCTGGAACTGGCGGTGGAGTACGGCTTCCGGCGGGCCTGGCCGGCGATCCGCGACTCCAACATCGCCACCATGATCACCTGCACCATCCTGTTCTTCTTCGGAGCCTCCGACGTCCAGGGGTTCGCGCTCACCCTGTTCATAGGGGTGGCGGTCAGCATGTTCTCAGCGATCGTGATCACCCACTCCCTGCTCCACTACGTGGGGCGCTGGTTCGCCTTCGCCAGGCGTCCCACCCTCTACACCAGGATCCTGCCCTCGGAGAGGCTGGCGCAGCAGTTCCGCTCGGGGCGGCGGTTCGACGTGATCAGCCACCGCAACTGGTACTTCGCCGCCTCGCTGATTGTGATCGTGCCCGGAATCATCACCATCATGGTGGCGGGCTTCAACCTGGGGATCGACTTCACCGGTGGTGACACCCTGGCGATGCAGCTGCGCCAGCCCACCACCCAGGCCCAGGTTCTCAAGGTGGTGAACGAGGTGGCCCCCAAGGCGCACGCGCAGGTGCTGGCCCAGGCCAACCGCTACTACGACGTCCAGACTGAGCCGATCCCGGCCGGGGAGGTGTCCTCGATCTCCCAGGCCCTGGACCAGAAGTTCGGGATAACCAAGGCCAAGGACGGCAGCCTCAACCTCAACGAGAGCACGGTGGGGCCGACCATAGCCAGCAGCCTGGTGGTGAGCTCGGTCTTCCTGGTCATAATCTCGGCTGTCCTCATCTCCTTGTACCTGGGCTTCCGCTTCTCCCAGACCCTGATCAGCGCGCGCCGCTTCGCCATCGCGGCCATGGTCGCCCTCATGCACGACATCTTCGTGCTGGTCGGGCTGTGGGCGATCCTGGGCCACTTCTCGGACCTGGGCCAGGTCAACGCCCTGTTCGTGAGCGCGGTCCTGACCGTGGTCGGCTTCTCGGTGCACGACACGATCGTGGTCTTCGACCGGATCAGGGAGAACCTGCGCCTGCAGGGCTCGCGGATGAGCTTCGACCAGGTGGTGAACCTCTCCATCGCTCAGACCATGACCAGATCCCTGAACACCTCATTGACCGTGATCTTCGTGCTGCTGACCCTGGTCCTTCTGGGCGGGGCCTCCATCCAGGGGTTCGCCCTGGCCCTGCTGCTGGGAATCGCGTCCGGGACCTACTCCTCCATCTTCAACGCCGCCGCCCTGCTCACCGCCTGGCGGCACATGGACCCCCGGCCCGCGGTCCGGCGCGGAGGAGGCGTCCCCTCGAGCGCCGCCGCCGCCGCCACCCGCAATTGAGCAAGATTCGGCCGCAACCCCCTTCCGTGAGGGAGGGGTCAAGGCCGATTGGATCGGTCGGCACGGCGCAGGCCTTTCTGCCCGGAGATGCAGTGGTACGGTGGGATAGATGAACTCAGTTCGCACGGCGATCGTCAGAGTCGATCTCAACGGCGGTGATTACCGCCGCGCCCATGAGGCCGCACATCTGGCCGCCGACTTGTGGAACCAGGCCGTCCAGTGGACCCGCGATGAATGGGCGGCTGGGCGCAAAGCCGGCAAGAAGGAGGTCCGCAAGTTCCTGACCACGTTGCCGGCCGAGTCACGCCCCTTGCATGCGCACACCGCCGAGGAGATCGCCTACGACCTCTGGGATGCGATCAAGACCTCCAGGGCGCTGCGCAGGAAGGGTATCAAGACGCGCGCGCCCTGGCGGCACAAGAACTACCGGCCGCTGTCGTTCTCCAAGGGGTTTGGCTGGCGGATAGCGCCGGACGGCAGGCTCAACCTCTCGTTGGGGCGGGGCCGACCCGGGCTGCGGCTGCCCTTGCCAG
>JAJZJU010000069.1 GCA_021809895.1 bacterium
TCCTGGATGCGGACAACGGGGGATCACTGTGGGTTGAGGTGGAGGACGGACTGATCTCCGATAGCCGCCGCTATCTGCCCGGAACCAACATCTTGGAAACCACCCTCAGCAGTCCCCGCGGCAGGCTTCGCATCACCGACTTCATGGTGGTTCGGGAACACCAGAAGACTCTGGAGCAGGACCATGTTCTGGTCCGCTTGCTGGAGGCTCCCGACTCGGACCTTGAAGTCTCGGTCCACGTTGATGCGCGCCCGGAGTATGGCACCGCCGAGCTTCAGGCCACATTGGCCGGCTCCGACGACTCCTGCTTGGAGCTGGAGCAGGGGGAGTTACACATGCATCTCGACGGTCCGGGTGGCTGGCGGAAGCAGGGACGGGCGTTCGTCCAACTCCTACAGCTGAGACAAGGGGAGCGCCAGGCGGTGGTCGTCCGTTACGACGGCCAGCGCACCTACGAGCACGGTGCCGAGGCCGAGAAGATGCTGGCCGAAACCAAGAAGTACTGGGAGGACTGGATCGGCAGGTCCAACTACGACGGGCCGTACCTGGATCTGGTCCTGCGCTC
This sequence comes from bacterium, assembly GCA_021809895.1. Classification (GTDB taxonomy): domain Bacteria; phylum Chloroflexota; class Dormibacteria; order Aeolococcales; family Bog-877; genus AG-12. The sequence continues at coordinate 566 of JAJZJU010000069.1, forward strand.
CGCCCTCACCCTAAAGCTCCTGATCTATGCGCCCGAAGGGTCGATTGTGGCAGCCCCCACCACATCCTTACCGGAGTGGATAGGGGGAAGCCGCAACTGGGACTACCGTTTCACCTGGCTTAGGGATTCCGCCTTTCTGGTGTACGCGCTCCAGCTCCTGGGCTACCACCAGGAGTGCACCGCCTTCATGGCCTGGCTGGGCCGCGTCCACCGCCAGCATCCCGCCCAGTGGCAGACGATGTACGGGATCGACGGCAGGACCGAACTGCCCGAGGTCGAGCTGGGCCAGTTGGAGGGCTACCAGAAGTCCAAGCCGGTCCGGGTCGGCAACGGCGCCGCCGATCAGCTGCAGATGGACATCTACGGAGAAACCCTGGACTCGGTCTACCTGCATCTGCGCTACGGCCAGATCGAGGCCCCCGGGGTTCGCCAGGGGTTGCGGGACATGCTCGAGCATGTCGCTAAGAGCTGGGATCAGCCCGACAACGGCATCTGGGAGGTTCGAGGAGGGCAGCGCCACTTCCTCTACAGCAAGCTGCAGTGCTGGGTTGCCCTGGACCGTGGGCTCATGCTCGCCGATCAGCTGAAGATCCCCATGCCCAGGCGCCAGGCGCTTGTCTGGACCAAAGAGGAGATCCGCCACACCATCTTGACCAGGGGCTGGAGCGAGAAGCTGTGCAGCTTCCGCCAGGCCCTGGACGAGGATGCCCTCGATGCCACCGCCCTGATGATCCCAATGCTCAATTTCTTGCCCGCGATGGACCCGCGGGTGCGCCAGACCGTGGAGGCGATCCGCCGCGACCTCACCGACGAGAGCGGCTTCGTCTACAGGTATCGCAGAGACGACGGGCTGGGAAGCAGCGAGGGCACATTCCTGCTGTGCTCCTTCTGGCTGGTGAACAACCTCGCGCTGCAGCGGCAACTTGGCCCAGCACGGGACCTCTTCGAGCGACTGATCGCTCACGGCAACGACCTGGGCCTGTTCTCCGAGGAGCTGGACCCGAAGTCGGGCGCGCTGCTGGGCAACTTCCCGCAGGCGTTCACCCACCTGGCCATCATCAACGCCGCCGCCCACATCGAGCGCGCCGCCGAGAATCGGGGACCGCTCGACCCGGTCCATTGATCGCGGCTGCACCATCACTTCCGGTGTCGGCACAATGGGCGGATGGCATTGATTGAGGTGGACTTCGACCCCGCGGACGTGATCACGGTGGGCGTGGTGGGCGAGCCAGGCAACCGCACCTTCTTCCTGGAGGCCAGGCAGGGCCACTCCACCTGCACCCTGATCCTGGAGAAGGCCCAACTGCAGGAGCTCGGGGCCCAAATCCTCAGCATTCTGGAGCCGGAGGAGGGCCACTCGGGATTCGCCCCAGATCCGATCACCAGCCCGGAGAGCCCACCCGGTTGGCGGGTGGGGAGCATTCAGCTCGCCCTCAACGCCCCCGGCGGCGACTGCACCCTGCTCTTGGAGGAGATGCCCACACTGCACCTCGGCGATGACGATGAGGAGGCCGAAGCCGAACCCGAAGAGGATGTGGGCAACCTCCGTGCGGCGCGGCTGGTCGCCACTGTCCGGCAGATCCGCAGGCTGGGAGAGAGCGCCCTGCGAGCGGTCTCGGGGGGTCGCCCGATATGCCCGATCTGCCACTTCCCGATTGACCCAGAAGGCCACGTCTGCCCCGCCAGCAACGGTCATCACCCGGTCTGAGCGTGCCCTGGACCTCGAGGTGCCAGGCAGCCCGCGATGGGCGGGGCCGCTAACCTAGATTCTCACCCCATCCCCAATTGGAGACCACGCATTGAATCGAGCCAAGACGACACGCCTAGCCATCGCCCCTCTGATCGCTGTGGGCCTTGCCGTCCTGGTCAGCTCCTGCGGAGCATCCTTCGACTCCGGGGTGGCCTCGCCCACCCCGACTCCCTCCACGGGGGCGCAGGTGGCAGCCTCGCCCAGCACCTCCCCCAAGGCCTCACCCAGCTCCTGCGTCAACCCAGCGACCAAGGCTGATTACACCCTGACCGGAGCGCGTATTCTCTCGGGCAACCTTCAGGTCAAGGATTTGAAGCTGGGCACCGGCACCACCGCCAAGCTGAACTCCACCGTGAGCGTCACCTATGTGGGCAAGCTGGTCAACGGCACTGTCTTCGACAGCAGTGCGGTTGACAACCACGGCAAGCCCGTCTCCCTCACCCTTTCGGCTGGCAAGGTCATCCAGGGCTGGGTGGAGGGGGTGCCGGGAATGAAGGCAGGAGGCACCCGGGAGCTGGTGATCCCACCAGCCCTGGGCTATGGCTGCACCAGCCCCAGCCCGAAGATCCCCGCCAATTCCACCCTTATCTTCACCATCTCACTGGTTTCGGTCAGCTGACTCGCGGTACCTTGTGGGAAGGAGCTCCGACACCCGGCGCTGAATCTCCTCGCTGACCTCCTGGGGGCGTCCGCCCACTGCGCGGTAGGGGGTCCCGACCCGGAAGTGGATCTTGGCGCGGCGCGGCAGCAGCCTTCCTCGGGGCAGGGCCGCCTCGGTCCCCCAGACTCCGCAGGGGATGATGGTGGCCCCGGTCTGGATGGCCAAAAACCCGATCCCAGGCTCGAATGGCAGCATCCCCGCGCCGTAGCTCCGGTGCCCCTCCGGAAACACCACCAGCGACCCGCCCGAGTCCAGGACAGCGCGCGCCGAGCGCAGGGCCCGGCGGTCCGGTGCCCCCCGCCGCACGGGAAAGCAATTGCACTGCTCCAGGTACCTGCGCAGCCAGGGGTTGTCGAACATCTCGGCCTTGGCCATGGCATGCATGACCCGTGGGAACACGGCCCCGAACACCAGCGGGTCGAGATTTGAGAGATGGTTGGAGCAGACCAGCAGAGGGCCCCGCGCAGGCACCAGGTCCAGGCCCGCGACGTCAACTCCCCCGGGCGAGAGGTGTCCCATCAGGAGCCGGAGAGACCATTGGGTCAACTTCAAGGTCGGAGAACGGCCGCCATCCGGACGCACCCCTGGGGACGGCCTGCGAACAGGCGAGTTCCCGGCCCCCTGCTCGGGCCTCTCCATGCTGGGCTCAGCGGCCATCATCTGGCCGGGAACTTCCCTTTGCTTCGGAGTGGACCCGAGGTTGGGCTTCCGTCTCGGGCCGACCGGAAGACCGCCCACCGGTCAAGACGGCGGCATCAGAGTGAAGTGAGCCACAGACCGTGGACTGAACCCAGACCTCCTCACTCCTCACCCGGCTATGTTCCCGCAAATTCGGTAACGCCGCAGGCGCCTCTCTTGAGCCTCACGTACCCCCTGGTGGATTCGAACCACCGACCGTCGCCTTAGAAGGGCGCCGCTCTGATCCACTGAGCTAAGGGGGCGGGGAGTCCGCTTGCAATTGTGACGCTCCGACCGGCCCCGGTCGCAGCTTCTCCGGCGACCGCTCGGCCGAGGACCCGCTCAACCTCCCCCATCGGGCCCGTAGCATGGAGCTGTGACCTCCAACCCGACTCAGATCACCACCTGCTATCTCACCAGACACTGTGACGTGGCCAACCCTGATGGAGTGCTCTACGGGCATCTTCCCAACTTCGGCCTCAGCCCCAAGGGCCAGGAGCAGGGGCGCGCGCTGGGACGGTACCTGGCCCAGTTCCCGATCGCGGCCGTGTACATCAGCCCCCTGCAGAGGGCCAGGGAGACGGCGGCCCTGCTGGTGGCGGAGCTGACCCCGCCGGTGCCGGTGCTGGAACGGACGGACCTCATCGAGGCGGAGTTCGGGCGCTACCTGCAGGGAACCAAATACAAAGACGTCATATGGCGCAAACCCCGCTGGTGGGTCCACATGGTCTGGCCCGGGATGCTCCGTGGGGACGAGACCATGGGCCAGATGCACGGTCGGGTGTCCCGGGTAATCGACGAGGGGCTGCGCGACCACCCCGGAAGCACCTTCGTGTGCGTAAGTCACGGGGACCCGATCCAGGCCTACTGGGCAACCCAGGACCGGCGTCCCCCCTGGGCTCTGCACCGGCTACAGTGCGCCAAGGGAGGCACGTTGAGGCTGCGCTACCAGAACGGGCGGCTCTTGGACAAGGTCTACCTGTCTCCTGAGGTGATCGCCAGCTCGGGGGCGCCCGCCGCTGCTGACATCCCGGCCACCAAGACCTGACCGACCGCCTGCGCCGCCGTCCATGCAGGCGCACGGCAGGCGCACGGACCGCGGCCGCAGGTGCCGCCCCTGGCGGGGAGCCCGGATCGGATGGAGCGCACCACCCAGGGCTCCGCTCGCATCGAAGCGCTGCTGGCGGGATAACCGGGATAACATTGACCAGCGCCCGCCCACAGGCGGGGGCTGCCGAAGGGAGGTCGTTCATGCCCAAGATCGTCGTCGGGGTCGACGGCTCAGACCAATCAATGGCCGCCGTTCGCTGGGCCAGCACGGAGGCACAGCTGCGCGGTGCTTCGTTGGAATTGGTGAGCGCCTGGAGCATCCCCCAGATCGCCGCCGGGTCGGTGACCCAGGATGTGGTCGATGCTCTCGAGGCGTCCGCCAAGGATGCGGTCAGTCGCGCGCAAGCGGAGGTGGGAACGCTCGCCCCCGATGTCAAGGTTGTCGCGGAAGCCGCGGAGGGCCACCCTGCCGAGATACTTGTTCACCGTGCCAGAGACGCTGAGCTGCTGGTGGTGGGGGCGCGTGGCTTGGGAGGGTTGAAGGCGCTGCTGTTGGGTTCGGTCAGTCAGGAGTGCGGCCAGCACTCGGTGGTCCCGGTGGTGATCGTGCGGGGACAGCACTGACGCGCCTTTCCCAACGCTGAGCGTCCGTCTCGTGGGCTGTTCCGGGAGTGGTGGGCCCGGCTCGGGCCCACCACTCCCCGTTACTCGAGCTTTCCCCTGGCCAGCACCCGCAGCGTCCGACGCAGCGGGTCGTAGTGACGATCGGCCACCCTCTCCTTCATCGGGATGATGGCGTTGTCGGTTATGCCGATGTGCTCCGGACAGACGTCGGTGCAGCACTTGGTGATGTTGCACATGGCGACCCCTGCCTCGCCATAGAGCTGGGGCAGGCGGTTGGCGACATCCTTGGGATGCATCTCCAGAGACGCCATGCGGACCATGAACCGAGGTCCAAAAAAGCGTCCCGTGCCATCGTGCTCCCGCAGCACGTGGCAGACATCCTGGCAGAGGAAGCACTCGATGCAGCGCCGATGCTCGATCACGCGCTCGATGTCATGCTGGTAGATCACAAAGGGAGCCTGCTCCCCAGCCGCCGGCGTGAATGGCTGGATCCGCCGGTTCACCTCATAGTTCCAGCTCACATCGGTCACTAGGTCCTCCACCTTGGGGAAGGACCGCATCGGCTGGACCACAATCTCGCCGGCATGCTCAAGCACCTCGTCGACTCGGGTCTTGCACATGAGCGACGGGCGGCCGTTGATCTCCGCGCTGCAGGAACCGCACTTGCCGGCCTTGCAGTTCCACCGAGCCGCCAGGTCCCCGGTCCCGTTGGCCTGGATCCAATGCACGGCGTCGAGCACCACCATCCCCTGAACCTGGGGCACTGTGAACTGCTCAAAGGCGCCGCCTTCGGCGTTGCCACGCCAGACCCGCATCTGCACCTCGCGGTCGGTCATGCCATCGTCGTAGCTGATCCGCAAGGTCTTGGGGTGCTCATCCTCGGGTGACACCTCGACCTTCGGCTCTGGACCCTTGCGCTTGGCCTTGAGCTTGGCTTCAGCCAGGTCTGCCACCGCGGTGGCGGCGACCCTGGTCTCCCCCTCGGTCAGCTTGCGCAGCCCCTCGGGCATTGGCGGAATCGGTGCCCGGACGATCTCCATCTGACCGCCCGCCGCCTTGCGTGTGATGAGGTTCACCTGACCCAGCTCTGGGTCGCGTTCAAGATAATCCAGGCGCCACTGCGAGCCTCGGCTCTCGCGACGCTCCAGGGCCGAACGCACGATCGCCTCACTGACGGTGAGCATGAAGATGTCGTCCCGCGCCCCGCTGAAGCCAGGGTTGTAGGCCGCGGTTCCCGGCACCCGGATGCGCTCCGCCCGCTCCTTCATCTCCAGGATCTGCTCCAACGCTTCGGTCAGAGACTGTTCGGTTCGGGCGATGGCGGCCCCGGACTGCATGACGTCCTGAAGCTCGCGGTGAAGCTTGAAGGGGTCCTCACCCTTGCCGCCCGAGAGCGGGCGCATCAGGACCGCCTGCTCAGCCTCCACCTCCGCGGGGCTGATCCGCGGGAGCTTGTCATGCAGCTTCACGAACTCAGCCGCCGCATCCCCGGCCCGGCGGCCGAAGACCAAGATGTCCCCCAGGGAATTGCCCCCCAGCCGGTTGGCCCCGTGCAAGCCGGCGGCGCACTCCCCGGCCGCGTAGAGGCCCGGGACGGTGGTGGCCGCGGTCTCCGCGACGACGTTGATTCCGCCCATGGTGTAGTGGATGGTGGGAGCAACCTCCATGGGCTCCTTGGTGATGTCGACCCCGGCCAGGCTGTGGAACTGCTCGTACATGGACGGCAGCCGGCGGCGGATCGTATCCGCCCCCAGATGGGTCACATCCAGGAACGCCCCCCCGTGAGGGGAGCCCCGTCCAGCCTGGACCTCCTTGAAGATCGACCTCGCCACCACGTCCCGGGACGACAGATCCTTCTTGATGGGGTCGTAGCGGGCCATGAACCGCTCGCCGGCACTGTTGCGGAGGATCCCCCCCTCGCCGCGGACCGCCTCCGTGACCAGGATTCCTCTGGCCCCGGGCGGCCAGACCATCCCGGTCGGATGGAACTGAACGAACTCCATGTCCTTTAGTTCGGCGCCCGCCTCGTAGGCCATGGCGGCGCCGTCGCCGGTTCCCTCCCAGGAGTTGGAGGTGATCCGGAACATCCGCCCCCAACCTCCGGTCGCCAGCACCACAGCCTTGGCCCGGATCACGACGGGCTCCCCGGTGGCGCGCTGATAGCCCACCCCTCCGGCGACCCGGTCTCCATCCTTGAGCAGCCGGGTCAGGGTGGTCTCCATGTGCACGGTGACCCCTTCGGTGTGCACCAGGCGGTCCTGGCAGGTGCGAATCAGCTCCAACCCGGTGCGATCCCCGATGTGGGCCAGACGCCGCCAGGAGTGCGCGCCGAAGGCCCGCTGGCTGATCGCTCCACGCTTGGTGCGGTCGAAGACCCCGCCCCACTGCTCCAGTTCGATGACCCGGTCGATGACCTCGTGGGCATACAGCTCGACCATGCGCCAGTTGTTCAGCATGGCCCCGCCGCGCATGGTGTCCCCGAAGTGGACCTCCCAAGAGTCCTCCGAGTCCATATTCCCCAGGGCCGCGGCGATCCCTCCCTCGGCCATGACGGTGTGGGCCTTGCCCAGCAGCGACTTGCAAACGACCCCGACCGAGCAGCCCTGCTCAGATGCCGCGATAGCGGCCCGCATGCCGGCGCCGCCCGCCCCCAGCACCAGGACGTCGTAAGTTGCCTCGATGGTCATCTCCTCCCCCCTCAGAAGCCTAGATGGGGATCGTGGATGACCCCGAATTGCAGCAGCCGGATGTACAAGTCGGTGAGGATGAGGGTGAACAGGCTTATCCAGGCGAAGGTGGAGTGGCGGGCATTGAGCCAGCTCACCCCGCGCCAGGCCTGGTAGCGCTGGCGGCCGCCCAGGATGCAGGAGAAGCAGTCCTTACCGCCTCCCACCAGATGGCGCAGAGAGTGGCAGCCAAAGGTGTAGCCGGTCAGGAAGATCACGTTGGCCAGCATGATTGCGCTGCCCAGCCCGATCCCCCAGTGCCCGTGGTAGGAGAACGCCTGGTAGGCGTCGATCCAGAGCACCACCAGGAACCCCACCGCGAAGTACATGAAGAAGCGGTGCAGATTGTTGAGGATGAAGGGCAATCGGGACTCCCCCCGATAGGCCTTGCCCCGCCCGGTCAGAGACACCGCCGCCAGCTCCGCCGGCTCTCTGACTGCACAGCCCGGAGGGTCCTGGAAGAAGGACCGGTAGTAGGCCTTGCGGTAGTAGTAGCAGGTGGCTCGAAATCCCAGGGGAATGTAGAAGATGAAGAGCGCCGGCGATGCCGGGGTCCTGCCGACGGCCACCTGGGGCGAGTAGAACGGTGAGAGGTACTGGTGGAACTGATCGCTGTGGAAGAAGACGATGGTCCACAGGCTGTAGACACCAAAGATGGTCAGCCACGCGACCACGTTGGCGGGGTAGAGCCACCAGCGGTCCTGGCGGCGCACATCGGCGTCAGCCGGACGGGTCAGGGTAGCAGCCATCAGGGTAGTACCGCGGTGACTTCCCGGACCGCCTCAGCGGACCGGTCAAGCTCTGCTCGCTCCTCCTTGGTCAACTCCACCTCGATCACCTCTGACACCCCAGCTCCCCCCAGCTTCACGGGCACGCCCATCACCACTCCGCTCAAGCCGTACTCACCATCCAGCCTGATGGCGCAGGGGAGCACCTGACGGCGGTCGGCGGCGATCGCCTCCACCATCTGGGCGGCTGCCGCAGAGGGCGCGTAATAGGCGCTCCCGGACTTCAGCAGCTTGACGATCTCAGCCCCCCCATCCCTGGTGCGCTGGACTATCTCCTCGAGCCTCGGCTGGGCTATCAGCCGGCCCACCGGAACCCCCGCCACGCTGGTGACTCCGCGCAGCGGCACCATGGAGTCGCCATGGCCACCGAGCACGTACGCCTCCACGCTGCGCACAGAGACCTTCAACTCAGCGGCCAGGAAGGAGCGGAACCGTGCGGTGTCGAGAATCCCGGCCATCCCGATCACCCGGAAGCGGTCCAGACCGCTCCGACGCAGGGCCAACTCGGTCATGGCGTCCAGTGGGTTGGTGACGATCACCAGCACCGCCTGGGGCGACCGGCGCATCACCTGCTCGGTCACATCCCCCACTATCTGGGCGTTGGCACTGATGAGGTCGTCGCGGCTCATGCCCGGCTTGCGGGCCAGCCCCGAGGTGATCACCACCACCGACGACCCCTCGGTGATCGCATAGTCGGTGCCTCCCACCAGCTGGGTGTCATAGCCCAGGATGGGACCGGCCTCGGCCATGTCCAGCGCCTTGCCCTCCGCCAACCCGTCCACCACATCGACCAGGGCCAGGTCGAACAGGTCCAACTCCGCCAGCCGCTGGGCCGTGGTGGCACCCACGTTGCCAGCCCCGATGATCGAAACCTTGGGTCTCATCGCACCTCCCGTTGCTGGGCGCGGTCAAAAAGCCCGCCTGAACGAATTCCATGATAGAGACCCGGGCGCGAGTTCAGGAGGAGAGGTCGGCGCGCAGGCGGCGGGAGCATTCCTCGATCGCGGCCCAGGCGGCCGACCTCCCCTCCCAGCCGCCCACGGAGACCTCCTTCAGGTCCTCCAGTTGCTTGTATGTCTCGAAGAAGACCTCGATCTCGCGCAGCCAGTGCGGGGCCAGATCCCCGAGCTCGCGGATAGGGTCGAAGCGGGGGTCTGAGGCGGCCACGCAGAGCACCTTGATGTCAGTGCCGTGTTCGTCCGCCATGTGGAGCAGGCCGATGGGCCGGGCCGGCACCGAGCATCCCGGGAAGGTGCCCTCCTCCACCACCACCATGGCGTCCAGAGGGTCCCCATCCTCGGCCAGGGTGTCGGGAATGAATCCGTAATCGGTCGGATAGTGCACCGACGAGTGCAGCACCCGATCGAGCCGGATGCGGTGGGTCTTGTGGTCCATCTCGTACTTGTTGCGGCTGCCCTTGGGGATCTCCACCATCACCTCGACCATCTCTGCCATGGGCGCTTCCTCCTCAGGAAAACCAGGGCGACAGACCGGTGCCCGCCTCGTTGGGAACCATTCTGACCCGCGGGATCTGCCAGATCTGGGATGTCGTCTGCTGGTCGGAGTCAACTCTGGCATCGACCACCCCGCCCACATAGCCCAGATTCCCTAGCTCCGAGAAGAGAACCGTCTGGGATGGACCGACTCCGGTCGGAGTCGGATACGGCCAGGGCCCGCTGTATGCGATGAACTGCACCGGGCGCCCGGTGTGCTGGGCCAGGGTCTGAGCGGTCTGCCCGGCCAACTGGGTCACCAGTGAGGAGGACAGCCCCCAGAGCGCGACGTTGTCGTAGAGGGTGTGGTCCTCGATCCAGAATCCGGAGTCAGCCAGGGTCTGAATCTGGGTCCAGCTCATGTAGTGCTGAGGGTTGGTCCCGGTCAGCGATCTGACGAACTTGCCCACCATTCCACTGGGGACGAAGAAGGTGGCCGTATATCCGTAGTGAAGCAGGACCGGAACCGCGTTCTGGTAGGGGCTCTCGCGCCCGTCGTCAAAGGTGATCACGACCGGATTCGATGGCAGCGGCAGCCCGTAGATGAGGAAGTCCGCCAAGCGGTTGAGCGAGATGGCGTGGGCGTGCACTGACGCCAGATAGGCCATCTGGCCGGCGAACTGACCAGGGGTGACGGTGAGGCCGTACTCCAGGTCGTAGGCATAGGTGCTGTTCCACTGCGAAGGGATGGGAAACGGTGCGACCACGTGATACATCAGCACCGGCACCGAGGCTGACTCCTGTGGCAGCTGGGCGGGCTCGATCACGGGGGCGTCCAGTGATGCCGGCCCCTCCCCGAGGACCTCGGGGGCGCCCCGCCCGTTCGCCACCAGCACCAGGCGCTCCTGGCGGTAATCTGCCGCCACTCCGGTTGGGTGAAGTGCCGCGGGGCCGGCAAAGGTCACCGATACCGGGATCGTCATACCTCCTCTCACCACCTGGGAAGGATTCTCGGGGCTGACCCAGGTCGGGGCAGGACCAACCGGACCCAGGCTGAAGGAGGTGATATGCGACGCGCCCTGGAACTTGGCACCCAGCATGGCTGAGCGAGCCGCCTCCGATGGCCACTGTTCCTTGGCCAGAGGTGCCAGCTCGGACCACTGAGCCGCATAGCTTCCTGTCTTCAGCTGGGCCATGAAGGCGTTGGCCACCTCTCTCGCTCTGGCCGCCACCGTTGTGGTCCTGGGTGTGGGCCGACGGGCGGGTGGGCGGCGCGCGACCCCGGGCGACGCACACCCGGCGACCAGCAGGACCGTGGCAGTCAACGGCACCACCAGCCTCACCACCGTGGGTCTCCCTGCGCCCCATCGCACAGTCCTCGATGGTAGCCATGGCGTCCGCCGGCCGCAAACTGGGCGGCTCAGGAGCTCACCGGCACCACGCCGGCGGGCAGGTGCCCACGGCGGACCCACACCTCGGACTCGTGAGGGTGATAGACCTCGACGTAAAACTGCTTCAGGTAAGGGACGATCTGGGGGTACACGTAGAGGGACGAAGGGGTGGTGACCACCACCACCGGCCGGCCGGCCCGCACCCGATCCATGACCCGGCTCGGGCCCAGCCACATCTCGTTCACGTACAGGGCTGGCGTCGGAACGACAGGATTGACGCCGGCCAACAGGTACACCCACGCGTCAGACGACCACGCCAGGGCGCTCTGGCCCCTGAGACCGTGCTGGTCGATCCACGCGGCCGCCTCCTTCTCCCCCGCCACCCGGTGGTCGAAGAAGTCGAGGTAGCTGAGGTCTGACTCCTGACCCAGAGCGCGACGGGCGAAGTTCTGGTAATAGCCCAGCGTGATTCCCGTCGTGTAGGACGCCAGCCCCCCGCCGGTGGCCAGCAGCTGCCCCCAAAGTGCGCAGGCGATCATGGCGGCGAGCACGACCCCGGCGTGGCGCCGACCCGATCGGACCAGCGCCGACACCCGCCAGCCGCGTGGGTCTGGCACACGCGCCACCAGCAGGGCGAGAGGGACCACCAGAGGGATGGTGAAGAACACATATGGGCGGTTGGGCAGGGCAGCCGTCAGAGCGCTGGCTGCGAGCCAGATCCAGACCAGGCGCCACCCGTGGTCCCTCTCGCCTCTGCCCCAGAGCGCCCCCAGGGGAATGAGGAGCAGCGCCACCACCCGCGGAAAAACGGTTCCCAAAGAGAGGCCCACCGACTGCTTTGCGTAGCTGTCGTAGGAGGTGACCAGCAGGTAGAAGACGTTGCGGGGCCCAGCCCAGATCAGATACGGGGCCAAAGCCGCTCCCACCAGCAGGAATGTCGTGAGTGCCAGGGCGAAAAGGGGCCGGCGTCCACGTCCCTGGGGAAGCAGCAGCAGCCAGAGGCCAGCCGCCGCGGCCGTGGCCAGGGCCGTCTGCTGGAAGAGGATCGCGGCCGCAAAGCAGGCCCCGGCTGCCACCCCCAGGAGCCGCACGTCGCGCCCCCTCGTTGCCCGGCCAGCGGCCATGGCAGCCACCATGCCCCAGGTTGATGGAGCGATGAGAAGGCTCTCCGGCAGCGCCAGCTCGGCGTTGATGATGGGTAGCCCCAGTACCACGGCGGCCAAGAGCACGGCCACCAGTGCCCTCCCTCGCCCCATCAGGTCGCTCGCCAGCTTGAAGAGTCCCAGCAGGGTGATCAGGCCCATCAGGGTGGACATCAGATGCAGGCCCAGCTCTGACGGGCCGAACAGGCTGAGCGCCAGCCCGTACGACCAGAACAAGAGTGGCGGCTTGTTGTTCCAGACCGTGCTGTAGAGAGTGGAGCCGTGCATCGACAGCCAGGCGGTGGTGGCATACCCGGCTTCGTCGGTGTACCAGTGCGGCTCGAACCAGGAGGGGGCTCGCAGCACCACAAAGAGCAGCAGCACCAGCGCCAACGCCAAGTGAGTGCGCTTCCACCGCGCCCCTCGCCGGGCTGTACCTTCCGGGGGCGCCACCCGGGCCATCGCGCTCAAACCAGGCAGAACTCCAATCAGATCCAACCCGAGGACGTGACTCCAGGCCCACGGCCCCAGTGAGCCGCTCGGCAAAGGGCGTCGCCGGGGTGCCGAGACTCGGCAGCCCCGGCTATTCTCGGGCCTTCCGCTGTGACTTCGCTGAGAAGAGTCTCTGCGGCCGAGGCCCCTGTCTCATCCCCCGTAAGATGAGGGCCTCTTGGCAACCACAGCCGCCCCCACCCGCGTCCTGGTGACTGGAGGCGCCGGCTTCATCGGCACCCACACAGTCCGCCTGCTGTTGCAGGCGCGATCCCGGGTGATGGTGATCGACGACCTCCGCCATCCCTGCGGCGAGCCGGTGCCCAAGGAGGTGGAGCTGGTGGTGGCTGACATGGCCAGCCCCCAGGCGATCGCCGCCATGGTCAAGTTCAGGCCCGAGGCCGTGATCCACCTGGCGGCACAGGGCGGCGTGAGTCGGTCCCTGCGCGACCCCGCGTCGGATGCCCTCAACAACGTGGTCGGCACGGTGGCGGTGCTCAGAGGAGCGGTCGACGCCGGGCGGCCCTCCATCGTCTTCGCTTCCTCTGGGGGCGCCATCTACGGCCGCGCCCGCCGGCTCCCCAGCCGCGAGGGAGACCACGCCCAACCGCTGGCTCCCTACGGGGCGGCCAAGCTGGCCGGTGAGGGCTATCTGGGCATGTTCCATCGAACCTTTGGACTGCACTTCACAGCCATGCGGTACGGCAACGTCTACGGCCCCTACCAAGACGGCACCGGCGAGGCCGGGATGGTCGCCATCAGCTGTCAGCGCCTCCTGGACGGCCTTCCCCCCAGGGTGACCGGGGACGGCGCTCAGACCCGTGACTTCGTCTTTGTGGAGGACGTCGCCCGGGCCAACCTGCTGGCCATCGCGCGCCCACTAAATGGGCCGGTCAACATCGGCACCGGCCGCGGGACCTCCATCAACGACATCGCCAAAACATTGATCCGCCTGGCAGGACACACCGGCGAGAGCGAGCCCGTCCCGGCCCGACCCGGGGAGG
>JAJZJU010000070.1 GCA_021809895.1 bacterium
GCGCAGTAGGCTTCTGCGCCTGCTGGAATCGGCCCAGGCGTTCGCGCTGGTCTTCTACGAGTCCCCGCATCGTCTGGCCACCACCCTGGGGTGGCTGGCAGAGCCACTTGGAGACAGACGGGTGGCGGTCGCCCGCGAGATCTCCAAGCTCCATGAGACCTGGTACCTGGGCACGGCCGCAGAGCTGGCGGGCGTGTTTCAGGAGGAGCCGCCGCGCGGCGAGTGCACGGTGGTGGTGGAGAGCCCGCTCCGGGCGGGCGGCGTGGAACGTGGCTGAGACCTTCCTGATCGACGCCCACTGCCACCTCGACGAGATGGCCAAGAGGGGGCTCCCGGTGGCCGAGGCGCTGGCCAGAGCCCACCGCGCGGGGGTGCATCAGGTCGTGACCAGCGGTGACGGTCTGGCCGACAGCCGGGAGGCGTGTCGCCTGGCCGAGGCCCACCAGGAGGTGTTCTTCACCGCCGGCTGGCACCCCAGCAACGAGCGCCCGCCGACCGATCGGGAGCTGGAGGAGCTCCGTCAGCTGCTGAGCCACCCGCGGGCGGTGGGGCTGGGCGAGGTGGGGCTGGACTACCTGCGCCGGCCCGGGCACCTGGAGACCCCGCCGAGCGTGCAGCAGGAGATGCTCTCCCAGATGCTCGAGCTGGCGGCTGATGTCGGGCTCCCGGTGGTGATCCATATGCGCCAGGCGGGAGCCGACGTCCTGCGGCTGCTGGACGAAGGACCAGGGGTCCCGGTCCTGCTGCACTGTTTCAGCGGCGACCGGGTCTTCGCCGAGGAGGCGGCCCGGCGGGGGCTGCTCTGCTCCTTTGCCGGCAACGTCACCTTCCGTTCGGCAGGAAGCCTGCGAGAGGCACTCAAGGTGGTGCCCTCCGAGCTTTTGACCCTGGAGACAGATAGCCCCTTTTTGGCCCCCGAGCCTCACCGGGGGTCGGTCTGCGAGCCGGCACTGGTGGCCGCCACCGCCTCCCGGGTGGCGGTGGAGCGGGGCGAGTGCCTGGAGACCCTGGCCCGGGTCACCACCGGCAATGTCCGCGAATTCTTCAAGCTGCCGGATCCTTGAGCGCTCCCGACCTCTGCCGGCTGGAGACCGCCCGAGCGGTGGCCCGTCGCTTCCGGGTCGGTCCCCAGCATCAGCTCGGACAGAACTTCCTGGTATCCAGGGAGGTGCGAGATGCGATCGTGGCCAAAGTCGACCTGGGGATCCCCGCCCTGGAGATAGGGTGTGGTCTGGGCGCGCTCAGCCAGGGGCTGCTGCTGGCCGGCGTGGAGCTGACCGGGGTTGAGCTGGACCCCAGCTGCGTGGCGGCGCTGCGGCTGCTGCAGGCTGACCACCCTGGGTTCCGGGTCGTGGAGGCAGACGCCCTGGCGGTGACCCCTGATGAGCTGAGCCTTGTCAACCCCTACCAGGTGGTGGCCAACCTGCCCTACCAGATAACCGGTGCCATCCTGCCCCGGCTGATGGAGTGGCTGCCCCAACCTGTCACATGTCACCTCCTGGTGCAGCGCGAAGTGGCCAAGAGGCTGACCGCGGGAATCGGGGACTGGTCGCTGGCGACCCTGGCGCTGCGCCTGGTGGCGACTGTGACTTGGGAGTTCGACGTCGACCCGGCCAGCTTCTGGCCGTCGCCCAAGGTGTGGAGCTCCTTGATCGAGCTGCGACCGAGGCCAGACGCCCGGCCCGAGCTGCTACCGGAGCTGATGGGACTGGCCCGCCCGATCTTCCAGATGCGGCGCAAGCAGATCCACCACGGGCTGGCGCGCGCTCTGGGGGGGGACTCGGCCAGGGCCTTCGAGGCTCTGGCGGCGGTCGGGATCGAGCCCACACGGCGGCCCGGCAGCCTGGGGCTGGAGGATTGGGTCCTGCTGCTCCAGGAGTGCGGCTCCGGGCGGGCTGGGTGATATATTCGGCCGCATGACGGCTGTGAGCCAGCAGGTCACTGAGGCTCTGCCGCCACCATCTCCTGGCCCCTCTGGGTTTCGAGAGACTCTGCGCAACCGCGACTTCCGCCTGCTCTGGGGAGCCCAGGTGGCGGCCCAGCTGGGCGACAAGTTCTTCGCCTTCTCGCTGCTGCTGTCGATCTACTCCCTCACCCACCTCTACCTCAGCGACGCCGCCCTGCTTTTGGCCTACACCATCCCGGCCGTCTTCCTGTCGGTGCCGGCGGGCATATTCGCCGACCGCTACGACAAGAAGACCCTCATGATCTGGACCAACCTCAGCCGCGGGGTCATGGTGCTGGGTGTGCCGGCGCTGGAGCTGACCGGGGTGGCCCAGCATCAGGTTCTGCCCCTGTACGCGATAACCCTGGTCTTCGCCGGGGTGGGCCAGCTCTTCGCGCCTGCCGAGGCGGCCAGCATCCCCAGCCTGGTGAAGCGCAATCAGCTCTCGGCGGCGACCTCTCTGTTCACCGTCACCATCGTCCTCACCATCGTGATCTCGGTGCCGCTGGCCTCCATCGCGCAGCGGATTCTGGGTCTGGAGGGTCCCTACTACTTTGGAGCGGGGCTGTTCATGCTGGCCGCCTTGAGCATCTGGTTGATCCGGGCCCGGCTGGCGGCGGTCAGGTCCGAGCCGGCGCTGATCCAGGAGGCGACGGGAGGCTCCTTCCGCGAGGTGAGGGAGGTGCTGGTGGTAATTCGCGACAGCCAGGTGCTGCCCTTCGCCTTTGGCATGCTCACCCTGGCCCTGGTGATCGTCTTCACGATCTTCGCCCTCTCCGCCGGATACATGCAGCATGTGCTGCTGCAGTCACCCCAGAACAGCTACATCCTGCTCATCCCCGCCACCTTCGGGATGGTTTTGACCGGCATGGTGGTCAGCCGCCGCGGCACCGGCCAGCACGGCGTGCGCACCGTGGTCCAGGGCCTGGTGCTGGCGGGGGTGGCGATGCTGGTGCTGGGGGTGCTGCCCCCGATTCTGGCGGGGCTGCGGTTGGACGGGACCCTGGTCCCGCTGGCGATCGTGCTGGCGGTGATATTCGGAGCCGGCCTGGGCTCGGTCCTGATCCCCTGCCTGGTCCTGATCCAGGAGGCGACCGAGGAGTCGACCAGAGGGCGGATCTTCGGAGGCGCGTTCCTGGTGATAAACCTGGCGATCGCGCTGCCACTGCTGGTGGCCGGGGCGGTGGCGGACGTGGTGGGGGCCAGCGACGTCATCGCCTTCATGGGCTGCTGCCTGGTCGCGACCGGGATGGTGGCCCATCTGCGCGCCTGGGGGAGGCGCGAAGGGGAAGAGCCCCTGGTTACGATTCGGTAGCGATTTGTGGCGGTTCGCTGGCGATCGGCATCCTTCGCGACTCCGCCCAGTTCAATGTCCCAATGCGAGCCGTGGTCAGCTGCGAGGGATGCGGGCACCGCCAGGAGGTGGCCCGTGAGATCCTCGCTCCCAGCACATTCCACATAATCTGCCACCGCTGCGAGCAGAGCCTGGTGGTGAGCGTCACAGAGGCCGACCTCCGCACCGCCGCCGCCATGCGGCGCTACAGGGCTCCTATCAGCTGAGCTCAGACGGCCCAGCGGGAGAGCCCCAGGGGGATCTCCTCGCGCCCTGATGCAACCGCCCCGATGGCGAGCTCATCGCTGTCGAAGGCGAGCGGGAGCTGCCGCGCGAGGGGCAAGAGCCGGCCCTCCTTGGCCCGCCGGCTGAGGCGGGCCCGCCGATCGGGATCCTCCGCCGAGCAGCGCACGCTGCAGTACTTGGCGGTCTGCTTCTTCACCAGGTTGGAGCAACCCGACCTGGCGCAGATGCGAAGGGCTGGAGAGGAGTGGCGGGGAGTGGGCATAGGGGCCATCTTAGGGCGCCCGGGCGGGGCTGTCAATGGCAAAAATTCCCAATAAATTACGGACTTTTGCACAATCAGATCAGGAATCCGGTTGTACCCTCTTTCCCCACTTCGGGGTGTGGACAACTCACTTCCCGAGTGGGCGCACCAGGAGTCGAACCTGGGGGCTCTACCGTGTCACGGGAGGCCCGTGCTACCGAGGCGAACAGCCGCCCGGTTCGAAGTCAGTAGTAGAGCTACTCTCGCAGAGCCGCCCCTAACCAGCGCTACCCCCACGCAGCTGCCCGCCGGCGGTCATGGTCCTGCCTAAGGCTGGCCGGCAGCTCGTCCGGCGACCAGCTGGCTGAGGCGCTCTACCTCGGTGGAGAAGTCCGCTTGGATCTGCTTGGAGAGCCCCGCTCGTTTCCCCCCTCCCCGGGGGGCTGATCCGCGGCCGGTAGGGAAACTGGCCGAGCAGCACAGATCCGTTCGTTGACCTCGACGATCTCCTGCACCAGTCCCCGGAACCGCTTGTAGTTGGCGACCTCACGCCGGGCCTTGTCGAGCGCCGGCCCTGGCCGGAAGTGGGCCGCCACGGTCTTCCCGCCGACCTTCTTGCTGAGGATGTAGTCCTCTCCGTGGCCAGGATGGCTGGGGTCAGCGCACGCGCAGTTGGGCTTGCCGCACCCGTGCCGGACGGCATTCAGGGTTCCCGGGCGGAAGTCACCTACGTCCAGCAAGTCGGAGTAGATCCGTTGACGTTCGCGCTCTAGCTCTTGGATGGCGGATGGAAGTGGCAACTGCGGGTATCCCTCTGAGGGTCATACTACCCTCAGATTACCACAATCTGGAAGTCAGTTCCAGTGCGCCCCACGTTCCCGTCCCACACTCTTGCCGCCAGCAGCCGCGACACGTGTGCATGTGTTGTGGTATACATGCACGCCATGACGGGGGCCCAGCCTGGGCGTAGGTCCGATCACACGTCACCAGACCATAAGGGGGATGCATGTCAGTCCGACATCCGGGCGAGTGGAGGTCCCGACCGCTGGTGCGGCGCGAGTCTGCTGCGCAGGTTGTGTACCGGCTCCTGCGTGACGCGGTTGTCAACCAGGAGTTAGCGCCCTCTACGCGCCTGCACGAGCCGGAGCTGGCCCTCCACCTATCCGTCAGTCGTACGCCTGTCCGCGAAGCACTTCGGGCACTGGAGGCGGATGGGTTCGTGAAGCGGCTCCCCAACGGAGGGCTGGTCGTAGCCGGAGTCGATGCCCGTGATGTCCGCGAGCTGTATGCGGTGCGCATGGCGCTTGAGGCCCTCGCCGCTCGCGAAGCGGCACAGAAGGCCACCATGCACGAAGCTCGCGAGTTGACGGCGATCCTGGACGAGGCCGACCGCCTGGCAGAGAGCTCGTCCTCTGTAATCGTCCTGGGCGAGCGCTTCCACCGCCGCATCACCGAGGTTGCGGACAACCTGCGTGCGGCAGAGTTGATTGACAAGCTCCACGACCACATCGTCAGGTACCGGTTGGCTGCCGCTGTCGAGAGCAGGGAGCGCCAGGATTCGGCCCGACAAGAACACCGCCGCGTCGCTGAAGCTATTTTGGAGGGCAGCCCCACGGCGGCTGAGCGAGCTATGCGAGCCCATGTCCAGCATGAGGGAGCGTTCCTAGCCAAGGCTCTGGCATCGGACGGGGGCGCAGCAGCTACTGGGCGAGCCTCAGCCGCGGCGCTTCGGCCGGCTATGGGTGATTTCGGATGAGGCGATGGCCCAACGCCAGGGCCTTGGTGCGAACAGGCCGCCCTGTGGTGAGGCCCGGGGAGTGAGACACATGGATGTCAGCGAGCGACCTGGCAGGCCCAACGATTGCCCCGGCCAGGTTGAGAGAGCCGTCAGATGGGGCTGATCATCCAGTCGGTCGGGTTTGGGTTGGTGACCGCATCGGTGCTCGCAGTCGCTGCTGTGGGCCTTACCCTCCAGTTCGGAGTCACCAACTACATAAATTTTGCGTATGGTACCTACCTGCTCCTGGGCGGATACCTGACCTGGACACTGAGTGCGAAGGCGCACCTCAACTTCATTGTGGCGGCACTGCTGGCATGTCTCCTCATGGGAGCGATCGCGGTGGTGATCGCCCGCACCGTGATGCAGCACTTCGTCTCCCGTCAGGCCCCCCTCTTCTACCTCTTGATCGTCACCTTTGGGCTGTCGCTCGTCATCAGCAACGTCATCGAAGCGATCTGGGGTCCAGGCTTCCAGACCTACAACATTGCGGTGGGCAGTCCCTTGAATCTGGGACCGTTCTCGCTGACCCCGAATCAGCTCATCATTATGGGCGTCGCTGTGGCCGCCATGCTGGCGATACACCTGATGCTCACCCGGACGGTTCTGGGAAAGGCGATGCGGGCCATGTCCGACAACAAGGACCTGGCGCAGGTGAGCGGAATCAACACCGACCAGATCACTATGGTGACCTGGTTCGTGACCGGATGCCTGGCGGGTTTGGCAGGGGTCGCACTCACGGTCACGACGGTGAGTTTCGGTCCGGCGAGTGGCTCGAACTTCCTATTCGTCATATTCGCTGCCGTGATACTGGGCGGAATCGGCAAGCCTTACGGGGCCATGCTGGGGGCCCTCATTCTGGGCATCATCACGGAGGTCTCCGCAGTTCTGGTGAGCGCTGCCTACAAGGACGACATCGCTTTCGTGGCTTTGATCGTGGTCCTGCTGCTACGGCCGCAAGGTCTGATCGCATCGCGTGGGAGGGCTTGAGGTGGACCTGATCCTGCCATACCTGGCCACGCTAGTCGTCTTCTTTTTCATTTACAACATCTTCACGTGGGGCCTCAACATCCAATTTGGCTATGCCGGGGTCTTGGACTTCACCTTTATTACGTTTGTAGCCTGCGGGGCCTACTTCGCCGGCGTCTTTGCGCTTGGCCCCGGGTCACAGCAGAACGGGTTCGAGTGGATCCTGGGGTTGAACCTGCCTTTCCCAATCGCACTCTTGGCCGGAGCACTGGCCGCAGGCGTGCTTGGGATCCTCATCGGCTTGATTGCCATCAACCGCCTCCGCAGTGACTACATGGCGATCGTCACGCTGGCGACCGGCACGGTGATCTACGGCCTGGTCAGCAACTTCACCCCACTCTTTGACGGTTTTGACGGCCTTGCAGGCCTCTCTCCACCTTTCGCTCAGGCGCTGGGGCTTAACTCAAACCAGTTTACCTACCTGTGGGTGGTGGTCTCCGGCGTGGTGATGGTGATCTGCTGGTTCATTGCTCAGCGGATACTCACCTCCCCATTGGGACGCACCATGCGGGCCATCCGCGAGGATCAAGACGCGGCCGAGACCTTCGGCAAGGACACGATCCGGGTGCGGCTCATCGCCATGTCGATGGGAGCGGTACTGGCAGGAGTCGGCGGTGCATTGCTGATGGGTTTCATCGGGGCCTTCAGCCCTGCGGGGTGGACCTCAGGAGAGACCTTCGTCGTCTGGGCAGCTCTCATAGTTGGTGGCCGAGGCAACAATTGGGGAGCGGTGGTCGGATCTTTCGTGGTGGCCGTTCTGATCAATGAGGCGACCCGTTACATTCCGCCGGTGACGGCGGATCCGACTCTGATTCCGACGGTGCGCAACATGCTCATTGGCGCCACGTTGATCCTGGTCCTCTGGGTGCGCCCCCAGGGCATCATTCCCGAGACGCGACGCCGCTTCTTTCAATTGCCGCTGCGGCCAGGCAGCCCACCTGTTCAGGAGGCTGAAAGTGCCCGCGGCTGAGGCCATCCTCACGGTATCCCATGTCAGTCATTCTTTTGGTGGCTTCCGAGCGGTCGACGATTGCAGCTTCGAGATCGCCGCTGGCTCGATCAGTGCACTCATTGGTCCTAACGGTGCGGGCAAGAGCACATTGGTGGGGCTCATCGGGGGCGCGATGCGGACGCAGACGGGGTCCATCCACTTCGCGGGTCGCAATATCAGCCGGATGTCTGCCTTCAAGGTCGCCCGCCTGGGTCTGCTGCGCACCTACCAGGTCTCCCGTGAGTTCGCAGGGCTGACGGTAATGGAGAATCTGCTGGTGCCGCCACCGAACCAAAGGGGCGAGAGCCTCTTCAACGCGCTTTTCAGGCCGTCACTGGGAAGGGTCCAAGACCGCGAGCTCGCCGACCGCGCCTTTGAGGTTCTGGAAACCTTCGGGCTGCTGGCGCTCCGGGATGAGTACGCCGGCAACCTCAGCGGTGGTGAGAAGCGCCTTCTCGAACTGGCCCGGGCAGTCATGGCAGAGCCGAAGTTCATGCTCTTGGATGAACCAATGGCCGGCATCAACCCAGCTCTGATCGCGAGGCTGGATGGGCATATACGGCGCCTCAGAGACGATCATGGGATCACCTTCCTGCTGGTCGAGCACAACCTAGACGTAGTGGAGAGGATTTGTGATCGAGTGGTCGTGATGGCGTTCGGGCGTACCCTCGCCGAGGGACAGATGTCCGAGCTGCGTGAGAATCCCGAAGTGGTACGCGCTTATCTGGGAGGAGGTCTCGATGAGCGTGCTGCTGGCTGAGCGCATCACTGCTGGGTACGGAAAGGTGCCGATAGTCCAAGGGGTGTCGGTTAGGGCCGAGGTCGGGCAGGTTGTGAGCATCGTGGGTCCCAATGGGGCTGGCAAGTCCACCTTCTTAAAGGCCGTCTTCGGGCTGCTCCGCAAGGTGGACGGGCGGGTGGAGGTGGACGGGTGTGACGTCAGCCATCTACCTCCCCATCGAATCGCTGTCAGTGGCATGGCCTATGTGCCCCAGGTGAACAACGTGTTCCCGTCGCTGAGCATAGTGGAGAACCTTGAGATGGGCGCCTATACACGCCGCCAGGGCATGCGCGAACGAATCGAGGAAGTGCTAGAGATCTTCCCCGATCTGAAGGCAGCTCGAAGTGGCAGAGCAGGGGTGCTCAGTGGCGGTCAGCGCAACATGCTGGGTATGGCCCGGGCGCTGATGTTGAGCCCGCGGGTGGTATTGCTTGACGAACCCACCGCCGGACTGTCGCCCGCCTACACCACCGTGGTGTGGAAGCAGGTGCGACGCGTCGCAGAGACAGGGACTGGGGTGGTTGTGGTGGAGCAGAACGTGGATCTGGCGGTGAGCCACTCCGATTGGACCTACGTCCTGGTGGCGGGACGCAACCGCCTAGACGGGGCCGCGTCCGAGGTCGCCAAGGAGGATCTGAGTTCCATCTTCCTTGGC
Organism: bacterium; assembly: GCA_021809895.1. Lineage (GTDB taxonomy): Bacteria > Chloroflexota > Dormibacteria > Aeolococcales > Bog-877 > AG-12. The sequence goes on from JAJZJU010000070.1 coordinate 8,999, forward strand.
GGTGGGGGAGGCAACTCGACGGTGTCGGACGGATCGCAAACGGGCATGGGAGGTGAGCCTATGGTGGCTAACGGAAGCTGAGGTGATCCGCTAATTGCGGCGAACAGTTCTCGTAACTATAGAGTGGAGGTAGGCAATTGAGATCCGGAGTCAATAAGGTGGCGCTGGCGAGCGTAGGCCTGCTGGCGATCTTGGTCGCTGCGTGCGGTAGCACCACCACAAGCACCAGCCACACCTTTTCCAAGGGGCCGATAAGTGTGGGCGAGCTGCTGCCCATGACCGGGGCCGAGTCCTTCGTGGGGCAGTGGTTCCTACATGGAATCAAGGCCGGTATCGAGGCGGTCAATGCCAGCGGTGGGGTCGATGGACACAAGTTCTCGCCGACCCTGGAGGACACTGCCGGCGACCCGGTGGACGCCGTCACTGCGCTGCAGACGCTGCTGGTGCACAACCCGGTGGTGGTGTTCGGCCCCAGTTCGCTGGAGATCGAAGGGGTGGACAAGAGCTTCCAGACGGATCACGTGGTGGATTTGATGGAGGGCGGAGCCACCTTCCTCGACCACATGAAGTTCCCATATGTCTATCGAGTGTTCCCATCCGACTCAGTGTTGCTGACCGGGGAGGCGTATTACGCCCTGCACACAGGTTGCTCCCGGGCCAGCCTGATCTACACCAACGATGCCAATGCCCAGGCCGAGGTGCCACCGCTCCTAGCCGCGTTCAAGGGGCACGGCGGCACCGTGCTGAGCAACCAACAGATCACGGCTCATCAAACCTCCTACCTGAGTGAGGTCCAGGTCGCCTTCCAGGGCAATCCCCAGTGCATCTTCTTCCACGCGGACCCGCAGACCGCGAGCACCCTGTTTGCCAACGTCAAGCAGCTCGGCCACATGAATGTGCGCTTCATAACCGGCGACACCGGCGCCAGCTTGCAGTTGGCCCAGGCCATGGGCCTGAGCGATGCCACCCATTACATGACCGGGATGGCGGGGACCACCCCATATGGGACCGCCAACACGGCGTTCCTCAACGCTTACCAGGCGGTTTGGAACACGCGCACCCCACTTCCCGCATCGCCGGCGATGTACGACGCAGTTGTGATCGCAGCCCTCGCCATGACCGCCGCTGGTACCAGCAACCCGGTGATCTGGAGGCCCTACATCACTAAGATCTCCAACCCGCCCGGCATTGCGTGCTACACCTACCCAAGCTGTGTGAAACTGCTCAAGGCAGGCAAGAAGATCAACTATCAGGGCGCCAGCGGGAACGAGGACTTCAACCAATACCACAACGTGTTCACCCCGCTGCAGGTTGTGCAGTTCACCCCCAGTGGCAAGCTGCACACGGTGTACTCGATCAGCACTACCCAGTTGAACTCGTACTACTGATCACCTGACCAGGCGTCGTCCGGTGGGGCTGGGGCGGCCGATCCGCCCCCGCCCCACACCCTCCGCGGGCTGCGGGAGTAGTTGTCTGCTCCCGCCGAGGAGGCCGCCGTGGGGACGGCTAGCCTTGGGGAATAGGTGGTGGTGAGACGCGATCGGATGCTGGGACCGCGGCCCCGGCAGACAGTCGGCAGCATCGGTTGGGGGAGGACTCGGTAGTGGCAGCGACCATCGACTCGGTGCGGATCACGGATGTCTTCCTGCGGGATGGACTCCAGGCTGTTGGTAGGCTCCCGTCGGCAGCAGCTTTCGGCACCCAAACGAAGCTCGATCTGTTCCGGGACCTGGTGGCTGCGGGGGTCCCCGAGATTGAGGTGACTAGCTTCGTGCGCCCGGATGTGATTCCCATACTCGCCGATGCCGAGGCGGTGGCCGCAGCCGCCCTGGCCGAATCGGGCGACGTGGTGCTGCGAGCGCTGGTGCCTAACTTAAAGGGGGCCGAGCGGGCGCTTAATACTGGCATTCGCAAGGTGGCCGCTTTGCTGGCTGTCAGCCCTACCTACCAACGGCTCAATTCGCGCATGTCGGTGGAGGCTGGGCTGGATGGGATTCGTGACATAGTCAAACGCGCTGCCCCCGACGGTGTGGCAGTAGCTGCCAGCTTGGCGATCAGCTTCATTTGTCCCTATGAAGGGGTGATCCCCGAGCCCAGGATTCTTGAGATGGTGGGCCGGTTGGTAGAGATGGGAGTGAGTGAAATATCATTAGCGGATAGCGTGGGTCTGGCTTGGCCAGACCTGGTCAAGGAGCGCTTGGAGGCGGTTCGGTGCGCGGCGCCGCAGGTGATTTTCGGGCTTCATCTGCATAACCTCGGAGGAGTGGCGTTGGCGAATGCCTTTGCGGCTCTAGAGGTCGGAGTCCGCAATTTCGACGGGGCGATAGGTGGGGTCGGATCTGGGATCGCCATGCCCGTCGAGTCCCTGGACCTCGGGAATGTCGCCACCGAAGACCTAAACTACATGTTCACCCAGGGTGGGTTCACGACGGGGATCGACCAGGCAGCAATCTCCGAGCTGGGTGCCCGAGCCAAGATGATGGCAGGGGGTGGTGGCAGTCACGCCGCACACTTCCAGAGCCTGGATCGATTCCTCGCCCAGAGCCGTCAGGCTCTCCCTCTCCTGGAGAATGCCCCTCCAGGCGAGGGTCCCACCAAAGTCGCGTCGCCCGAGTGGCGGAGGTCACGATGACCACACAGGCCAAACTGCCACTCCGCGGAGTCAGAGTCCTCGACTTGGCGACGATGATGGCGGCTCCGGCGTCTGCCGGCTACCTGGCCGAGTTCGGCGCGGACGTGATCAAAGTCGAGAAGCCTGGTGAGGGTGATCCACAGCGGAAGTGGGGCACCCGCAAGGGCGGTGAGGCCCTCTACTGGAAGTCCCTGAGCCGCAATAAGCGGTCGCTGACACTTGATCTGCGCTTGCCTGAGGGCGCCGAGATACTCAAACGTCTGGTGGCGACCGCTGATGTTGTCATCGCCAACTTTCGCCCGGGCACGCTGGAGCGATGGGGCCTGGGGTACGACGCTCTGGCGGTCATCAATCCCGGCCTGGTGATGCTCGAGGTCTCCGGCTTCGGGCGCGAGGGGCCCCTCGCGGGGCGTCCCGGCTTCGGCACGCTGGCGGAGGCGCGTTCCGGGTTCGCCCACCTCAATGGCCAAGCCGATGGGCCCCCCACCTTGCCCAACATGGGCTTGGCCGACCAGTTCTCCGGAGTCATGGGGGCCTTTGCGGTGATGCTGGCCCTGTATCACCGCGAACGGACCGATGGTCGGGGCCAGCGTATCGATCTCGCGTTGTGTGATCCCATCCTCCGGCTCATCGAGCCGTCGCTGCTTGATTGGGACCAGCTCGGGATCGCTGGACAGCGCACTGGCAGCCGGAGCGTCCATGTCGCTCCCCGCAATGTCTACCGGTGTCGCGACGGCCGTTGGGTGGCCCTGTCCGCGAGCACGCCCGCTACCGTACGCAGGGTATTCGTGGCGATCGGCAGACCCGAGCTTGCCGACGATCCCCGCTTCTCTGACAACGCCGCGCGCCTGGGGAATGTGGACCAACTTGATGGCCTGATCGGCGACTGGATCCGAGCTCGGCCGGCCGCAGAGGTGATTGCCATCATGGAGGAGGCCCAGGCGGCGGTGGGGCCGGTTCACGACATTCCCGAGGTATTGGCGGACGAGGGCCTGGAGGACAGGGCGGCGCTGGTCACAGTGCCTGACCCCGATCTGGGAGCCGTGCGCCTGGTCAACGTGGTGCCGCGACTCAGTCGGACCCCAGGTCGAGTCGAGAGCACCGGGCCCGCGCTTGGTCAGCACACGCGAGAGGTCCTCACCGAGATAGGCATGCTCGACAGGTTTGACGAGCTGATGGCGAAGGGGGTGATTTGAGTGACCAGCGACGCCCTGTTGGACGCCGGCGGGGGCAGGGGGCGTCGCCCCCTGTTGCGCAGCCTTCTGTTTGCGCCGGCCAGCCATGAACGCCATGCATCCAAGGCGCTGATCTCCAGGGCTGACGCGGCGATTCTCGACCTCGAGGACTCGGTCGCGATGGACTCCAAAGCAGCCGCCCGAGCGGCTGTCGAGAAGCTCCTGCTGGGTCGCGCCGAACAGCGGCCGCTGGCCTTTGTCCGCATAAACGGGATGGCCACTCCCCAAGCCTACCCCGACCTGTTGGCGGTGGTGAGGCCCGGGCTCGATGCCATCGTGGTGCCGAAGGTAGAGTCGGCACAGCAGGTGGCCTCGCTCGGGTGGCTGCTGGACCAACTGGAGCAGGAGCGAGGCGTCACGCCGGGGTCGGTGGCGATTCTCCCGATCGTGGAGACCGCGCGCGGAGTCGCCGCCGCGACGGAGATCGCCGCAGCCTCGCCGCGGGTGTGGACCCTGAACTTTGGCATTGGGGACTTCGCAGTCGATACCGGCATGCGTCCCTACACCGGCCATCCCGGGGTGGCCGTGGCCCGTACGCTGGTCGTCCTCGCCTGCCGGGTCGCCGGGGTCGATGCGCCGATCGATACTGCTCACTTGGACCTCGACGGTAGCGAAAGCCTAGCGGCTGAGGCTGAGGAGGCACGTCGGCTCGGCTTCCAGGGCAAAGCCTGCATTCACCCGGACCAGATTGCAGTGGTGCTGAGAGCCTTCTCCCCGACCCCCGAGGAGGTAGCTCGAGCCAGGTGCGTAGTCGAAGCGTTCGACCGGGCTGTAGGGTTGGGCAACGCGTCGATTCGGGTTGGTGCCGACTTCGTCGACTACCCGGTGGCGGAGCGTGCCCGGCGCCTGCTGGAGCTGGCGGCTCGAGCTGAATATGAGGACGGCCGTCCTTGACCGACCAGCGTTCGTTGGCCACCCTCCATGTGCTGGGGTTGGCAGCAGCTGGCGGAGAAGTGTGCGGTAGTGCCCATAAGGGCGGTTGAGTGAACCGGGAAGAGGTTGGCGCGTGGGGCAGTGGGTCAGGCTATGGACGACTTCTGTTGAGTGCGCCCTCCGACGACTGCTGGCGGGACATTCATGGTGTGAAGGATCAGGTCGCCCCGGCGTCAAGGCTTCGGCCAGCGCCACCGCTGTTTGAGCCGAAGCCCACAGGTCTGATCTTGGCTGTGGAGGTCAGGCACCTGCGCCAGGCGATCACCCAGCTGCTGGACCTGGCCGAGGTGAGCGGCGCCAGGTGCATCACCATCGAGGACTCAGGCTTCTCGGAGATCCGCTCGGTCGGGCGGGAGCGATACGGCTCGAGGCACTGGT
>JAJZJU010000071.1 GCA_021809895.1 bacterium
TCTAAGCCATCCTACCCGAGAGTGCCAGAGCCAACCAGGATCGCTTCCGCGGCGCCGGCTTGGGCGGGGACATTGGGGTTGATGCAGAAGCCCTCGTAGTCGATCGGCTCGGTGATGGTGGGATGTTCGCCGCAGACCGGGCACTCCGGATCCCGGCGCAGCCGGAACTCCCGGAACTCCATGGAGAGGGCGTCGACATGGAGGAGTCGGCCGCTCAGCGACTGTCCCACCCCCAGCACCAGCTTGATGACCTCGGTGGCCTGCACCGTCCCCACCAGTCCGGGCAGCACTCCCAGCACCCCAGCCTCAGCACACGAGGGAGCCTCCTCCGGAGGCGGGGGCTGCGGGTACCGGCAGCGGTAGCACGGTGACTGCCAGGGGATCATGGTTGTCACCTGGCCCTCGAAGCGGAATATCCCCCCGTCCACCATCGGCTTGCCCAGGAAGACGGCGACATCGTTGGCCAGGTAGCGGGTGGGAAAGTTGTCGCAGCCGTTGACGATGATGTCGTACTGCTCGAAGATCTCCCCGGCGTTGCTGCCGTCCAGATGGATGTTGTGTTCGATCACCTTGACCTCGGGGTTGAGGGCCTTGAGAGCGATCGCAGCCGACTCGGTCTTCAGCATCCCGATGCGGTCTTCGGTGTGAAAGATCTGGCGCTGCAGGTTGCTGCGCTCGACGCGATCGAAGTCCACCAGCCCGATGGTGCCGATCCCGGCGGCGGCCAGGTAGTAGGCGACCGGCGCCCCCAGGCCACCGGCACCGATCAGGAGGACCCTGGCGTCCAAGAGCTTGGCCTGTCCCTCCTCGCCGACCTCGTCGAGCAGGAAGTGACGGCTGTAGCGCTCCTTCTGCTCGGCGGTCATCGCCCGCGGCATCCGGAAGGGCATCCCCTGATCCTTCCAGGCGCCGAACCCGCCCTTGAGGGACCTGACGTCGCTGTACCCCATCGCTTTCAGGGTCTTGGCCGCCAGCAGAGACCGCACACCGCCGGCGCAGTACACCGTGATCGGCCGGGTCCGGTCTGGCAGCAGGGTCTCGACCCGCAGCTCCAGGAAGCCGCGGGGTATGTGGACCGCTTGGGGGATCAGCCCCTGGGCCACCTCGTCGGCCTCGCGAACGTCCAGCACCGCGTGCTGGGCCTCCTGCTGCATGACGTCGTTGAGCTGGGAGACATCCACCTCGGGGATCTCCGCTCGCGCCTGATCCAGAAGGTCTCTTGAACTGAGGGACATGGTCGCTTTCTCTCCACCTTGGGCCAGCGGGAACGGGATGGCCTGACACAAATCCGACCCCTTGCCTAAGAATAGCGCGCCCGAAGCCGGGCCGCCCTGCTCAGGCTGGAAGTCGGCGCATCGGACCCGCCATCACATGCACGTGCAGGTGGGGGACACTCTGGCCGCCCCCCGGCCCCACGCTGACATAGAAGCGGTAGCCCTGAGGATGACCCAGGTCCTCCGCGACCTTGTGGGCGGCCTGAGTCAGGCGCAGCCACAAAGAGGCGTCCTCAGGGCGTAGGTCGCGCAGGTCGGCGATGTGCCGCTCGGGAATCACCAGGGCATGGGTGTCGGCCACTGGATGGATGTCCATGATGGCCAGCAGCCCTTCCTCGCGGTGGATCACCTGAGCGGGCAGCTCGCCCACGATGATGCGGCAGAAGATGCACTCGTCACTCATTGCCTCCATGGTAGGCGCCCCATGGAAGGAGAGCGTGGGCGACCTTACACTCCTCAGATCGCCGTCGTGGCCCCGGCTCCACGCAGCCCACCTCAAGCGAGGCCCGTCCCTCTATGAACGCCCCTCCACGCCCCCATTCCTACTCTGGCGTGCTCCGACTCCGCGGGGTACGCCAGCTCTTGGTCAGCACCACGCTGGGCCGGACCGCCAACCAGATGACATCCCTGGTGCTCATCCTGTTGGCCCTGCGCCTCTTCCACTCCCCGGTGCTCGCGGGAGGAGTGGTCCTGGTTCAGCTCGTGGCTGTCCCGGTCGGGCCCTTTGCGGGAGCCCTGGTCGACAGGCTGGGGAGCTCGGTGATGATCGCGGTGGACTTCCTGCTCGCCTGCCTGGTGACGGCTGCGATGGCAAGCCTGTACTGGGGCCACCTGTTGGCGGTCGGCCCTTTCCTGCTCCTGATCGTGGTTGGGACTATGACCTGGCCGTTCAGCGGCGCCGGGGTCAAGGCGCTGCTCCCGAAGCTGGTGCCACCCCCGCTTTGGGATCGGGCCAACGCGGTGGACAGCGTCACCTCCGTGGTCGCCCTCATCGCAGGGCCCGCTCTGGCAGGCACCATCTTCGGGCTGGCCGGGCCCCTTCCCGCGCTGCTGGTGATCTCCGTGCTGTACTTGATCTCCGGCCTGCTGGTGCTGGGCATCCCCGGCTCGGCCAAGGCCAGGGTCGAGCCTCTTCTGGGACAGGCATTGGGCGGGCTCAGGTACTTCCTGGGCAACCGGTCGCTGCGCGGGCTCGCCATGGCGATGGTGCCCTCCAACGCCAGCATGGGGATCCTGATGGTGGCGGTGCCGGTCCTCTTGCTGCACTCCCTGCGGGCGGGACCCCAACTGGTGGGGTGGGTGTGGGCTGTCGTCGGTGGCTTCAGCCTCGGCTCCGCTCTGGTCATCGGCCGCCTTGGCACCAAGGGCCGGGAGCGCAAGCTTCTCGCCCTCTCGATGGCTGGCCCGGTGCCGCTGATGCTGGCAGCGGCGGCATTTCCCAGTGTGGGCATGACCCTCGTTCTGGCCGCAGGCCTCGGAACCTGCCTGGGACCGGGCGACGTGGCGCTCTTCTCTTTGCGCCAGCGCGCTGTGGATCCGGCCTGGTACGGTCGCGCCATCGCTGTCTCGATGACGCTCAACTCGTCTGGAGGCGCCCTGGGCGGAGGCCTGGGCGGAGTGCTGGCTCAGACCTCCCCTGAGATGGCGGTCGCGGTGGCGGCCATGGTGTCGATGGCCGGGGCCGGCTTGGCTCTGATGATCCCCCACAGCCGGCCCACCGGCCCGGCCAGCCCGAGAAGCGCATCCGACCAGGGCCTGAGCTCGGTGAGCCCGGCATGAGCAGGGTCAATCTGGACCCTTTGCTCAACGAGCTGAGAGCTCAGCTGGCCAGGCGAACCAGCAGCCGACGCCGTCCCGTGCGCCTGGGGGTCCTGGTGGAGCGAGGCAACGTGGCCGGCGGCTCGTTCGCCCGCTCCCTGGAGAAGGAGGCCAGGCTGGCGGGAATTGAGGTGGTGCATCAGGTGGCCGAGCCGGACGACCCAGATCAGACGCTCATTCTGCTGGACGAGCTGGTGGTCGATCCGACCGTCGCCGGGGTGGTGGTGGTGCAGCCCGTCCGGTCGCTGCCGGCCGCGGTGGTCGCGGCCCACCTGCCCGCCAGCAAGGACGTTGAGGCGATCACCCCGGCGGCGCTGGCCGCCGCGGCCTCAGGCGGTCGCCGGGGAACCCCGGTCGCCGAGGCCTGCCTGGCGGTCCTGCTCCACCTGGGAGTGGACCTTGAGAGGACGAGGGTCCTCCTGGTGGGGCACGGGCCGACCGGAGGACGGCCGATCGCTCAACGGCTGCTGGCGGCGGGAGCTGAGCTCACAGTGGTGCAGCGCGAGGTGGCCGCGGTCGACCCGCTGCCTGCGTACGACGTCCTCATCACCGCGGTGGGCTCAGCAGGCGTCATTCCGGAGTCGGTCATCGACCCCCATGCAATCGTGCTCGACGTGGGAACGTCGATGGTCGCCGGCCAGCTTTGCGGCGACCTCAGCCCAGCGGCGGCCATGCGAGCAGGCCTTTTCACCCCGGTTCCAGGAGGTGTGGGCAGGATCACCTCGGTCTGCGCTCTGCTGTCGCTCACCGAACTTGCATCCATTCCTCCCGGTCCGGTCGCCTCCTGGTCCCTCCTGGAGGCGGTGGCCCGACTCCTATCGCCGCGTGATCCGGCTGGGGGTGCCGCCGCCGCCGCCGTCACAGGGGCGCTTGCCGCCGCCCTGGACGGGCTCTGCCGCATGCACGGAGATTCCTCTGAGATCGCGCTCTCCGGGCAGACCGCCGTCAGGCTTCTGCTGGCCGCCGATCGTGACCGGGGCGCCTTCGGCGAGTACCAGCGGGCGCAGCGCACGGCTGCAGACGATCTGGAGCAGAGGCGCCTGGTGGCGCTCGCCACCCCGGGTGAGATCGCCACCCAGCTGGAAGCGCTGGAGTTGCGGCTGAGTCAGCTCACTACCACCGCCGCGCTGGAGCTTGACCGAAGGCTCGCCCAGGAGATTGCGGGCGCGGCCCGCGAGGCGGTTCTCCGCCTCCAGCGGGAGTTCTCCCAACAGAGCTGATCAGGGGATGAGCACGGCCGCGCCCGCCACCTGGTCGTGCTTGAGACGTTGCAGGGCCAGGTTCGCATCCTCCAGGGGATGGGGCTGGGCCAGGGTGCGGATCGGAATCCTGGCTGCCAACTCCAGCAGCTCGCGGCTGTCCTGGCGGGTGAAGTTGGCGACGCTGAGCAGGCGACGCTCCCAGTAGAGGTCGCGGTACTGGAACTCCGGCACCCGGTCCAGATGGATCGCGTTCACGACCACCACCCCGGCTCGGTCCACGCTCTGAAGTGCCGCCACCACCACCGAACCCACCGGAGCGAAGGTGATCGCCGCCTGGAGGGGCACGGGCGGACGTTCCCCCGGCTCCCCGACCCAGCTGGCACCGCTGGCCACAGCACGCCGGCGCGCCTCTTCCCCGCGCGTCACCACATACACCTGGCAGCCCTCATGAAGCGCCAGCTGACAGACCAGCAGAGCCGATGCGCCGAAGCCGTACAGGCCCAGCCGGTCGCCACGGCCAACACCCGCCAGCCGGTAGGCGCGATAGCCGATGATGCCTCCACAGAGCAGGGGAGCGGCGGCCTCTGCGGACAGCCCATCCGGCATCGAGGAGCAGAAGTCGGCCCTGGCCACCATCCTGGTCGCGTAGCCGCCGTCTCTGTCCCAGCCCGTGAAGGTCGCCGCTCGGCAGAGGTTCTCCAGCCCGCGCCGGCACATGTCACAGGCGCCGCAGGTAGACCCGAGCCACCCGACCCCCACCCTGGTGCCCATTTGACCCGAAGACACCCCCGCCCCCACCGCGACCACCCGGCCCACCACCTGGTGGCCCGGAACGATCCGCTCCTGGTGGGGCTCTAGCTCTCCCTCCACTATCTGAAGGTCGGTCCGGCAGACCGCGCAGGCCTGGACCTCGATCACCACCTCGCCCGCGCCGGGTTGGGGGTCGGGCAACTCGACTTGGCGAAGCGGCGAGCCTTCGACGGCCCCAGGACGCTCCAGCCTCATCGCCTTCATCCCTTGGATTGTGGGCCAGGTCGGCCCAGCGCTGCGGGACCGACGCTAACCTTGGCAGATGCTCTGGTCCGATCTTGAGGTGGATTTGGGAACCTCCCCCGCCTCGGACTTCCAGGTCGTGGATGTGACCTATGACTCCCGGCTGGCAGCTCAGGGAGTGGTCTTCGTGGCCATCCCCGGGACCCACCAGGACGGCCACCGATTCGTGGCCCAGGCTCTTGGTTCCGGCGCTCCTGTCGCGGTCGTGGAACGGTTGGCCGACGACTGCCCCCGGGAGCGCCAGCTTCTGGTCGCAGACTCCCGGGTGGCGCTGGCGGAATTGGCGGCCGCGCTGAACCGGGATCCATCCCGGGACCTCCCCGTGATCGGGGTCACCGGCACCGACGGCAAGACCACCACGACCACCATGCTCCAGGCCGCCCTGACCGCCAGTCTCGGCTGTGCCGGCAGCCTCACCACGATCGACTTCCGGCTGGGAAAGGAGGTGGAACCCAACCTCCTAAGGCAGACGACTCTGGAGGCGCCCGAGATCCAAAGGCACCTGCGAGAGATGGCGGACCGGGGTTGCAGAGCGGCGGTGGTGGAGTCGACCTCGCATGGGTTGGCGCTGCACCGCCTCGACCGGATCCAGTTCGCTGGCGCCGTCTTCACCAACATCACCCACGAGCATCTGGACTTTCACGGCACCTGGGAGAACTACTTTCAAGCCAAGGCGACGCTTCTCGACAAGGCCTGCTCCAGCGGTGGGTTCGCGGTCCTCAACTTTGACGATCCGCTGGCCTACCAGCGGCTCCGGCAGCGGTCCCACGGACCGACCCTGACCTACTCAGCCCAAGGGTCGGCGGGCGCCGACCTGCGCGCGGGCACGGCAATCCCCCAGGATGGCGGAATCTCATTCACGGCGAGCACTCCAGCGGGCTCGGCTCCGGTGCGACTGCGGATGGCCGGACGATGGAACGTCGGCAACGCGCTGGCGGCGCTGGCGGCGGGGCTGCTGCTGGACCAGCCCCTGCCAACCCTGGTGCAGGGCCTCGAGGAGCTGACTTTCATCCCCGGCCGGATGGAGGCCGTGGATCTGGGGCAGCCCTTCTCCGTGATCGTCGACTACGCCCACACGCCGGCGGCGCTGAGCCTGGCGCTCTACGAGCTGCGGGCCTCGACTCCCGGGAGGCTGATCGTGGTCTTCGGCAGCGCCGGGGAGAGGGACCGCGCCAAGCGACCCGAGATGGGGCGCATCGCGGCCCATCTCGCCGATCACGTGGTGGTGACCACCGAGGACCCGCGGGGGGAAGATGAGGAGGCGATCATAGAGGAGATCTGCCGGGGAGCGATCGATGCCGGAGCGGTGGAGGGGGAGAACCTGGAGCGGATCAGCGACCGCAGCGAGGCGATCGCCCGGGCCATAGCGGTAGCCCTGCCGGGGGACACCGTGCTACTGGCGGGCAAGGGCCATGAGCGCTCGATAATCCGAGCAGCGGGGCCCGTCCCGTGGGATGAGCGCCAAGCCGCGGAGCAAGCGCTTCGCGTCAGACTCAAGCAGTGACGCCCGCAATACCCATCCGGTGGAGGTGAACGAGAGGTGCTGCCACAGCTGCTTCCCGAGGTGATTGCCGTCCGAGACGACGTGGTCGCCTGGAGAAGGCACTTGCACGCCCACCCAGAGCTGGGGTTCCAGGAGCACGAGACCGCCAGGTACGTGGCCCAAGTGCTTCAGGAGATCGGGGGACTGGAGATTACCCATCCCACCGCGACCAGCGTTTTGGCCAGGCTGCGGAGCACCCGGCCCGGCCGGACGATCGCTCTGCGGGCGGACATGGACGCTCTGCCGGTCGCGGAGGAGACGGGCCTTCCCTTCTCTTCCCAGGTTCCCGGTGTCATGCACGCCTGCGGGCATGACGGGCACACGGCGATCCTGCTGGGGGCGGCCCGGCTGCTCAGCGCGCGCCGAGAGGATTTGGGCGGTGAGGTGCGCTTCATCTTCCAGCACTCCGAGGAGCTCGCCCCGGGTGGCGCGCAGGAGCTGGTGGCAGCAGGTGTCATGGACGGGGTCGAGATGGTGGCCGGGGAGCACCTTCGCTCTTTGCTCGAGGTGGGGCAGGTGGCGCTCAGCTCCGGGCCGGTACAGGCGGCGGCGGACGAGTTTCGGATTACGATCAAGGGCGAGGGCGGCCATGCGGCCTACCCGCAGCTGGCGGTGGACTCGGTCGCCATCGGCGCCGAGGTGGTGTCAGCTCTGCAGCACGTGGTCTCCCGCCAAACCGACCCCTTCGACACCCTGGTGCTGTCGGTCACCATGTTCCACGCCGGCACCGCCGAGAACGTGATCCCGCCGGTGGCTGAGATGGTGGGAACGGTGCGAGCGTTCCGCGAAGAGCTGCGCCGGCAGACCGAAGGCCGCATGGACAAGATCATTCGCGGCATCACCCAAGGGCATGGCGCGGAGTACTCCTTCCAGTATCAGTACGGCTACCAGCCCGTGGTCAACGATGAGCGGGTGACCGGGATCGTGCGAGAGGCGCTCACCAGGTCGCTGGGAGAAGGCTCGGTGATCCCGGCCACTCCCACCATGGGTGCCGAGGACTTCTCCGCCTACCAGAAGATGGCGCCTGGTGTCTTCTTCTACGTCGGCGCGGGCAACCGCGCCAAGGGCCTGACCCGCCAGCACCACCACGGCCTCTTCGCAATCGACGAGGACTGCCTTGGCATCGGGGTCCAGGCGATGGTGGCCACTGCGGAAGGGCTGCTCAGCGCTGACCCGGACTGAAGACAGAGCAGCCCGAGACCACCGGGGTGAGTGCCGGCGCTTGGGATCACCCCCAGATCACCACCAGCGGTGAACAGAGAGCCCCAGCAGCGGCTGGAGTAGGCGTGCGAGAGCTGAAACCTGCTGGGGGTCGGCTGAGTAGGCGGTAGCCGCTCCCTCACGGGTCATGTTGAGACCAGCGCGGCGAGCGACGATCGCCACCAGCGCCGCAGCCAACACCGGGATCGGTGCGTCCGGCAGCGGCTGTTCTTGGATCCGGCTCCAGCTCGCCAGACAACGCAGCACCAGGGGCAGCCCTGACCGAGGCAGTTCCAAAGTCCACAGCAGCTCCTCCACGGGGTCGAGCGCGACCCGAAGCTGGGACGAGGCCCGGAAGAGTTCACGCGCAGATGCGGCCGTGATCGAATTCATCGCAATCCGGGAGTCGACCGCCCCCAGCATCGGGAGGACCTCCTCAACCACCGGCTTTCCCGCCAGCATCCGCCAGTGCAGGCTGAAGGGGAAGTCGCCCGTCCGGGTGACCAGGAGCCCGTCGGTGCAGTACGGGAGTCCAGGCTCAGGGTCGAAGGTCCCACTGCTGCTCTGGTAAGGCACCGCGCTCGCCGGCATCCCGAGGAGCCTCAGGGGGCCGTCGGTGCCGAACAGCCGGTAGGCGATCCGCAAGGGCGTGTCTTGACCAGCTCGCTTGCGGGGCCAGGGGTCGTGGCCTACGACCGACTGCCAGAAGGAGAAGCCGAGCTTGTCGCCTATCCGGATGATGCGCTGGCGCCTTGCCTCGTCCTCCTTTGCCTGCCGGCGAAGTTCCTCCAGAGCGGAGACCAGGAGGTCCTCCTCGGAGAGTCCGCCAGCGGGCTGCCCGCCGGACCCGGGGGACTGGTGCGCCGCTGGGGCTTCCCGCCCAGGGGGATGCTCCTTGGAAGATCCGGATGACCGCTTCGGAGCAGGGACGGGCGCAGGCTCTGGGTTGGGCCTGCAGATTCGACAGGCGAGGCGGTCCCTCGCCGCCACCAATGGCGCCGCGGCCCCGCAGCTGGGACAGGCCACCGGGGCGAACCCGTCCAGCTGCATCCACCACACAAGGGTCAGTGGGAATGACCTCTGCCCGCGGTGGATGACAACGGGCAGCACCATCGCGGGCAGCCAGATCAGGTGGAGACGGAACGGACTCAGCTCCCACCGCGGTTCGAACTTCTGCTGGATCTCCTGCTGACGCCGGGCCCACTCGGCGCGAGTGGCCTCAGCCTGAGCGTCGAGCAGGCGCTGGCGGTCCGGCGCCGCCCCCTGCCGGCGCTGATCTATCGACTCCAGAGCGGTCTTGTAGTAGGCCTCGGCCAGCGACTGCTCGTCCTCCTGGAAGTGCACGACCTGCCGCGCCAACTCGGTCATTCGGCGTGAGGTGCGTTCCATCAGCTCACGGTGAGCGCCCGCCAGGGCCGTGGTCAGCTCAGCCTCGAGGGCGGGATGGGGCGGCCGACCCTCCAGCGCGGGCAGGCCGATGAGCCGGCGCGGTAGTGGGGCCGGGAGCGGAAGTCCGGAGACGGCGTCCACCCACACCTCATCCCGTTCGTTGAACTGCTCATGCAGCGAGTAGGTGGCACGGGCCCCGACCCTCAGGATGGGCGCGTAGGTGGGGACCGGGTCTCCACCTGGGTCGATCCGCCCGTGGTCCACTCCCACCGCGTTGCGGGCCCGCTCCCGCAGCGATACCGCCGTCGGCAGCGGCCCGGGCGGCCAGCCCAGCCAGAGGTGACCCCCGTCGCCCTCATCCAGGACCTCGCCAGCTGCCTCGTCCAGGAGCGGATGTCCGGCTATAAGGAGCAGTGCTCCCTCCTCACGGGCCAGCGCGGGATCCGAGGTGATCGCGATCGTCTCATTGAGGCCGAACCTCTGCTGCAGCGATGCCGGCAGGACCATGAGGGTCTGAGCTCCCTCCTCTTCGGCAAGAGCGCCTTGCCGCTCGGCGTAGTGGCGCCAGAAGCGCAGGGCCGGATCGCTGATCACTCCTCCGGGCTCCCGCCGATGAGGGTGTCGGTTTTTCCGCGGCTCTCGAGGTAGCCCGACCTTGCACGGGCCAGCTGTTCGCCGAGCTCCTCCAGACGGCTCTGGAACTCGGGCTCATGAGCGCTCTGCACGTGGGCCCGAAAGATCGTGGTCTCGAAGTCGAAGTCTTCACCAACGCGACCGAGAATCATGTCCAACTCGCCCACCACCAGCTCGAACAGGTTGATCCTGGCCTCCAGCACGCTCAGGATCCGATCCTCAATGGTGTTGGCGCTGACCAGGTTGGAGAGCAGCACCTCCTCGGTCTGGCCGACTCGGTGGATCCGGCCCAGCCGCTGCTCTATCCGCATCGGGTTCCATGGCAGGTCGAAGTTGATCATCACGTGGCAGAACTGGAGGTTGCGGCCCTCACCACCCGCCTCGGTGGTGAGCAACACGGGCAGGTCTCGCTCAAAGCTGCGGATGGACTCCTCCTTGCGCTGATGGGGCAGGCTGCCGTGATAAATGGCGTGGCCCATGCCACGTTCGGCCAGGAGCGAGTCCAGGTATTCCAGAGTGCGCCGGAACCCTGTGAACACCAGCACCTTCTCTCCACGCTCTCGATGCCGGCTGAGGAGCTCAAGGAGTGCTCGCGCCTTCTCTGTCTCCTTTATCGCGCCGGCCCGGGCCGCGACCTCCGCCCACCCCGCCGCCTCAGCCACGGCCGCCAGAGCGGCCGGGCTGGAGCCCGCCGCCCGGAGCAGGTTCCGAAGCTCAAGGGTCTCCTGGGCACCGCCGTTGCGACCTCGCTCCCTGACCCCATCAGCCACCAGGCGGTAGAGCTCCGCCTCGGCCTCCTCGGGGCGGATCCGCAGCGTCTCTGCCAGCCGTCGCGGCAGCATGCGGGCAACCTCACTGCGGCGGTGCCGGACCATGACCTCTCGGGTGCGCCGCTGCAGTTCCGCCAGGTTCTTGGCGGACTCGATCCCAGAGAGGCCGGCGTGGCGCCGCCGGAAGGCTGCTGGAGTTCCCAGATGTCCCGGACGGACCAGGCTCACCAGTTGGAACAGGTCGTCGAGGCGATTCTCAACCGGGGTCGCGGTGAGCAGCAGCAGGTAGCGGCTCTGCAGCTGACGCACCAATCGTGCGGACGCCGTCTGCGGGTTCTTCAGATGGTGAGCCTCGTCCACGATGACCAGGTCCCACGCCTCCGCCACCAGAACGTCCCTGAGTGGGGCCCTCCGGGATGCTGGCAAGGAGGCGATCACGACGGGGTCCTCTCCCGACCAGAAGGTGGGCTCCCAGCTGCCTCCCTGCACCAGCAGGGAGGGGAGGGCGAACTTGCGGTCCAACTCCTGCTGCCACTGCTCCAAGAGGCCAGGCGGGGTGAGGATGAGAACCCGGCGGGCCAGGCTCCGCACGCGCAGCTCGGACAGGACCAGAGCGGCCTCGATGGTCTTGCCCAGCCCAACCTCGTCGGCCAGGATCGCCCGGCCCCGCATCCTCCGCAAGGCCACCTGGGCGGCCTCGAGCTGGTAGGGGAAGGGCTCGAAGCGCAGGCGGGCGAGCGAGGCGATGGTCTCGAAGCCGGGCTTTGCCCAGACGGCTAGCGCCTCCTCCACCAGGGCCGAGGCGTCGACCGTCACCTGCCTCCCAGCCTCCAACTGCTGGAGCAGGGCTCGGTAGGCCTCGGGCAGAGCATCCGGGCGCTCGCACTCTGGGCCGACTTTGCTCATCAGTGCTCCAGCGGGAGTCGGCTCACGACCACTCCGAGCGCCACGTGCGAGGGCAGTGCTCTCACTCTGGCCGGATGGTATCGCTGACCGACCTCTGCCCGCCTGAAATCTCCAAAAAGTGTTCCGGATCGTTGTGGACGACAGCCGCGGCCGCACCGTGCACGAACCGGTGATAAGTCGCTCCCGCGGTTGACACCACGCCTTGAGCCGTTGCCATTGAGTGAACTCTGGTGAGCCCACTGCTGGTGGCACCCCTTCTCGGGGTTCCTCTCCCGTTGCCGGGTTCGGTTCTGACCTCACCGCGGAACGCGCACCGCCTGAGCGGTGGTCTTACATCCGCTCTCCAGGTGCCGAGTGGCTCGGCATCTGAACCGCCGCCTGTACCGTCCGAGGACGGCCCGGGAACGAACGGGGCCGTGGCTCCAACTGAGCCACAACTGGCATGGTCCGGCCAGTCACGGAGGTTTTGCGCAGCGTTGCGGTCGCGGTCGACCGGCTCACCCGTCACTGCGCAGATGAGCTGCTTGGCCAGCTTCTTGGGTTCGATCAGCCGGCAGCCGCACCCGTGATGGATCTGTGACGAGGCGAACCAACGGTTGGCGACCGTTGGCTGGGCGCCTCGCCATCCCATCTTGTGGGCGAGCTGGGGCCTGATCCGGCCGAGGGCTGTGTCGGACGCCGGAACGCCCGCCGCCCCATGCTCTTCTTCATGGCCGCCAAGTCGAGGTCCTCGATCACAACCTCGCGGTAGGTTGCCGCCAGCCAGGTGGTGAGCTGGTGGGACGCCTGCTGGCGCAGGTTGACGCATCGACGGTCGAGGCCAGCCAGCTTGGCTTTCGCTGCGCTGTGCCCCAGCGAGCCGGGGATGCGTCGGGACAGCTGCCGCCCGACCCGGCGGCGCTTCGTGAGGGTCGCCCGCAGGGGTGCGGGGTTGGGAACTTCGATGATGTTGCCCTCGGTGTCGGCGATGGTGGCCAGGGACCGCATCCCGAGATCGACGCCGGCCAGCTGCCTGGTCGGCATGGCACGGGGATGGTTCTCGACTATGCAACCAAACGAGACGAACAGCCGCCCCCATCTCTGGCTTATGGTGGCGTTGAGGATCCGGGCCGAGCCCTTGCCGAGCAGGCGCTCCAGGCGTCGAGTGTTCTCCTTCGAGCGCAGGGTGCCGACCACGGGCAGGGTGACGGTGCACCGGTCGGGCTCGACCCTGATCGCGCCAGTCGTGAAACGCACCCGGGCCTGATCCTTGTGCCGGCACCGGAACTTGGGGAACCCCACCCTGCGGCCCTTGCGCTTTCCCTGCCTGGAGTCGGACCAGTTCTTGAGCGCCACGCAGAGGTCGGCGATCCCGGTGGAATACGCCTCCTTGGAGTTCTCCGCCCACCAGGGTGCGATGGCCGCCTTTCCCGCGTTCCATCTCTTCCGCATGGCGTAGAGGTTCCACTTGACCGAGTCGTGGAGGGGATCGGTCTTGTGGGCGTCCAGGTCGGCCTTGACTTGGCCGAGACCCCAGTTGAAGGCGTAGCGCCGACCGCCGAACTGGGAGAGGACCTCCCCGTCTCTGACCCATTGCCACGAGCCTCCTAGGTATGCGGTCGCCGTATCAATGGCTCGCAGTCCCACCTACATCTTCAAGTTCATCATCGCTTACTGGAGCGCATCCCTCTGGCAACAGTCGGCAACCCCTTCACCGAGGACGAGCTCCGGCAGATGCTCAGCTTCGCCCAGCGCTACCAGCACTCGAGCGACCACCGGCGCTGGGTCGGCTACGTGATCCTGGTCACCGGCCTGGGCAGCCCGATCAACTACCGTTACTTCCCAAGTTGGCCAACGTCGGCCAAGACGGGAATCTCTTCGCCCAGGCATGTGAGGCTGGGTTGTCGCTCCCGTAGCGGCGTAGGAGCATGGGAGCCACTTGGGTGACGGGTTGCCCCATCAGTCGGGTGGCGGGGTGAGCAGCGGGCAGGTGTGAGAGCCCGGCTCTCACCCTTGCCTGGAGGCCCCAACGCTGGAGCCGAGTGCCCTCTCAGGCACAACCCACCACGATCCCAGGTGGAACGGCGCTTCCCCATCGCCTTCG
>JAJZJU010000072.1 GCA_021809895.1 bacterium
GGTATCCGGGCACACGGCCGCGGCCGTGGTGCTCGGCAGAAGGGCACTCGGGCACTCTGCCCGGCGCAGACCCAAGGCAAGTCCAGGTGTGACCACATCCGAACAGAGGATCGAAGCGGCGGGGCAATCCGCTGATGTGGAGAGCTACTCAGGGGGCAGCGCCGGTGTGGCAGGTGACGGGTGCGAGGGCCAGTCCCAGTTCCGAAGGCGTGAGGGCAGCCACCCACGTGGCGCAAGACCCGAAACGGCGACGGCGACCTTGGGCAGCGTCCAGGTCGGGAAGGACCGCTCATCCCGACCGGGTGTCTTATGGGCACTAGGCAGGAGCGGTGAGCTCAGGGAAGAAGGTCTGAATGAGGTGCCCGACGGGAGGAGTTCCACGCAGCTCCGGATAGGCCGACCGCACAACGTTGGCTGTGCTTAAACGCGTCGCCACCGATCGCGGGAACCCGCCATAGGTGAGGTGCGTTTCCCACAGGCGCACGAGATCGTCGAGCCAGGGGAGGGACGCTTGGTACGCCGAGCGGGCTATCGCGCCAAGTAACGATGCCACGTCAAGTGGTTCCACATCCGGCAAAGGGGCGTGGGCCACCAGTTCGGCGAAGGTTCGGAAGCCCATGGGGCACAGGGACCGGTCCAGGTTTGTTGCTCGCCCACGTCGACCGGCCAGCTCGCCACCGGCCTCGGTCAGCGCCGTCGCGTTAGATCCGGTGAGGACTACCGTGGCCTCGCGGAACGCTGGGTCGTTGTCTCGGAGCCACTTGATTTCCTGCGCCGAGTTGCCGGTCACGGAGGAGATCTCGTCGAAGAACCAGACCCGTCGGTGACCGGCGGGGAGCATTGGCAACGCGGTGTTCTGCACCAGGGTCCGCAGCTCCTTGGCCGCCATGTCGTCGGCTGCCACTCGTATTTTCGCAGTCGGCGGTACCTCGTCGGCGATCAGGTCCTCGATCTGCTGTTTGAGAGCCACGGTCTTCCCCACCCGCCGCGGACCTCTCAGTACGTATAGGCACCTTGTCACAAGCCCGGATAGGGCCCCCGAACGGTAGCTGAGACCAGTGTCCGCCGCTTCCCGCAGGTCTGGGTCGGTCAAAGCCCACCGCCTGTCCCTCCACCACGGGTTGAGACGTGAGAGCTCCTGGGCGAGCTGGCCGATATTCGTATTTACACGCAGGATGGTATACCGGTCTGATGGTAGCGCGGGCAGAAATGTACCCGGCCCTGCCTGGGGCCCGCGCAGGAGTGTAGGCCCAGCGCCCTGGGAGACTCACCCAATCCGCCTCCTTGGCTTCAGTGGGGCAGCGACGAATCTGTCCTGGTGCAGCCCGGGCTTCCCAGTTCCAATCTGCTCACCCTGGTGGCCAAGGTCTTGGCCGATACCTGTTGAGCGGCGGCTGCCGCTCCGGGGTCTGCTCGTGGCGGTCCCGCCGGTCCCGTAGCCCGGCAGACCCTCCGGCTCACCCCTGTCAGACTCACTCGTTTGAGGCCATCAAGGTGCCTCGTTCACGTCGGGTCTGGGCCGTCTCGGCCATCACCGCCATGTACAGAAAACCGGTAGCAGCGTGTACGCGCCCCAGATGGGAAGACCCCGGACACGGCCTCGCCGAAGTCGCCAGAGGCCAGAAACAGAATTCTGCAACAACCCCACCAACGCAAAGAATTCGAACCGGATGCCGCCGCCCAGGGATCCCGGGATCCCCAGCACGGATGGGCCGTGGTCGATGCAAGACGAACTTGGGAGATTGCGCGTCGCCCTCCCGTGTTACAGTGCTTCAGGCAAGATCGTGAACGGCTTTCCGGCAGTCGAGCGGATCACACGAAAGTGACGACGATCCAAAGTGAGCAGACGATCGGTCCGGTACCGGTGGGCGAGTACGACCAGCGAAGCATCTGCGACGCCGATCTCCTGATCTCGGTACCTGTCGATCACCGCGCAGGCTTCCCGAAGGTCAGCGACCTCCATGCTCGCCGGTTCCCAGGCGCCGCCTGACAGCTCGTTCGGTGCAGCCAGTTCGGCGTGAACCCCTCGCCGAGTCGCCAGCAAGTAGTCGAGCTCGGCGACGACGTAGGGCGACACGATGAAAGGACCCGAATCGGCTTCGATGACCCTGCTGACCGCAGCGCAGTACGCGTCGCTTCCATCGAAATACGCGAGAAGTCCGCTGGTGTCGCAGATGAGTGCGATCAGCGCTCACCGAAACCGGCGAGCGCCTCATCGGCTTGCTCTGCGAGCGACGAATCGCCACTCGTGAAGAGCTGCCCCCTCGGTCGGGGTTGGCACGAGGCACGGACCTGGACGGCAACCGCTTCGCGGATCAACTCAGCCTCCGAGCGTCCAGTCACGGCCGCCATCCGCCGAAGGCCGCCACCAGCCGGGCCCGCAGCTCGGAGGCGGTGAAGTCAGAGGTGTCCTTGGCCGAGCCGGCGGCGCTGGTCCCGGTCCGCCTTCCCCGCGGGGTGATGGTGAGGGCGGCGGGAGCCGCCCGCAGCGGGCCCAGCACCGCCGCCACCGCGCGGCCGGCCTCGTGGTATGCGGCCCGCTCCCGGTCCTCCAGGCTGAGGGTGACAGTCCGGGCGGGCCCCAGGAGCACCTGCTGATACGAGGCCTCGAGAGCATCCGTCCGGATCTCGGCGCGGTCGAGGCGGGCCAACCAGAGCGCCGCCCGGTTGACCAGGTTCTTCAGGTGGGCCCCGGCCCAGCCATTGGTCTGACCGGCGATCCGGTCCAGGTCCACCTCCGAACCCAGCGGCATCTGAGAAGTCTGAATCCGAAGGATGGCCAGCCGCCCGGCCCGGTCGGGGACGTGGATGGTGATCTGCTGGTCGAACCGTCCGGGCCGCAGCAGGGCGGGGTCGAGGACATCCACGCGGTTGGTGGCGGCGAGCACCACCAGGCGGGAGCGGGGCGTGAACCCATCGAGCTCGGTGAGCAGCTGGTTGAGCCTGTGATTCTGTTCGGCGGTGCCGCCGGTGGCCCCCTGGCGGCGGCCGCCCACGGCGTCCACCTCGTCGATGAAGACGATCGCCGAACCCGCCTCGCGGGCCTTGGCAAAGAGCTGGCGGACCCGGCTGGCGCCGAGCCCCACGTACACCTCCACGAACTCCGAACCTGCCATGTGAATGAAGGGGACCCCGGCCTCCCCGGCGACGGCCCGGGCCAGCAGCGTCTTGCCGGCGCCGGGTTGACCCCCGAGGAGGACGCCGCGCGGGAGCTGGCAGCGCAGGCGCCAGTACCGCTCCGGATGGCGCAGGAAGTCGACGATCTGAACCAGCTCGTCCCGGACCTCATCGATCCCGCCAACACTGGCGAAGGTGATCGGCTCCTCGGGGGGGCCGGGCGTTGCCACCACGGGCCCTGGGTGCTGGCGCCGGCTCCAGATCCCGCCGCGCGTCCCCCCGCCACCTTGGGCGGCCGCCAGCACCCACCCAAGGGCGGCCCCCATGCCCGCTTGGGGACCGAGGGCCGCCGGAACCAGCGCCAGCCGCGGACCTCGTGCCAAGTGCGCGCGCCACGGCTCCCGCCAGGTCACGGTCTCAGCTCACTCTCCGGCCGGCGATCTGCGCTGACAGCTTCAACACTGTCGGCGAACGGTCGGAAGGGCCGCTGTACCGGGCCACCTGGGGATTCTAGAAGAGCTGGGACGTGGGTGCCATATCGCGGGCAAGAACCGAGCTCCCGACTAGCGCAGCGACCCATCCCGGAAGCTGACCTTGGCTCCAGTCCGGTGCCGCCCGGAGCGGTAGGATCGCCAGGGGGCGATGCGGGCACCACGGCCAAGGCGGAGAGCCGGGCACCCCGCCCGACGGAGGGATGGGCATGAACGCGGTGGTGGTGTTCGAGTCCCTGTGGGGGAACACGGCGGCGGTGGCCCGGGCGATCGCCGATGGCATCGGACCCGGGACCAGGGTCCTCTCCACCTCGGAGGCGACTCCCCAGGTGGTGGCGGATGCCGGACTCCTGGTCGCGGGCTGTCCGGTCATCGCCTTCGGTGTGCCCACCCAGCAACGTCTGGAGGGGGTCAGGACCGAGGTGGGCCGCGCGCCGAGCGACCCCGACCTCACCCAGCCTCCGATGCATCAGTGGCTCGACGGCCTGGCTCAGGGCACCGGCCGGTGCGCCGCCTTCGATACCCGGGTGCGGGGCCCCTTCGGCAGCGCCTCCCCCAAGGTCCTGAGGGCCACGGAGCGCCTGGGGTACCGATCCGTGGTCAAGCCGGAGGCCTTGCACGTGAGCGGCAAGTACGGTCCCCTTCGCGACGGTGAGCTGGACCGGGCCCGACGCTGGGGCCAGGATCTGGGGCGGCAGTCGGCCTGAGGTGATGGGGGAGTCGGCAGCTGGCCGACCCGAGGCGGTTGGCGCCGCCCGCGAGGGGTCAACCTCGGACGAGCGCCTGCTGACCGTGGAGGACCTGGCCCGGCGCACCGGGCTGTCGGTGGAGGAGGCCAGGGGCCGGATCGTGGCCGGCGACCCATCCCCCCGGGTGGTCGAAGTTGACGGCCGGCTCGAGGTCCGGGTCGCGGCCGAGGATGCCGCGGCTTGCGGAGTCGATCGCGCGGGGGGAGCCGGGCCGGCCCGCAGCCGTGACGCCGGGTGCCTCGGATCCTCTTGCCGGGGCCGGGGGAGGGCAGCCGGCAAGAGACCCGTCAGAGTCCAGACAGTCGGGAGGGGCGCCCCCGAGAACGGCCCTGGTGGCCGCGCCCGCCGAGATGCGCCAGCTCGCCGCGGGGCTGGCTGACGAGCTCTTCCAGCGGTGGGAGCTGGCGATGCAGCGCCAGTTCAAGGACGAGCTCACCGTCCGTCTCAGGTCCGAGATCGAGCATCGTCAGCGGCAGGTGGCGGACCTTCGTGAGGAGGTCGAACAGAGGGCCGAGGAGAGGTTCGGGCCCCTCGGCCACAAGGTCGTGGGCACCGCCGACCGCTACGCCACCTGGGAGCGCGAGAGGACCCTGGCTCGGCAGAGCCGCGAGGTGACGGAGATGGAGCGGCAGATGTGAGAGATGCGCGAGCGGCTGCGTGAGCTGGGCGCGGCACCCGACGATGCCACCATAACCGTGGACCAGAATCATGACGAGGGGGGCAGCGCGAACGCACCGCTGGAGCCGGACTGAGGGCCGGCTCCACCCTGGCTGCCCTGCCCCGGTCGGGGCCGCTCGCGTGAGCGGCGCCGGCGCCTACTCCTCGGCCAGTGAGAGGTAGTACTCCTCCTCCTGCTCGGTGTGGAGTCGCAGCACCGCGTAGAGGCCGAACAGGAGGCGGCGGAGCTCGGCCAGGTCGGCGGGTCCGGGGGCGTCCGAGCCCATCTGGTCGAGCAGGAGGCCCAGAAGCCGGATCTGGTGGAGGATCTCGCCGTGCGCCCGGCTCATCGTCCCGGTGGCGTCGGTGCCGCCCAGCAGCCGGTCCAGCACCGGGTACAGGACGGTCTGCTCCGCCTCCTCGTGGGGCTGGACCTTGCGCACCAGCGAGGCCCGCAGCTCACGGACGCGGCGAAGGGCATCCGCCGGCTCCTCGGTGTCCAGCGCCTCCGCCGCGGTCCGGATGCCCTCGATCGCGGCCCGGATGGCGGGGTGCTGGCCGCGGAACTCCCGGATCACGTCAGCGTCGGGCGCCGGAAGGGCCCGGGAGCCCCGTCCCGGGCGCAGCGCCCGAAGCGCGTTGAGGATGACGATGACGTCGATCGCCTCCTGCAGCACCGCGCCGGCCACCGGTGGGAGATAGCCCGCCGCCGCCACCCCCATCGCCGCCAGGGACATCACCATCCCGGCGACCACGCTCTGCATGGCGATCGACCGGGAGCGGCGGGCCACCGCCATGGCCTCCCCGAGCCGATCCAGGCGGTTTACGGTCAGCACCACGTCGGCGGTCTCGGAGGAAACGCTGGCGCCCCGGGCTCCGATCGCCACGCCGACGTCGGCCAGGGCCAGCGCCGGAGCGTCGTTCACGCCGTCCCCGACCATCATCACCGGGCCCCGACGGCGCTCCATCTGCACCACGTCGGACTTGTCCGCCGGGGCGCGCTCGGCGAAGATCTCGTCCACCCCGACCGCGGCGCCGATCGCCTGGGCGACCTCCGGACGGTCCCCGGTGACCATCACCACCCGCTCGATCCCGGCTCGCCGCAGGGCTCGCAGCGTCCGGGCCGCGTCGGGCCGCACCGGATCGGCGAGCAGGAGGACGCCCGCGGCGGCCGGGCCGACCTGGACGAACACGGTGGCGGCGCCCTCCAGCGCCGCGCGGCGGCGTGCGGCGCGCACCCAGGGGAGCCCCTCGGCGGCTCCGGCGAACGCCGCCCGACCAAGGGCGACCGGGATGCCGTCGACGACCCCGGAGATCCCAGAGCCGGCCACCTCCCGGGCCCCAGTCGGCGCGCTGAGGGTCTGACCGGAGAGGCGAGCCGCGCGCACGATGGCGCCGGCCAGGACGTGGGAGGAGGCCTGGTCGAGGGAGGCCGCGAGGCGCAGGATCTCGGTGCCGGGCTGGGGCCCGGCGCTCAGAACGTCGGCCACCTCGGGCTGGCCGATCGTCAGGGTCCCGGTCTTGTCCAGGAGCAGGACCCGGCAGCGCGCCAGCTGTTCCAGGGACCGGCCCCCCTTGACCACCACGCCCCGCCGTGCGGCGAGCGACAGCCCGGCCACGATGGCGACCGGCGCCGCCAGGATCAGCGGGCAGGGGGTGGCAACCACCAGCACCGCCACGGCCCGGACCAGGTCGCCGGAGTAGGCCCAGGCCCCCCCGGCGATCAGCAGCGTGGCCAGTAGGAACCAGGCGGCGTAGCGGTCGGCCAGACGCACGAAGGGAGCCGTGGAGGACTCGGCCTCCCGGACCAGGCGCACGATCGCCGCGTAGCTGCTGTCCGCCTCGCGGGCGGTGACCCGGAGGTCGAACGGGTCCCCGGAGTTGACAACTCCGCTCCGAACCGGCTCCCCCACGGGGTGCTCGACCGGCAGCGGCTCGCCGGTGAGGGCCGACTCGTCCAGCACCGCCAGCTGGCTGGCGACAACGCCGTCGACCGGGACCACGTCCCCGGACCCCACCAGCAGGAGGTCGCCCACCTCGACCTGCTGCAGCGGGATCGTCTCCACGCCGGAGGGTGTGTGCCGCTTGCCCACCTTGGGGGCGCGCTGGAGCAGGGAGCTCAGCTCGCGGCGGGCGCTGGCCGCCGCCCAAGCCTCGAGCGCCCGACCGCTGGCCACCATGACGCCGATCACCGCTCCGGCGAGGTACTCGCCCACCAGCAGGGCCCCGACCAGGGCCAGGAGGGCGATCACGTCGACCCCCAGTCGGGAGCGGCGCAGGCCGTCGAGCACCCACCAGAGGCTGGGAGCCATCGCCAGGGCCGTGGTCGCCACCCAGCTGGCGCTGCCGGCCCTGGAGAGACCGAGGAGCGTCAGCGCACCGCCGACCGCCAGGCCCGCCAGGGTCGCCGCCAACAACACCATCGCCCCGCGGCGACCAACCAGCTCCTGGAGGCGCAGCTGGCCGTCAGTGACCATGCGAGCGCTCCGGCAGGGCCCGTCTAACGGCTGGTTCCACCCGCAGCCAGAGGGCCGCCACTCCCACCGCGCCCGCCGCCACCGCGGCGGTCTCGACCAGCACCTCGGGAGGTGGGAACGAGATTGAGAAGACCTGCCGAGTGAGTGGGACGGCGACGGCCGCGGCTCCCAGCACCACCATCGCCGCCACCAGCGCCGCCCTGGGCCAGTTCAGCGGCCGACTGAGCCTCGCCAGCACCCAGATGCCCACCACGAACAGGGCCAGGGCGGCCGCCGTCTGGTCCTGGACCGCGGTGGCCTGGGGATTAGCCCGTGCCAGCTGGTACGCCCCGAGCACCGCTCCGCCGGCGGCCAGGCCGGCGGGGATGGTGAAGGCGAGAACCCGGGAGGTGAAGCCGGCGCGGGCGCGCGGGTTGCGGCGGCCGAGGGCCAGGAAGAACCCCGGGATCCCGATGGTGAAGGCGCTGACGACGGTCAGGTGGCGGGGGTAGAAGGGGTAGGGCACCGCCAGGATGCCGATCGCCAGCGCCAGCATGGCGGCGTACACCGTCTTGGTCACCACCACTCCGGCGACCCGCTCCACGTTGTTGATGACCCGCCGCCCCTCCGACAGGATCATGGGCACCGCGGCGAACGAGCTGTCCAGCAGCACCACCTGCCCCACCGCCCGGCTGGCCTGGCTGCCCGAGCCCATGGCGATCCCGATGTCCGCCTGCTTCAGCGCCGCCACGTCGTTCACCCCGTCGCCGGTCATGGCCACGACGTGGCCCGCCGACTGCAGGGCGGCGATCATCGCCCGCTTCTGCTGGGGTCCGACGCGCCCGAAGACCGAGCCGCCGGCCATCGCCGCGGCCAGAGCCTCCTGGTGATCGCCGAGGTGGCCGGCGTCCACCCCGTGCTCGCTGTTTGGGATCCCGACCCGGCGGGCTACCGCAGCCACCGTCCGGGGATCATCTCCGGAGAGCACCTTCACCGTTATTCCCTGGCGGAGCAGGTAGGCGACGGTGGGCTCGGCCTCGGGCCGGAGCTCCTCCTGGAGGCGGACGATGGCCGCCGGCCGCAGGTCCTGGGGCAGGGACGAATCCGCCAGACCGCCGGGCGCCGCCGCCAGCAGGACCACCCGCTCCCCGGCGGCGGCGCCGCGGTCCAGTAGCTCCGCCACCGCTGGAGCCTGGGCGCCGGGTCCCAAGAGGGCGTCGGCCGCCCCCAGCACCCAGGCGCCGTGGCCGTCAAACTCGGCGGCGCTCCACCGCCGGGCCGATGAGAAGGGCACCGTCTTCGAGCAGCGCCAGTCCGGAGGAGCCGGGTACTCCCGGACCAGGGCGGTCATGGTGGCGTTGGGGGCCGGGTCGGCGGCGCCCAGGGCGCTCAGGACCGGCTCGGGGTCGGCCGGACCGAGCCGGTTCACCGCCGCCACCCGCATGGTGGGCTGGGTGAGGGTGCCGGTCTTGTCGATGCAGAGCACGTCGACCCGGGCCAACCCCTCCACGGCGGGAAGGGTCTGGATGAGGACCCGGCGCTGGGCAAGACGGATGGCTCCGAGGGCGAAGGCGATCGAGGTGAGCAGCACCAGCCCCTCGGGGATCATGGCGCCCACCCCGGCCACCGACCCGCGCAGGGCGGAGTCGATGGGGGAGCCGGAGCGAATGACCTGGGCGCTGACCAGCAGGAACGCCGCCGGGACCATGACCCAGGTGACCCCGCGCAGGATCCGGTTGGTGCCGGCCTGGAGCTCCGATCTGACCAGCTTGAAGGTCCGGGCTTCCCTCTCCAGGCGCCGGGCGTAGGCGGCCTCCCCGACCGCCTCCGCCCGTATGTCGCCGGAGCCGGCGACGACGAAAGATCCGGAGAGGACCAGGGCGCCCGCTTCCTTCTCAGCCGGCTCGGACTCGCCCGTGACCAGTGACTCGTCGACCTGCAGCCCTCGGCTGCTCAGCACCCTGCCGTCGGCGATCAGATGGTCGCCGGGGCGAAGCTCAATCATGTCCCCTTGGAGCACCGACTCCACCGGGAGTTCCAGCACCTTCCCGTCCCGGCGAACCCGGGCGCGGGGCGCCGTGACCACGGTGAGCCGGGCCAGCGCGCGCCGCGCCCGCAGCTCCTGGAGGACGCCGATCGCGGTGTTCACCGCAGGAACCAGGGCGAACAGGCCGTCCTGAGGGGGCCCGACCACCGCGACCACGATCAAGAGGCCGGCCAGGATGGCGTTGAAGCGGGTGAACACGTTGGCGCGGAGAATCTCCAGAATCCCCCGCCCCTCCTTGGGGGGGTAGTTCATCGGCTCCCGCCCGCGCCGGGCCGTCCCCGTGCGCCAACTCGCGGCGAGGAATGCCCGCCAACTCGCCCGCACCGGGCCGCTGCCCTAGGAGGTAGCGGGGCTGGCCGGGCCCGTCTTCCCGCCCCTCGCGCCGGGCGGGGAGGCGGCGATGCGTCCCCAGCGGAGGTAGGCGAGCGGACCGACGTAGTTCACCCCGATGAGGAGGGCCCACCGCCACTTGGGGCCGCGGACCTGCTCCGGCCTGCGGCGTGCCAGGTCGGCTCCCGCCAGTGCGGCCAACCCCAGCTGAACTGTTGCTGCCACCCCCATCCCGGCCCGCTGCCACCGGTTCATCCGTCTCCAGCCACGCATGCCCTTCCTCCTCACGACGGCGCGGCCCCGGCCTCCCCATCGATCCCGAACTCCACTCCCAGCAGTAGAGCTGGGCTCATCATCACGGTCGTCGGGGCAGGGGGCTCACCCGGGAGCCGCAACGCCAGTCTGCGCCACCCGGGGCGGACGGCGGGCAGCCCGGTGCGGCCGGCCCGGGGCCGGAGGCCGCCCCCGGGCTCAGGCCGGCGCCGCACGGCCACCTCGGGCAGGGCCCGCCGTCGCCTGGACCGTGGCCGAGGACTCGGTTCCGCCACAGTCGAGCCGGAAGGGCGGGTACTGGTCGGTCATGAGCGCAGTGTAGGCCAGGACCCGGTAGCACCAGCGGTCGAGTCCCATCGTCAGATCGAAGAGCGGGCGGGGGTAGGTGCCGGAGAAGAGCAAAGCCACCGCCGCGATCAGCACCAGAAGGGCGATGAGTCCGCTGCCGGTGATGATGTGGCCGGGGCCGCCCAGGACCACCCCGAAGCCCCCGGTGAGCACCACCACGACCAGGTACTGTGGGATGGCCAGCAACCACCACTTGATCAGGACCAGGCCGCGGGAGAGGTGCTCCGGGTACTCCACCGCGAAGTCGGCCGGGTAGGTGGGGTCGGAGTGCAGGCTGAATGGTGGGTAACGGTCCGTGCCCAGCGCCGCATAGGCGTAGAAGGCCACCCGCCAGCTCCATCGCATCACCCCGACATTGAAGTCAAAGATCGGCCTTGGGTACCGGCCCGTCACCAGGATGACCAGCCCCGCTACGAAGGTGAGGACCCCCGCCGCGATCCAGAGAGCAGCCAGCACCACCACGTGGGGGATTGCCAGCAGCCATTTCACCAGCCACAGCCAGCGGCTCATCCCCGGATCGAGGCTGCCGGTCAGCGAGGTTGGATAGGAACTCGCGGCGACCTGATTGTCCATCGCGGTCTCCCTGGGGCGGAACCAGCGGCCGCCTGCCCCGGACGGCACCACCCGGAAAGGCCCGGGCCCTTGGTTCAGCTTGGCCCCGGGGCGCCTTCCGACGTCACCTGGAAAGCGCCCACCGCCAGCCGGGTGAATCTACCCGCTGAGGCGCGACGGCCCACTTCCAGCACCTCAGCCAGCCACTTGCCGATGGGGGGGCCGCCCCCGGCCCGGGGACCGGGCGTTTACCCGCAGGCGCGTGCGTGGGATCCGCGGCCGTGGCTCGCGAAAGCACTCTTGGCGGGAGGTCGTCTCCGGCCCACAGTCAGAGGGTGGCCTTCCATCGCGGTGAGCGTCGTAGAGGTCGATCATGAGCGAGACAAGCAGCAGAGGAACTGGGAACCGAGGGGGTCCTCACCGGGGCTTCCCGCCAGGTGAGCGGGCGCGGCGGGCGGGACCATTGAGCTGGGCGGAGGGCGCCGGTCGGTACCTCCGGAGGGCCAGGCTTGGCCGCCTGCGGACCGCCGCGACGGTCATGGCGACCGTCCTCGGGGTGTTGGTTGCGGCAACCGCCTGCGGCGAGGGCCCATCCCGGCCCACCCCTTCACCATCCGCGACCCCATCAGCTGGGGCCACCACCTCGCCAAGCCCCTCGCCGACCACCTCCACCGCAGCCACCACGGTGTACGTGTACCTCATGCGCGGAGATCACCTCGGCACCGCCCACCACCAGGTGCCCGCCACCAAGGCGATCGCCCGGGCCGCGATGACCGAGCTGTTGAGCGGCCCAACCGCCCTGGAGTCCCAGGCCGGGCTGAGCTCGCAGGTCCCGCAGGGGACCAGGCTGCTCGGCCTCAGCATCTCGGGGCAGGTCGCGACGGTCAACCTGAGCGGGGGGTTCAGCAGCTCGGGCAGCCCGTCATCGGCCCTGGCGCGGCTGGCCCAGGTCACCTTCACCCTCACCCACTTCCCCGGAGTGACCCGCGTCCAGTTTCAGTTCCAGGGCCAGGTGGTGACCCACCTGCTGGGTGCCGACATCAGCCTCAGCCAACCGGTCCAGCGGTCCGACTTCGAGTCGGTGCTCCCGGCGATCTTCGTCGAGACCCCGGCCCCCGGTGACGCCGTCGGGACCTCGATCCGGGTGGTGGGCACGGCCAATGTGTTTGAGGCCCAGTTCCGGATCGAGCTGCGCGACGCCGGTGGCACCCTGGTCCTCGATGAGTCGGTTATGGCCACCTCCGGCACCGGGCAGCGCGGCCACTTCGACTTCACCTTCCCCTATCACACCCATCTCGCTGGCGCCGGACAGCTCACCGTCTTTGACCTCTCCGCAAAAGACGGCTCCCGGATCGACGTGGTCTCGATCCCGGTCGTGCTGACGGCATCCTGAGCGGCCCGGCGGCAGGCCGGGGCGGCTCCGAGGCAGGTTGGCCCGGAGCCCCGGCCTCGCGCGTCTATCTGGAGCGGGGCAAGAGCTGGGTGTTCGCCTGCGCTCTGGACTGGCCGGGGTGGTGCCGTCGCGGGAAGGGGGCGTGACGACGGACTTCGAGGCTCCGGGCGAACCGGCCCCAGGGGACCGGGAGCCGCACCAGGGTTGTTGCAAAGAGAGTTGCAAGGTTGCTCCGAGGTGGCGTTTTGGGGGCAATTGAAGGGGATGTAGCCAGCTTGAGCGTGCCCGAGGGCGCGGATCTGAGTCCAGGAGTAGGCCCGGAAGGCGTCCAAGCGGGCACGATTGTGCGGCCCGCCTATCTGAAGCTGCGTCGAACTCATCCCGTCGTGCGGGCGGTCGAGTTCAGGCGGCGGGTGGCACCATCACGATCGGTGGATCGGATCCCGTCGGCGCCCTGGCGGCGGCGCGACGGTCTGAGCGGAGCTGGAGCAGGCGCTTCACCATGGTGCCACGACCTGTCTCCCGGGCTGGGCCGACCATGGCGGGCCTGTCGCCCCAGCCGCCGCGCTGGAAGACCCTCAGCCACTCGATGAGCATGGCCGCGGGGGCCCGAAGTTGTTGCCACGCCATCCCGGGCCGCTTCGGGCGCAGTGCCAGGCAGTCTGGTGCCAGCAGGTACTGGACCTCAGGTCGCGGTGCTTGTGCTCGTACGACTGATGGGAA
The DNA here is from genome assembly GCA_021809895.1 of bacterium. GTDB lineage: Bacteria > Chloroflexota > Dormibacteria > Aeolococcales > Bog-877 > AG-12. Next base: position 13,137 of record JAJZJU010000072.1, read on the forward strand.
ACCCGCATGGCCGCGTGCGCTGGCTCGATGCGCCAGACCGGGAGCAGGTGACGAGGCGCCTGGTCGCAAAAGATGCTCTGCTCGCCCTGGCACTTCTGCGACTGGGGCAGCCGGCAACGGAACCAGAGCCGCCCCTTTCCCCTGGTCACGGCGAACCGGACGAAATCCGACTCCCCTCCGCAGCGGCGACACCTGTGGATGCCGTGCTCGTCGTAGACTGCAGTCGGCTGGCGGTGCGCCGACTCGCTGCCGGCGTGGCGGCGAAACGGGAAGACCGATCCGACCCCCAAGTTGCTGTTGGACTTGAACGCGTGCTCCACTGAGTAGCCGGCGTCACCGGCGACCAGGTATGGGACGGCGTCGAGGTGCCTTTAGGCCCGCTCGAAGAGTGCCTCGTAAGCGGCGTGCTCCTGCTGATCGGCGGGAATCAGCCAGCTGGCGAGCGGGGCGTGGGTGAAGTGGTCGATCACCTCCATGTGGAGAAAGCCGTGCCACGCCTTGACCACC
>JAJZJU010000073.1 GCA_021809895.1 bacterium
CGCACCGTACTGCTGGTGATCGTCCGCGATCCCCAGGGGCTTGAGCCTGACGACTACTTCGTGACCACTGACACCACCGCCCAGCCGGCCCAGGTAGCCAGCGCCTACGCGGATCGCTGGGCCATCGTTATGTCATCTATAGCGGTGTCCACGCGATTGGTGTCTCACCGTGGCTGGGCCTCGGGTTGGTGGCTTTGTCTCATCCCGGAGCTAGCGGCAGTACAGCCAACTCCAAGCCGTCCCCCATCACCGCTCTGCGGGTCAGACAGCGAGGTGAGACAGCTCGTCGCGGTCACATAACACCTGGAACGATGAGACACCCTGAGGTGAGCACATAACCATCGAGGACACCTTCCGCAACACCAAGCAATTCCTGGGCGCCGAGGATCCCCAGTCCTGGGTCGGAGCCGGTCCGGAACGAGTCGTGGCCTTGGCCTGTTGGATGTCAGCTGCCGTCTGGGACTGGTTCGTGGCCACCCCCAGCCAGCAATCCCTCTGGCCCGTGCGCCCCTGGTACCCCTCCAAGCGCACTCCGTCCTTCCAAGATGCCGTGGCCTCACTCCGCCGCGAGGTCTGGACCCGGACTATTTTTGACGCCTCACCTCACCGTCGGCTCAGCCGCAAAAATGCCACCGCCCTTCTCGACGTTCTGGCTGAGGCCGCCTGACCACTATGTGAAAGTCGAAAAGTCCACGCTCCACGTTGGTGCGCTTGGCGTACGTCTCCTCCCACGCCGGCGTGCCCCAGGACGGGAACTGGAAGATGCTCGGGATCGCCTCGGCCCTCAGAGTGGCGGTCTTCATGCAGCACGCCTCGTCGTCCCCGTGGTTGCCGGCTCACACTGCGAGTTTGGGGTCGCGGCAGACGGGCGAAACGACCCGGACCCCCAAATCTCGGGGTCCTCAGGACCACTGGACTCCACCGCCGGCCCCTACGGCCCTCACGGCGGCTCGTTTTCGAGCCATTGGCACCTCCCCATCCGCTCCAGTCCCCGATTCCCCTCCGACCAGCCAGGGAGGCGCTGCCCATGACCTTGCGTTAGACTCCGACCGATCTCCCGGGTAGCTCGGGAGCCTGGGGAATTTCGTTGATCGCCAGCAGCGCTCGCGGACTAGTTCTCTCCCAGTTTCAGAGCTTGAAACTCCAGGCCCAACATTGACGTAATTGGCCGGCTATGGGTGCGGTCCCAATGTGAGGATAGTCAATGTATCCGGTCCTGAATGGATCCAAAATACCCGCCATGCGCTCGGAGTCTGGTTCTCCAAATAGGACTCCCACACGTCCTCACCGTTCGGGCCGACCATTGACTCGTAGCGATGACTATTCAGGCCGGGATGTCGTGGGCCGACGTCTCGAAGTAGACGCAGCCCTTTCTGGGCCTTCTTTAGCTTCACGCGATGAGCAGGCTGCGCTAGCTCCCGAAGGATGCTGTCAGCTTCGTCGGTGAAGACCAGCCTGAACGGCGGGGCACTCACTCCCCAAGGTCTTCGTCAAGGAAGTCATCGCGGCTAAGGACGCGCCCGCTCTGGTAGTCGTCCAGCCCCCGAAGGAGCGATGCCATCACCTCTGGCCGCTCCCAGATGAGCAGCTCCTGCTTCGGGATGCTCGCTACCGGGGTGAGCATGATCTCGCCGCGAGGGCTTACTGAGACCAAAAATCGATCCCGCCCGTGCACCCCGGCCCTACCAAAGGCGACACGCGCCCTATCGTCAGCGGTGACCTCGCCTCGCGGCTCGAATCCCGGCACCAAGGTCATTCCGATCCCATCCTTACTAGCCATCGATATTCCTGGCCGAAATTGTAGCACATGGTGGGCAAGTGGGCATTACCCACTGACTCTCCTGCCCTCCGCCCAATCCGAGTTACCCACTCACCGGCGGGAGGAGGACTGTGGGGGTGAGATCGAGCGGAATTCGTCGAGTCGGACACTGTGCGTGCCGGGAACCTCATCCGTGGATCCCATCGAGGCGACAGAAGGTTGAAGCCGAACTCGAGCATTAGAAGACGAGTCGGGGCTCGGGCTCATCGGTCAAGCCTGGTGAGACCAAGATCGGTAGCCCCGACCGAGTCGCAGAGGGTGACCGTCGGCCCCGCCACTTGACATTGGGATGTGCAGAGTGTACAGTCTGCACAGATACAGTTGCACAAGGAGACGAAGGGATGAAGTTCACGGAGGCGCGAAGTCAGCTCAGCCGACTCTACTCACGGATTAGTGAGGGCGGGGTCGAGGTCATCGAGCGCAACCAGGAATGCGACGTGGTCATCGCCAACGCCTCCGAGTACCGCCAGCTCCTCGAGCGGCAGGCACCCTTCCGGATTGAAGTCCGCTTCGGAGCCAAAAGTGTCGCTGCCTGGATCAAGGGTCTCCCCGTGCACGCCGAGGGCGAGACCGTGGAGGCGGCCATCGATGAACTTGCTGTGGCGTTGGTGGACTACGCATCGGCCTGGGAGAAACACCTCCAGCACGCCCCCAACCACAGAGAGAACATCGGGTATGTCCGTCGGACACAGATCGCTGGCTCCACCGCCGCGGTGCGCCAGATGTTGGCGTTGGATGCGGCCAAGGAGGCGGAGGAGTACAACGGTAATAGCGCCCCGGCTCCGGTCCTTGCGTGAGGCTGCCGCGCAGCAAGGATCAGCACGCCTTCTGCCGGATGGACGGCTGGATCCCTGAGCGAGAGTCGGGGCACACGGTCTACCGGAAGGTCTTAGCCACTGGGGATGTGCTCACCACAGAGGTGGCCCATGGCGACAAGCCGATCCGCAATCCCGACCTCTTTGCCTACATCTGCCGGGAGGAGCTCCGCTGCACTCCCACCCAGTTCTGGGCGACAGTGGATCACGCGACCCCAGTTCCCCGTCCCCAGCCGAACGAGTCTTCCCCCGAGGACGGCATCCCTTACGGGCTGATCCAGATGCTACGGGCTCTTGGACATCCCGAAGATCGGATCCGACAGCTGCACTCCAAGGCTGAGGCGCTAACGCTACTGACCGGCCCCCCGTGAGTGGATCCGGGTGGCTTGAAAGTTTCTCAGCGGCCCAGGTGACAGAAGGAACCCCGATGAAGGGCATGCGGCACGCGCCAAACAAAATCGTGCGCAAGCATATGGGTGCGGACCCGCCGCTGGGCGAAGGTAAGTACCTAGCCGGAGTGCCCACGTGCACTGGCACTTGGTCGCGGCAGTCACTCCACGCCGCCTTGGTTGCTCGGGAGCGGATTGAGTCCTGATCTCACCGCTCAGGCGCCTGAGATCAAGAAGTGTAAGAATCCCGAAAGTAGCGTGTACAGATGCCCTGGTGCCTCGCAGGAATCGCCCACTTCAAGCGCCCTTTGAAAAGTCAGTAAACCCCTCGACCGGAGCGTCTTGCGAATAACTCGCAAAACGCTTGCGCCTTTCGCGAAGCAGACGCTCAAAGAGCAATCTCCGAGCGTTTTGCTGTCCAGAGACCGGACTCCCGGCTCTGGAACTCAGTCGAAGGGGCCCTCAGCGGCCCTGGAAGACGAGATCAGCCCTCACGAGGACGTGCGGAATCCTCGGAGGGCTGAACTGTAATCGCGGAGCGGGCTCTGGGTCAGGCGGCCAGAGCCACCTGACCTCGGGAGTGGGGAACTTTGGGCGGATGGGCCGCCTCCTCCCGGTCCAGGTGGCGCAGGTGGAGGTTGACCGCCACCCAGCCGACCATCGAAAGTAGGGCGACGTTGATCTCGCCTCGCAGCTGGAAGTGCTCCTTTGTCATGCCGACGACGTTCTTGCTCTTGAACTGGTTGTAGTTCCGCTCCACCCCCGACCGCCGGGCGTACCGCTCGCGCCACTGCTTGGTTCCCCACGTCGGGTACTGGTAGCCCATTGGTGCGTACTCGGCCTTAAACGTGCCGGTCTTGAGACAACAGGCCTCGTCGTCGCCATGGTTGCCCTCGCACACGGCGAGTTTGGGGCGCGTCCCCGCATTGAGCTCGGAACCTTGGGACAGCCGAGCTTGCGGCCGCGGAACAGCGGCGAACTCACCCGTGCCTTGGTGGGCGTCGGCTGCCCGTGCGCCACCAGAGCGTATTGCTCACGCTCCTCGACGTCGCGGCAAAACTGCTCCCACCTCCTCTTGCCCTCCCCCTCCTTGCGCTCGCCAACAGCCGGCGCAACCAGGTGCCAGAGTCGCTGGGGCAACTGCGGTAGGTAGGGCCAGCCCTGCAGCACCAGGCAGCCTCTCCAATCGGGGTCCCGCTTGGCCTGATCCTGCTTGAAGTCGAACACTGGATGCAGACACCGCTCTCGAAGTGTGTCCACCCACCTCCGCCCGCCGGTGAACCCACGGTCCGCGTCGACCGCGCCCGGCCTATCCCCCGCTGCCAGCAGCCGGTCGACCAACTTCAGAGCGACAGGCCAGTCGTTGTGGTTAGCGGGGCGCGTGGAGGCTCCGTAGACATACTCACGGCCACCGTCAGTCAGGACCGCACTGGTGTCCCAATAGCCGAGCCAGGACTCGTACTGGGCGATGGCGTTCTGCAGGGGGGACTGCTCCGCCGGGGACGCCTCGTCGTCGAACGACGCGGGAGGGGACCCTTTAGGACCACCGGGTTCGCGCCGGCTGGGACCCTGTGCGCTGCGAGGGCGCACGGAACTCACCCGCTGAGCGGAAAGATCAGGTCAGGCGGCTGGAGGAAGTAGTTCCGCTGGCGGGCCGCCTAATCCGGGACGGCGCTGGCGAAGGGCTAATGGCGCAGACCTAGTGCTCGACCGGTGGGGTTGCCGCTATCACCATAGTGCTCGACCGAGGGGGTCGCCGCTATCACCATAGTGTTCGACCCCGGGGGTGTGGTATCATGGGCGCACTGTGAGAGACGACCAGATACGAGAGCGCCTTCGAGATCAGAACCCATGGTGGCGAGCCGCGATCATGGGCGGCGATGCCTCAGACTGGCAAGCTGCTGATGCGACACTTCGTGGTCGCGCCCCACTTGACCTAGGCTATCGTTCTGATCTTCTTCAGGATGTTGCGTCGGGTCCGATCGACGACAAGCTGGTGGTGGTTCGTGGGCCACGGCGCGTAGGAAAGTCGGTGCTACTAAAGGACACGGCGGCCACTCTATGTCGTCGGCGCGACGTCGATCCACGGCAGGTGATCTATCTCCCATGTGATGGCATGCGAGCGCTTGACCTGAACCGAGTTCAGAAGATAGGGCGCGATCTTACGCAGTCCATCGATCCGGCACCCAGGGTGTGGCTCCTTGACGAAGTGACAGGGATCAAGGGTTGGACCGAAACACTGAAGTACCTTCGGGATAACACCCTGTTGAGCGGAGATACCGTCGTTTGCACAGGTTCGTCTTGGGACCCTGATGCTGAAGCTGAGAGGGATCTATTTGCAGGCCGTGCCGGAACCAGCGCTTGGGACCGCGATCGTCTCCTTCTTCCGATGTCCTTTAGAGACTATCTACAGGCCTGGGGAGAAAGTCTTCCCCTTGATCCGCCTGCGCCGGTTTGGGACCTCCAAGGGGATGCAGCCCTAAAGGTTCTTAGTCGACTGGAACTGTTTACCGAAGACCTTGATCTACGATGGCAGGCATTTCTGACTTCGGGGGGCTACCCACGTGCAGTTGCCGAATATCGCCGCACCGGAATGGTCAGCGATGCCTTTCTGCACGATTTGGCAGCATGGCTACACCGGGACATAGATCCTAACGCTCCAGACGATTCGGTTCCCACGCTTCTCGAGGAATTGCAGGCCAGGAGTGTATCTCCAATGGACCTGACAGATTTCGCCAATGCCCTTGGCTTCGCGAGGAGAGAAACGGCAGAATTGAGGGTCGCTAGGCTCGTTCGCTCATGCGCTGCGGTTGAGTGCTTCCAGGTCGATGGTCATGGCAGGAGGATACCTCGCACACAAAAGAAGCTCTATCTTGTAGACCCGCTGTTAGCGTGGATTCCACCTCGCCTCCGCAGTGGAGCGGCAAATCCTGACCCCACGCACCTGAACGAGGCTGCCATAGGAGTCGGTCTTGCTCGCACTATCAATCGCCTTCAGCCTGGTCGTTGGCGGGCGCGGGATACTGTTGGGTATCTTCGAACCACTGGGCTAAACGAAATCGACTTTGCTCCTGTTGCAGTGCCAAGCGCTCACGCTCCTATGCTCACAACTCCACTTGAAGCGAAGTGGGTGGCTGCTAACTGGCGTCAGGCTGCCAAGACCATTGAGGGGCGGTTTGGCGCGGGAATCATGGCAACTAGGACCGTCCTGGATACCACCCATCCCGCTTGGGCTGTTCCAGCCCCAATGCTCTCCCTCTTGATGGAGTAACGTCAGATCCAAATCGGCGAGTAACGGATTGGAGGGGCGTGCAGAGCGCTGATCGGGATGGGAGCGGCCTGAGGTGCTACAGGGGACGACCTCATTGGCTCCCTGGCGACCGCCATGGGCCAGACCGCCATCTGCCGCCTGCTGAGGGTGTACGGGGACACGGTGGGCCGCTGCATCACCCGGGTGATGGGTGAGTGGGTCGACGTGAGCCGGCCCGACGACCTGTTCGAGATCGGCGTCGACGAGGTCAGCTGGTGGCGGCACCACAAGCTGACGCTGGTGTCGGACCACCGTCGCGGCCGCCTGGTCTGGGGTCGGGAGGGGAAGGATGCCGAGGCACTGGACCGGTTCTTCGCCGAGCTCGGCCCGGAGCGCGCCGCCCAGATCACGGCGGTCTCGATGTACACGGGGCACGCGTTCGAGAAGTTGGTGCGAGCCGCTCATCACGGCCACTGTCGCCACCATGGAGGGCAGTGTGCACGAGCTTCGCCGTGTGGTGGTGGAGAAGTAGCGAGAGCTGGGTGCCCCGGGTGCCCGCGGATCGACCTGTCCCCCACAGATAGCAAGTGGCGGCTGGAAGGTAGTCTGGTGCATGACCTCCTGGTGTGGCCCTATGGGGATAGACAGTCTGACCGGGCTTTGTCGGGATCAGGTACGGTGACAGATGAGAGTCTCGGCAAGCCGCACGCCCCGCGCTTGGTTCGCTGCTCAGCTGGTTAGCGGCCGCCCCGGTCGGTGCCTGCCCGATAGTCCGGGGACCAAAAGAAGGAAGAGGATCGGAACGACGGCACCTAGTGCGCCAGCAGCCAGCAGCACGTGGCGTGCCCCGATGAGTCCCGCCAATGGACCGGTGACGGCATTGGAGAGTGGGGTGAGACTGAAAGACACCATCATGTCCAGACTGGCGACTCTCCCCAAGATGTAGCCGGGAACCTCAACCCCCATCTTGGAGAACCAGATGACGTTGCCGAGTGAGATCCCGCCCATGGTCACAAACGCCAGAGGCAAAAGTTCCCAAGCTGCACCCGCCAGTCCCATCGGCACCAGGGCGGCCGTGCCAATTGCCCAGCTGAGGAAGATCCAGGCGACATCGCGACGCGGCACACCCCTCCAGCTGATATAGACCGCGCCCAGGATCGCGGCCAGGCCGCCCGCAGCACCGAACAGGCCAAGGACTTCGGGACCAGAGTGGAGTCGATATTTGATGAGGTAGGGGATGAGTACGGTGAGGGGACCGGTGAGGGCGATGTTCGCGATCCCGGCCGCTGCCAGCCCCGCCCAGATCCATGGCAGGCCACGCACGAATTGGAGCGCCTCGCGGGCCTCGTGTAAGATGGCAAACCGGCCCGAGGTCTTCCCAGCCGCCGCAACGGCGGGTGTTGCGTGCGCCGAGGACATGGCCGCGAGCGCGGCAGCAGCTACCAGGAATGTTCCGGCGTCACTCAGAAAGGCAACGCCGGTGCCGCCAGCGGCAACCAGCAGCCCCCCAACGGCGGGCCCCAGCAGGCTCGACATCAGCGGCTCGACGAATTGTTCGAGGGCCATCGCCTGAGGCATCAACTCGGGCTCGATCAGACTGGGGACGATCGCGCGGGAAGCAGGTAGGAAAAACGCCTGGCTGACCCCGTAGACGGCCACCAGAACAACGATCTCCCAGAGACGGATCTGGTGAAAGAGCACCAGAACTCCGAGTCCGCTGACCATCAGGCCGCTGACGACGTTACCCAGCAGCATCACTAAGCGACGGTCCAGACGGTCGCTTAGAACTCCGCCCAGGACCAAGAACAGCACCTGGGGCAGTGCAAAGGCGGCAGACACGACCCCCAGGGCAGTGGGCGCATTGGAGATCCGATAGACCTCCCACGCGATCGTCACAAAATAGATCCCATCTCCGAAGAGAGAGACCGTGGCTCCCGACCACAGCAACACAAAGTCCCGGACCCGCATGAGCTGCCCCAGGTGGTCGGGAATGAGCCGGTGCATTTGCTATCCTTAACTCAAACTAAGGCCGCGAAGCGCCCGCGCAAAATGCTGCAGGGGCGTCCAGATCTCCGGTCGCATCCTCCAGCGCCGGGCACCGACGAGCGGGGTAGTCCCACCAAGCTGTAGGGGCCATTCCCTGCAGTCTTACGCGTCGGAGTAACGGTACCAGAGAGCTCCCTCCGACCCCGACCCTCTTGCCTGCGCACAGTCCAGCCTGGGGATGATGAAGAGGCCGCCCGTCGGGCACGCTCCGTTTACGAGAGCCCAAGGATTAGGGACCGCCATCGGCGCGATCACCGCTCTCGCATCCACCGAACCGCGCGCAAGGCGTGACAGCCAGCGGCCGGGTCCCACTTCAGCGGAAAGTCTCGCTGATCTGCGATCGCCTCACGAACGGAGTGGCCCCGACCGCCTCTCGATGTCGTCGGCAATATGCTCGGCTGTCTCGCCGGGAATGCTCGCCTCCTCTGCGAAGGTACGCCACCTGGCGACGGCCTCCAGGACCGTCTCGACAACGCCAGCTGCATCTGGCACGACAAAGCGGTCGCCGACCTCCAGGAGGTCACGGCGGGTTATTCCATGGAATCGGCCGTTGACGGCCATGAGGTGCTGCCGCGTCCACCTGCTCGACGGGGAGTGTGCGTGCGTCACATCGTATGCGGGGGAAAGTCTCCAGGCCCCCCCCTCGGGTAGGACAAACGCGACGTTCTTGGGGTGGTCGTCGCAGATCGCGGAGGCAACGTTGAACGTCATCCGGCGAAAGACCTCTTGTCTCGCATCCGCACCCAGCCCAAGCTGCGGAAGCAGCATGAACAGTTGCGCGTAGTCGTGAGCGCCGATCTGTCGAAAGTCCATGTGATTGATCGCGCACAGGCTCTGCGTATGAATCTTCTGACCTTCGTCGTCGCGGTCGAAGCGCCGAGTCATGAAATGTGCGCGGCCTCCTTCTTCGAGAAGGCGACAGTCCCTCATCTCAATTCCGGCCGAGAGCGCCATGCGATGGTAGGCGTACTCGATCCGGCCGAAATTGCCGGCGGTGCCGAGATCGGGATCGGCGCCGACACCGTCAAACTTGAGCAGCCAGTGCTCGAAACCAGGGTCGGCGGGGACCTGGCCTGACCGCAGCTCACCGGTCTGCGGATTGAACGAGACCACGGCCTTGGCTCGAGCCCCGCCAGCCGAGGTTCCAACCGCAATGAGATGCTTCAGCGCCGCAGTGATGCCGTCCTCGGTGCGCAGGTTCCCCGCGAGTGCGCCCCTCGCCGCAAGGACCAGCTCAGACAACTCGATCGCGGTCGACTTACGGGTGCGCGGGCCGCGCATGGGATGGAACTCGAGCGCTCCCACGCCACGCCGGCCGAGGTAGGCGAGGCGATCCAGCGGGGTGATGTCCTCGGGACGGATGCCCTGGTTGGCGAGGTACGCAGTCGTCAGCGCGTTGCCGAAGTCGTCGGGGAGAGCATCCGCCATCATCGCGGGCAATCGGCTGTAGGTCGCGACCGGCAGTGTGGGGAAGACGAATGGAACTGTCGCCATCGTCGTGGGCATGAAAATCGGCGCCAGCTCAACACCAGCCGCCGCCCATTGGCGGTCGTACTCGAAGGCATAGAACCCCGACGTGGGCTCGCGCGCGAGCGCACCGACCCGCGAACCCCAGCATCTGACCTCAATGAGGTCGACCGCCTCGTAGGCCATCAGCGTGCTGGTTTCGGCTCCCGCTTTCGGCTGGCTCGCAGGCGTGGCCGGGGTGACTTCTGCTTGCTAAGCAGTAGCTGCATGGGCGACACACCCACGGGCGGTGCCAGGGACTCGATCCAGTCCGTTCGCTGGAGTGGGCGGAGGACGCTTATCAAAGTTCGCAGCGACGAGCCTTTCCCGCGCTCAAGATTCGAGAGCGCTCCTACGGACACGTTGGCGAGTTCGGCAAGCCCCACCTGGTCCAGGTCTCTGGCGATCCGAGCGCGGCGGACCTGCTCGCCGAGGATGGCCTCCCACTCGCGGACGGTTAGATATCTTATGTCTGTAGCCATCTTTATATATATTAAGTGTAAATATACACTTAACTGTTAACATACTAGACACTCACCGGTTTGTCAAGTTATCATGTTTAACACATTGGATTCTGTGAGTAGTGCTCCTAATCAGGAACTGTCTGCTAAGATTCTATAGGTTAAGCTCCCATATTTGAAACTAGGGCTTGGCGATCCGGTCCACGCGCCTGCAGGTGCTGTGCGCCGGATGCGTCAGCAAGAGAAGGTGCCCGACCTCCGTGCCGGGCAAAGGAGGGAGAGCTCTCTGGACGCCATCTCCTCGCTTAGTCCGGCTATTTCCATGCCGGGATCTCTGCATCCGGCCAGGTCCGCGTGCACTTCATCGTCGGCAGCGGGCCACGCCCCACCCGCCCGCTACGGCCGGCGGCGGTCCTGTCGAGAGGGTGCGACTCTGTCAGCCGCGCCTCCCAGGCCCGAGCCCCCTGGCCGCGTCCCCGCCTCAGAGCGCCTCTGGCTGCCAGTCCCTGGCCAGGTCCGGAGTCGGCGGCGGGGCGATGGGGAACACGGAGTGCCACAGATGGTCACCAGCGATCCAAACCGCAGCGGGAAGCTGCACCCCGGGCGCGGAGTTGACCTCCGCCCAAGCGCAGATGATCGGCACAGAGAGTCGATCTCTCCACGTTGGCGGAGGCGCTCCATTGGAGCCGTCCCACGACTGCCCCTGCGGTTGAACAGGCCATAGCTTCGCTCTATTCAGAAGTGGCCGCCGCGGCGATCGGTCCGCCTGCGTCCGTCTGGGTCGTAGATTGTGCGATATAGCGGAAAGACCCAGCGCCGTTCATCGCGGGATATTGGAGCTGGCTGGTGGTCCATGACTCGGCAGGCGGGATGCGGCCCCGGTCGGCCGCCCCGGTGCCAGGCTGTTAGCTGCGCCGCAGCGCTCCGCCAGAGCGCCAGCGATTCGATTGGGTCGAGCATGGAGCCGTCGTCGGCATCTCGGCCCAGGTGCTCGGCCCAAAGGGTGAGCCGGAGCGACCGAGCCAGCACCCGCGCGCCGTCGCCCACTCCCCCGGGGTCTTGCGGCGGTCTGAGATCGAGGGTCGGGTCGAGCACCGCGCAGGAGAGCTCGGAGTCATGGGTCCAAGAGCGGAGATTGAAGTTGTCCGACCCCACCATTGCCCAAGTGTCGTCAATAATGCAGACCTTGGCGTGGACGTAGATCGGTCCGCTGGACTCATTTTCGAGATCGAAGATGCCGACCCTGTCGCCCCCCGCGCGCCGCAGCACGGCTAATGCTGTGACTTGCCCGATCCGGTTGGGTGGTCCCGAGAAGACACCGTCGACGTCAGGAAATCGGGGCAGGACTGCGATCAGCCTCAGGCCGGGATGTTCGCGCAGTTGGGCAGCCAGCACCTGGGCCACCTCAGCCGACCAAAGGTACTGGTCCTCAATGTAAATGAGCGAGCGGGCTCGCCGGATCGCCTTAACCAGGGCTCTGGCCACGCTCCGTTCTCCGCGCCGAGCAAAGGGGTAGGGACGCTGGCGTGGAGGATAGGTACGCAACACCTGCACCTGGTGGCCTCCCGCCGCCGGGGGCACCCTGATCGGGCCGCTGAATGGCGTTGGTCGCCTTGGTTCGCGGGACACGTGCGAGAGTAAGGCCCGCCAGGGGTTGCGATCGTCCAGCGGTGCCGGGTCGTCCCACCGCTCCCGAAAGCAGAGTTCCAGTTGCGCGACGGCGGGACCCTCGATCTCCAGCTGGATGTCATGCCAAGGAGGTCGAGGGCCGTAGCGGTGGTCCATCGCCGGAGCCTGGGAGTCACCGCCGTGACGGCTGTCATCTCGGCGTCCATGGCAGAGGTCGATGCCACCCACGAAGGCCACGTCGTGGCGAGCAGGGCGCATGCGATGAACTATCAGCAGCTTCTGGTGGTGAGAGCCGAAGGGCCGCACCCGCTGATCAAGCAGGACCTCGCCGCCATGGCGATTGATGGCCTCCTCCAGGCGGCGGTTGGACCCCTCGCTGAAGGAGAACATTTCGGGGTGGGAGCGCCAGATAAGGCCGCGTACATCCACCCTCCTCTGGGCCAAGGTGGCCAGGAGGTCTCCGACGCTGGGACCACCGGCTGTCAGCAATTCGTCACGGTCTCCCCGCCAATCGGCGAAGTAGACGGAGTCACCTGCCTCCAGCTCCGACAGCTCGTCGACGAGTCTCTGATAGTAGCTGCCACCATCGATGAGTGGGACCACGCTGTTGCCCTGGGTCCAGGCAGTGCCGGCATCTGCGGTTTCGTCGAGCTGGGTGTCCGGATTCCCACGCTCGGAATGGGTGAGAAACCAAGCTGAGGCCTCCGACCTCGTCATCGCTCCCGCGCTCTCCCTGGAGGAAGGGTTGCCGAGCCACTCTCGGTGATCCCATATCCCAACCCAATCACGGTGTGCACTCGCCCACTACCGATTTCAGGGCGGTCAGGATACGCGGCGGCGTGGCTTACCCTCCTTCTTGGCGGTAGCTCCGCAGCGAGGTGCGCGGACTCCCTTGGGTGGGTCCTGCGGTCGGAGGGCTTGGATGCTCCCCCGGCCGGCGCCTTTAGAGCAACCATCAGGTCGACCACATTGTTCTGCTCGGGCTTGGGGTTCGTTCGAGTCGGCTTGCTCTTTCCCTGCCTGGCCTCGACAAGCTTGAGAAGGGGTGCCTCATAGCCGTCCTGGTAGTGAGACGGGAGGACGCGTGGTGGAGCTGCCACGCAAACGCCGTCCCCGCCCCGGGTCAGCCCAGGCGTCCCCCTCCTGGAGTTCCCGTTAACCGTTACTTCCCAAGTTGGCCAATGTCGGCCAAGACGGGAGTCTGTTCACCCAGGCATGTGAGGCTGGGCTGTCGCCCCCGTAGCGGCGCAGGGGCATGGGAGCCACTTGGGTGACGGGTTGCCCCATCAGTCGGGCGGCAAGGTGAGCCAAGGGCAGGTGCGAGAGCCCGGCTCTCACCCTTGCCTGGAGGCCCCAACGCTGGAGCCGAGTGCCCTCTCAGGCACAACCCACCACGATCCCAGGTGGAACGGCGCTTCCCCATCGCCTTCGCCGCCCGGCGAAGTTGATGCGTGTGCCGGCCGGTCTTGCGACCGGTCCTTGACGGGCGCTTCGCTCCTGGGAGCGTCCGTGCCACGGCAGGACGAAGCCTGCTCGAGAAGCCCAAGGCGCGCCTGGCGATCACACACGCCGCACCTTGGCCCACCGATACCCCGTGCACTCCGGCGTAGTTCGCCTGTCCTA
>JAJZJU010000074.1 GCA_021809895.1 bacterium
CTCCGGATCCATGCCCATCGCGAGCAGGACGTGGGAGGGGGCGAGAGAGCCGCTGGCGCAGGCGGAGCCGGCCGAGGCGCACAGCCCCGCCCGATCGAGCCGCAGCAGCAACAGCTCTCCCTCTACATGGGGAAAGGTCATGGTGCAGAAGTTGGGCAGCCTTCGAGGGGGCGGAGCCCCGGTGGGACGAGAGTCGGGTACCGCCGCCTGGATCGACTCCTGGAGACGGAGGGACAGCCCGGCCAGGCGGGCCGCCTCGGCCCCCCGCTCCTCTTCGGCGAGTCCGGCAGCCACCCCCATCCCGACTATCCCCGGCACGTTCTCGGTGCCGGAGCGCCGGGTGCGCTCCTGACCACCGCCGGCCACCTGGGGCACCAGCTGTGTCCCCTGCCGGACGTAGAGGGCGCCGACTCCCTTGGGCCCGTACGCCTTGTGAGCCGACACGGTGAGCAGGTCCACACCCAGCTCATCGACGGAGACGCTGAGCCTGCCCAGGGCCTGGGTGGCATCGGTGTGGAAGAGCGCCCTGGAGTTGGAGCGCACCCGCTCTACCAGCTCTCGGATAGGCTGGACCGTCCCGACCTCGTTGTTGGCCAGCATCACCGAGACCAGGAAGGTCTCCTCCCGCAGGGCGGCCTGCAGAGCGTCGGGGTCGACCAGGCCCTGGGCGTCCACTCCAAGCTCGGTCACCTGGAATCCCTGAGCCTGAAGCGCCCTGGTGGTCTCCAGCACCGCCTCGTGCTCCACCGCCGAGACGATCAGGTGGCCGGGACCCTGGTGCGCCGCCGCCACCCCGCGCAGTGCCAGGTTGTCGGCCTCGCTGCCGCCCCCGGTGAACACCACCTCACGCGCCCCGCAGCCCAGCACCGCCGCCAGGCGGTCACGGGCCTCATCGACCAGGGCGCGTGCCGCCCGGCCCGCGGAGTGGACGCTGGAGGGGTTGCCGAATGCCCAATCCAGAGGGGCGCTCATGGCCTCCCGCACCTCGGGGCGGACCGGGGTGGTGGCGGCGTGATCCAGATAGATCACGGGCTGGGAGGAGGAGGTCTCAGGAGTCCCGCCCACGGTCCGGCTCCAGCAGGGCTGTGAGCGATCCGTGGTAGCCCACGAGCGCGCGGTGGACCTCCAGCAGGTCGTCGGTCGTGATCGGGGGCAGATCCTCTCCCGCTCGAGCCACGGAAGCCGCCTCCCCGGTGTCGCCGCCCTGCACCTCCAGCGCCACCACGAAGGCCAGGGTGCACTTGCGGCAGGTGACCTCGATCGTGTACTGGCTACCCCGGCGGGCCAGCTGGCGCATGCGGCAGTCGGCCAATGAGCGCCGGCAGATCGGGCAGCGATAGTCGCCCGCGTGTTGACGAAGCAGTGGGATTATGTCCATCTCGATACCTTGCTTTGAGTATAGATCGGGTCCCGGAGGGGGCCCCCTTGCCAGTTGCTCAGCCGATCCGGCGCAGCACCTCGGCGGTGAACTCCTCGGTCCTGGCCATCCCGCCGAGGTCGGCGGTCCTGGTCCCGTCACCGCAGGTTCTGAGGGTCGCCTCCCTCACCATCCGGCCGCAGGTGGTGAGTTCCCGGTGGGGCGCCTGCTCCAGCAGCGCCGCCACCGCCAGGATCATGGACATGGGGTTGGCTATGTGGCGGCCCTCCAAGGCTGGAGCCGTGCCGTGGGGAGCCTCCGCCATCACCACGCTCTGGCGGCCGTCCTCGTCGAATCCGATCATCAAGGACTCGCTTCCGGCCAGGGTGCCGTAGAGCGCCAGCACCATGTCCGAGAGCAGGTCTCCGTCCCTGTTCAGGGTGGGGATCACCAGCGCGTCATCTCTGGTCAGCACCAGAGCGAAGGTGGCGTCGATGAGCTGAGGCTCGTATCCGACCTCTGGGTGGCCCGCTGCGGCCTTGTCCATCTCCTCCTTCAGCATCCCCTCGTATACCGGCGAGACCGTGTACTTGGGTCCCCCGAAGACCCGGGCGTTGGTCCTCTGGGCGTACTGGAAGGCGTACTCGGCCACCCTTCGGCAGCGCTCCCTGGTTATCTTGGTGGTTCGGAAGGCGACCTCATCGGCCCCTTCCTGCTCCCGCCACTCCTGGGCGCCGTAGGCGTCGTCGACCGCCATCCGCACCACCGTGATGGGGGAGTGGACCCCGCCCAGCGGGGCCACCCCGGGGATGCGCCGCCCGGTGCGGACGATGACGTCGCCACCCACCTCAGCGCGCAGGATCGCGTTGGGGCTGCCGACGTCACCGGCCTGCTCTGGGGTGACGGTGGCCGCCTTCAGGCCCAGACCGCTTTGGCGCATGCGCCGGGCCGCCTCGTGGACCACCTCGTTTCCGGACTCCCGCCGCGCCTGCAGGCTGAGGTCCACGTGCTCGAGCTGCACGTGCTCCAGGATGCGGGGGGACTCCAGGATCCGCAGCGATTCCTGGAGCAGCTCCTCCCCGGTCTGGTCTCCGTGGAGGACCGTGATGACGCAGGGAGGGCCGGCCACTACCAGGAGGAGACCCGGCGGAACGACTCGGCGTACTCGAGCCCGTGCGCTTGGCCCTGCTCCCGAAGCCGGGCGGTCACCCTCTCGGCGGGATCCTGACTGTGCTGGCTGCGGTGGCAGCGCAGGGCCGTCAGCTTCCTGTCAAGGGTGGTGCTGATGTCCACGAAGTAATCAGGGTCCGGGGTGCCGGTGACCAGAACCTCGCTCACCACGTGAGGCTCAAGCCCGTCCTGGAGCAGCTCGGGAAAGGCGTAGGGATTGCGCGCGAACGGGTAGATCGCCTCGATCGCGGCCTGGCCCGCCGCCAGATGGTCGGGATGGTTGCCGCCCAGGTTTCCGTAGTGGCGGACCGCGTTCTGGCAGATGACCACATCGGGCCGAGACCTGCGGATCTCTCTGGTCAGGTCGCGACGAAGAGTGAGGTCGGGCACCAGGCTCCCGTCGGGATGCCCCAGGAAGGTGACCTCGCTGACCCCCAACACCGCGGCCGCCTCCCGTTGCTCTTTCTCCCTTATCCCCTTGAGCTCAGAGGCAGGGACGGTCGGGTCCTTGGACCCCTGGGCGCCATCGGTGCAGATCACGTAGTCGACCCGGATCCCTCGCGCGGTCCAGGCCGCCACCGTGCCGGCACTGCCGAACTCGGCGTCGTCGGGGTGGGCAACGATCACCAGGGCGCGCTCGACCTTCTCAAGGTCCAGTTCACTCATGACTGCAGCCCAGGATACGGGGTCCCCTGGGGCGCTCTCGCAGGGGCCGCCCCGGGTGAGCCTTGGGGATGGCCAGGGGATCCGACTGCGGGGGCCTCCTCCCAGGAGCCCTGCGTGGGGTGAATGGGCTCAGCCACCACACCATGTGGTGGCAGCATGCTTTGGCGTACACTACCCTTGGTGTCGGTACGGGAAGCGGGCCACATCGGCGCGGTCTCCGCCGAGGCGCGGGACGAGATCCTCTCCCTGCGCTCCGCAGGCATCCCCCCCAAGATGATCGCCCGCCGCCTGGGGATCGCTCCCCACCTGGTCGCCGAGACGATCTGGGCGGCGGCGGCGGCCCAGCCGCGTCCCGCCCCGGCCGAGCCACGGTGCTGGGTCAACGCCGGTTGGAGCCACTCGGTGGAGGCCCCGCGCGACCGCGGCTGGGACGACGTGACTCCCACTGGCAGCGACGTCAATGGCCGTGGACTGGTCCAGGTGGCAGTCGCCGCTTCCCGTCGCGACCGGCGCACGGTCAGCTTCTGCGGCTACCTCCTCGATGTGCACTGCCTGGGAGTGAAGGACGCTCTCGGCCCCAGGTCCATGGAGGAGGATGCGCTGGAGGACTTCATCGAGCTCTTCTTCTCCTCCTGGAACTCTCCGCCGGTGCCGGTCCCCTTCGACCTCGCTCGCGAGTTGGTCTTTGGCGCCGCTAGCTTTGCGGCCGGTTTGGGCTTCGCGCCCCATGCTGACTTCCGCAGAGCGGCCGGAGTGCTCGGGCCCCCTCCGCAGGAGATATCGATAAAGTTCGGCTCCCAGGGACGCCCCTTCTACATGTCCGGCCCATTCGATGACCCGGACGCGGTGCTGCGGACCCTGGAGAACACGGTCGGGGCGAAGAACTTCGACTTCGCCATCGGCTATCCGGACCAGAGCCGGTCCCGGGACGGCTGACTCGTCTGCTCGGAATCGGGCCGGACGTGGAGGCCATCAGGGTGCCCTCGGCGGCCGGCTCCCAGGATCAGTGGAACAGCCAGGGCAGCTTGAGGCGCAGCCCACCCTCCTTGAGGGCGTCGATGACGTCATCGGCCAGGACGCGGCCGAGTGGGCGCCCGTCGGGGTCCGCCACCACCACCGATGAGGCCCGGGCCTCGGTGAGCCGGTCCACCACCTCGTCCAGGAACGCCTCAGGCGCGACCGTGACCGGGGTGGTGTCGGCGAGCAGATCACCGACCCGGGTCTCGTCTTCGGCCGCCAGCAGGTAGAAGAGAGGAAGGTCCCCCAGGAGACGGCCCTGCTCGTCCAGGACCACCACCGAGTCGATGTCGGCCCCGTGCTCGGAGAGCTCGCGCAGCTGCTCCCTCACCTCCTTGACCGTCCAGCCGGGCTCAGACCGGGCCAGGGTGGTGGTCATGAAGCCACCGGCCATTGTCTCCGGGTATCCCAGTAGGTCGGTCAGCTGCCGCGCCATCTCGGTCGGGAGATGAGCGAGGATGGCGTCCGCCTCCAGCCGTTCCATGTCGCGCAGCACGTCGACCGCCTCGTCCGGCTCCATCGCCGCCACCAGTTGAGCCGCCCGCTGGGGGGGCGCCTCGCGGAGGATGTCCTCGATCCGCTCCGCCTCCATCTCCTCCAGGGCGTCGGCCACCGCCCCGGGGTCGAGCGCGGTCGTGAGCTCGTCGCGAGCTGGCTGGTCAAGCTCCTCCAGGAGGTCCGCGAGCTCACCCGGGTGCAGCCGCCGGAGCCCCTCATGGGGGACCTGCAGCCGGAGCTCGGAGCCGGGGTCCCCGAACGGATGCACCGCCGACCAGTCGACCAGGCGCTCGCTGTCCGGCTTCCAGGTGGACACGACCCTTGCCAGGATCGAGCGCGGTGATCCCGCCACCCCCACCAGGCGCAGCCTGCCCAGGACCGGGGCCAGGAACAGGTCCTCGGCGTGCAGCACCTTGGCCCCGTCGACATCCACCAGCTGCCGCCCCAGCACATCCTGGACCAGCCGCAGCTCACCTTCGCGGCGGGTAAAGCCGGAGTCGGCCTCGGCAATGGGCCCCACCACTATCGCCTGCGCGTCGATCCTCACCACTGTGGAGATGGGGTGGAAAACCTGTTGATCGCCCCGCTGCAGCACCAGTCCCGTGACCGGCGGATAGGCGTCGCTGCCGTTCCAGCTGACCACCACGTCCGCGAGCCGACCGGCGCCACGGCCGCTCTCGTCGACCGGGGCGAGCTGGCGAAGCCGGGAGAGGGGAATCAGGGAGGCCTGGACCGCTCTGGTGGTGAGCAGCCGGCGGCGCCGTCTGGAGGGCACCGGAGGCCGCGTGGGCAAGGTGGGCATCTATTGTGGGAAGGGAAAGGCCACGGGGCTAACGCCGATGCCGGCTCGCAAGATCACGCTGGTAGCATAGAGGCGCGCCCCGGCGCATTTCCCGGTACCCGCCTTAACCCCCTCTTCAGGGTCGGGCTGGTATCGGTTGGCCAAGCATGGAGGTGAGCATGGACGGGTCAAGTAAACCGCCCAGTCGTCATCTTCTCGCGCACGCCGTGAGCGCCTAGGCCAAAACTCCCGACAGCCTCCCGGCGGGCCCTCGCGCACAGTCGCAGCCGAACCCTTGCCAGGAGGTCTCTAATGCCAGAGGAGCTGCGCCGCACCGCACCCGAGCGGTCGGCGGTGCTGGATCCCGCCCACGACGGCGAGATTCGTGGCGCCCTGGGAAGAATCCCGGCCGCTGGTCGCGGGCGTCCCTGGTCAAGACGGCTGCTGACCCTGGCCGCCATCATGGGCCCGGGCCTGATCGTGATGATCGGGGACAACGACGCCGGCGGGGTGTCCACCTACGCCCAGGCGGGCCAGGACTACGGCACCAGCCTGCTGTGGGTGCTCCTGCTCTGCATCCCCACCCTCATCGTCGCCCAGGAGATGGTGGTGAGGCTGGGGGCGGTGACAGGGGTGGGGCACGCCCGTCTCATCAAGGAGCGCTTCGGGCGCTTCTGGGCCGCCTTCTCTGTGGGGGACCTCTTCCTGCTCAACTTCCTGACCTTGGTGACCGAGTTCATCGGGGTCAACCTGGGACTTCGCTACTTCGGGATCACCCCTTTGGCCTCGGTCCCCGTCGTGGCGATCGCGCTGCTGGCGATGGTGGCGACCGGAAACTTCCAGCGCTGGGAGCGCTTCATGTTCGTGTTCATCGTCACCAGCCTGCTGATGTTCCCCCTGGCCTTGCTCTCGCACCCCCGGGTGCTACCGGTGTTGCACGGGCTGGTGGTGCCCTCGGTGCAGGGGGGATTCCGCTCCACCTCGGTCCTCTTCATCATCGCGGTGGTGGGGACCACCATCGCCCCCTGGCAGCTGTTCTTCCAGCAGTCGAACGTGATCGACAAGCGGATCACCACCCGCTGGTTGAGGTACGAGCTGGCCGACACCTCGATCGGGGCGGTGATGACGACCGCGGGGGCAGGAGCCCTGATGCTGGCGACCGCCTTCGCCTTCTCACACACGGGTTTGGCCGGTCAGTTCGGCTCGGGCCTGACGGTGGCCCAGGGGCTGAGCCGGCATGTGGGGTCTGCCTCGGGGGCCATCTTCGCGGTGGTCCTGGTGAACGCCTCCGTGATCGGCGCCTCCGCGGTCACCCTGGCAACCTCATACGCTCTGGGCGACAGCTTCGGGCTGAAGCACTCCCTGCACCGCAAGGTGAGCGACGCCAAGGGCTTCTATCTCTCCTTCGCCGCCATGATCGCGGTGGCGGCGGGGGTCGTCTTGGTGCCCGGTGCCCCGCTGGGGCTGATCACCACCGGGGTCCAGGTGCTGGCGGGGGTGCTGCTCCCCTCGGCGATTGTCTTCCTGCTGCTGCTGTGCAATGACGCCGAGGTGCTGGGCCCGTGGGTCAACACCGCGGCTCAGAACGTGGTCGCCACCATCATCGTCTCGATCCTGGTCCTGCTCTCCCTGATCATGACTGTGACCACCGTGTTCCCCCAGCTTCCCCTGGGGCCCTTCACCCTGGGAGCGGTAGTGCTGGGGACCGTCGGCCTGATCGGGATGGCCGTCTCCAGCCGGCGCCGGCGAGGCCGGGACCTGGAACGTGAGCTGGCGGTCACCGGGGACAGGCGGGTCTGGCGGATGCCGCCGCTCAACCAGCTCCGCCCCCCGCGGTGGTCCCGCGGCCAGCGGATCGGGATGATCGTGCTGCGCGGCTACCTGGTGCTGGCGGTGGTGATGCTCGCGGTCAAGATCGGCCAGCTGGCGACGGCCCATTGAAGGAGGTCCGCCGGTTCAGAGCGGGCTGAAGTAGCCAAAGGCGTCGATGATCAGGTCGGCGGTCGCGGCGCGCCTGTGGACTTCGACCTCCGCTGATGGTGGCGCGAGGGGGTGACGACGGTGAGGTTTGGCACGGTCTGACCGGCCAGCCAGTTGACAGCTGAGGCCAATGGGCGAAGCCCAGCGGGGCCGACGAGGAAGTAGCTGGCCGCTGTGGTGCCGGTCGCATTCACCTTGGTCACGACCGCGGCGGCATTTGCGGCGACTGGGTCCACGCTCCGCTCATTTGCTCGGCTCGGGCAAGGCCCGGGCTCCGCTCGTGTCCGGTCTTGCCAGTGTCGAGCATCCGGACGGGGGTGGATATGTCAATGAACAGGAACGCCCCCCGAATGGGGCCCGCTCAGGGCCTCACCGGGGGGCGTGGGATGGCTTGCCAGTCTACTGGTCAGCCGCTCTCAGTGCCCGCTCGGATTGCTGTTCGGTCGGCCCTTCCCCTTGGAGGTCGGCAGCCCATTCGGCTTGCCAGAGCCGGCGGCGGCGGGAAGGTTCGCGGGACGACCCGTCGGGTGGCTGCTCGAGAGCCCATTGTGGCTTCCGCCCTGGGTCCCGTGGGCGTGGAGGGCGCGCTCCGTTTGCCCTTGGCCGTGGGTCTTGGCAACCGCGCTCACGCACTGCCCGACATTCTCCTTGGCAGTGGTCGAACCAGTGGTGGTCGCCGAAGGCCCGTACTCGGCCTTGCAGGTTTTCACCGCTCCGACTACCGTCTCACCCCACACCACGGGGTTGATGCTGTGAGTGGTGGCAGCAGCAGCGACGGCCCCACCCCCCACGGCGAGAGTGGCCACGGCTAGGCCGATGGCCGCCTTGGCGGAGATACCCGCCACGAAACCTGGACCGAACGGCATATGCATACCTCCTCTGAGGAAAGCGGCGTGATACCTGGCCATACCCGGGTCCGCGGCGTGCCCCGGGTGCGTGGACACCTGCCTCTGGAGCTCGTTCTCCAGCAGCCGGTCGAGGTCGGGTATGTTGCTGCTTTCCATGGCTTACCTGTCAGAGGGGACGCACACTTCCACGGTTCTATTCATTCCAGCCTCCACGCGGTGGTTGTCCAAGAGGGAGCGCAGGCGCTGTTTGCCTGCCACCAGCCGCGAGGCCACCGTACCCTCGGGGATCCCCAGCGTCGCCGCGATCTCGCGGTTGCTGTACCCGTGTAGGTGGCGCAGCACGATCACCGCCGCCTGCTTCACCGGCAGCTGACGCAACCCCCGCACCAGGTCCATCTGCTCGACCGGCGACTGATCCAGATGCTCGGGGGGCCGGCCCAGCCGTCGCACCAGCTCCCCCGCCTCGCGGATCCGCTCCCGGCGCCGCCAGGAGGTGACCGTGTTGAGCGCGATCCGGTAGAGCCAGGCCTCGGCGGGAGCGTCCTGCTTCCATCGCTTCCAGGCGGAGAAGGCGTGCAGGAAGGCTTCCTGGGTGCAGTCCTCGGCCGCCGCCGGATCTCGGAGCAGCACCACCGCGGTGGCGTAGATCCGCTGATAGTTGCTCTGGTAGAGCCGGTCGAAGTCCTCCTTCGACCCCGGCTGATAGATCGGCTGAGCCATCTGCGTCAGTTTGCCTCTTGGATCGGGGGGACGCCCCACTGCGGACGGATTGTGACAAATGGGGGCCTTCCGTGGCAGAAGCGCTGTCCCGAGAACCAGGCCGGGCCCTCCCGGGCGAGACGTGAGGCCGCCCCGCCGCGATATGCTCCAAGGAAGTCAGATCAGACTTGAGGAGGGCTTGGCATGCTCGAGAGTTTCACCTGGTTCAAGCAGTCGGCCTACCGCTGGCAGGGAGGCGGGCTGACCCTGTACATCGACCCCTGGGAGGTCACCACCGAGGATCCCGCCGACCTGATCGTCCTCACCCATGCCCACTTCGACCACTACTCCAAGCCAGACCTGGAGCGGTTGACCACTTCCAAGACGGTGGTGGTTGCCCCCCGTGACATCGCCGCCGAGCTCACCGGCAACGTGATCGCGGTCGCTCCCGGCCAGTCCCTGGAGGCGGCGGGGGTGCACCTGGAGACTGTTCCCGCCTACAACGTGGTCGAGGAGCGGCTGGAGGCGCACCCCAAGGCCAACGGGTGGGTGGGCTACCTGCTCAGCCTGGGCGGCCACACCTACTACCACGCCGGCGACACCGACCACCTGCCGGAGCTGGAAGGGATAACCACCGAGGTCGCCTTCCTGCCCATCGGCGGAACCTACACCATGGACCATCAGCAGGCGGCCGACCTGGCCCTGGCGATGAGGCCTGGGCTGGCGGTCCCGATGCACTACGGGTTCGTGGTGGGCACCACCGGGGATGCGGAGCGCTTCGCCGAGGCGGCGGCTCCGGTGGAGGTGCGCACCCTAACTCCTGTACATCCCTTCGAGCTTTGACCGACCCGGGCGACCGGGGTCAGGGGAGCGCCGGGCCACCTCCACTGGTGCTGCCCCAGGGAGGAGGGGCGGCGGAGCGGATGACCCCGGTTCTCAGCATGGCCCTGGTCGCCCACGACAACAAGAAGCGTGACCTGGTCGAATGGGCCAGGTTCAACCGCGGTAGCCTGGCGCCGCACCAGCTCTACGCCACCGGAACCACCGGCTCTCTGCTGGAGCGGGAGCTGGGGCTTGGGGTGACCCGGCTCCTGAGCGGGCCCCTGGGAGGCGACCAGCAGATGGGGTCCCTGATCGCGGATGGGACCATCGACCTGCTGATCTTCTTCTGGGATCCGCTCGAGGCCCAGCCCCATGATCCCGACGTGCGGGCGCTCTTGCGCATGACGGCGGTCTGGAACATCCCTGTCGCCACCAATCGCGCCACCGCCGACTTTCTCATCTCCTCGCCGCTGATGCGCTCGGGCTACCAGCGGCTGGTGCCCGATTACTCCGCTCACGAGACCAGGATCAGCCAGCAGGACTGACCGGCCGGGAGCGTCCGCTGGGCGCTCCGTCAGCCCCGGGCCGGGCCGAGCAGACCCCGCACCGAGAACGCGGAGACGGCCAGAGCGGCAGTTCTGACCCCCTCTGCCAACCCCAGCCGGAGCGCCTCCTCGCTGGAGGAGCGCAGCTGGGCCAGCCGCCCCAGCATCCCGCCCGCCAGAGCGTCGCCGGCCCCGGTGGGGTCGACCACCGGGTCGACCGGGGCGGCTGGCACGAGTTGGTGTCCGAGCCGGGTCACCAGGGTCGCTCCCTGGGGGCCCTCCTTGACCACCACCGCGCGCAGCCGGTCAGCTTCCAGCAGGCTCCGGGCGCGGTTGATGGCAGCTCCCCCGCCTAGCAGCGCCTCCAGCTCGGCTCGGTTGGCGAAGAAGATGTCGGCGGCCTTGATCAGCTCCAGCAGCAGCGCCCGATCCGACGCGATGAAGTCGCCCATGGTGTCGATCGCGACCAGATCGGCGCCCGAGCACTGGCCCATAACCGCCAGCTGGACCCGCGGCGGCATGGATCCCAGGAACAGGATCTCGCTGCTCCGGCATACCTCAGGCACCCGCGGGTGCCACTCCTCGTAGACCCCGAGGTGCTGGAGCTGCGACTCCAGGGCCCCACCCTCGGAGTGGGTGGCCGTCCAGCGATAGCTGGGCCCGGCCATGCTCTCCACCCCGACCGGGTCGATCCCGGCCTCCTCCAGCAGCCTCAGCAGCTCGGAGCCGTCCTGGCCCAGCGCCGCCACCGGCCGCACCGCGCAGAGGCCGCGGGCGGCCAGGGTGAAGTAGAGAGCAGAGCCGCCGGGGACCTGCGAGGCCCGGCCGCCGGGCGTGGTCAGGTCGTCGAAGCCGATGGTGCCGGCGGCAGCCACGGACCACGCCTGGGCGGTCGACTGGTCAGCGGTCAGGGAATAGGGGTATGACGGGGGCGTCGCCCCGGCTGCGCTGTTGATTGATCTCCTCCAGCAGCCTCGCCTGCAGGCGGAACAGGATCTCTCCCAGGTGGTCCGGGCGACGGTCGGTGCCCAGCTGCCGGCGCAGGCCGGGGTCCACCTCCGCGGCCAGCGTCACCGTCTCCTGCCAGAGCTCGGCGGAGACCAGCTGCACCGACTCCATGCGGCAGCGTTCCACCCTGCCCATGAGCTGGTCCGACAGCTGCAGCCGCTGCCGCAGGGGGCGGCGGTGGCGGGCGCGAAACAGGTCCTGGGACCTTGCCGCCTCGATCTGGCTGGCGGTGAGCTCGTAGGGGTTGAAGTAGGCGGGGCCGATCGACATGGCCGCAATCATACGCAGCCTCGGCCCGGAGCCTATCCTCGAGAGCGTGGCTTCTGAATCGGATCTCCGGCCCGACCTGCTGCTCGAATCGGAGGAGCGCTTCGCCGGCAGGCTGCTCCGCCTGACGGTCGACCTGGTGCGGGTCGGCAACGGGGTCGAGGCCCAGCGCGAGGTGGTCCATCACCAGGGTGGGGTTGGAATAGTCGCTGTGACCGAGGACGGCGAGGTGCTGCTGGTGCGCCAGTACCGCCACCCGGCCGGGGAGCTGCTGTGGGAGATACCGGCCGGCGGCAGGGAGCCGGGGGAGTCGGTCCTGGAGACGGCCCGCCGGGAGCTCGCCGAGGAGACCGGCTACGGCGCCGAGGCATGGCTGGGCGTGGGTGCCACGTTCTTAGCCCCCGGCTACAGCACCGAGCTGCTCTGGTATTTCCGGGCGACCGGGCTCACTCCCGTTGCCGGCCACGAGCCCGATCCCGATGAGGCATTGCAGGCCCGGCTGTTCCCTCCCCGCGAGCTGGCCGAGCTGGTGCGCGCCGGGCAGATGCGGGACGCCAAGACCCTGGCGGGGCTGGCGCTGGCCGGGATCCTCCGGCTCGAGTAGGAACGGCCAGGCGGTGGCGGCCAGCGGAATCCAGCTGCGCCTGGGCAACATCGTCGACTCAGGCGCCGACTGTCTGGTCAACGCCGCCAACTCCAGCCTCATCCGCGGCGGCGGCGTGGATGGTGCCATCCACCGGGCCGCTGGGCCCGAGCTGCAGGTGGCCCTGGGCCGCCTCCATCCCCAGGGCTGCCCGACGGGTCAGGCGGTGGCCACTCCTGCTTTCCAGATCCCGGTCCGCTTCCTGATCCACGCGGTCGGCCCGGTCTGGCGGGGTGGCGGCGAGCAGGAGGAGGATCTCCTTCGCAGCGCCTACCGCTCCGCCTTCGAGCTCGCGGCCCAACTGGGTTGCCGCTCGGTGGCGGCGCCCGCAATCAGCACGGGGATCTACTCGTTCCCCCTGCCCCTGGCAGCTCCCATCGCGGTGGCCGAGGCTGGCCGAGCGCTGAGCGCGGGGACAGAGCTGGAGACGGTCGAGTTCGTCCTCTTCGACGAGCCGGCGAGGCGCTCATTCGCGGAGGCGATGAGGCGGGAGTGAGCGCTGTGAAACCGGGCGCCCCTGGCAGGCGAGCGGGGGCGCCGACCGGCTCCGGTGCTAAGAGCGCGCACGAATAGGGCAGAGGAAGGGGGTTCAGTGGGAGCGGGTCGCGGGAGCATGAGGCGCGGTCTCGCGGCGGGGACGTGCTGGATGGTGTTGGTCGGCAGTGGCGGGGCCACTGGAGGCGAAGAGCGGCTGTCAAGGCGGACCTGAAGCCAGACTTGAGGGGATCGGTGGATAGTCGTCAAGGGCTGGGTCAGCGGTGGAAGCGATCCGCCCAGAGGAAGAGCTTGACGACCAAGATGAGGGTGGCTGCGAGGGCCATCATGGCCAGGCGATGGAGGGTGCGCCGGTCAGTGCTGCGGCGCAGCTGGCCGAAGTTGGTGAACCAGGAGTTGGTGCGTTCCACCGGCCAGCGCTCGCCCATGGGAAGGAGCCGTCTGGCCTTGGCTTGCCCCTTCTTGCGCTTCAGAGAGATGACCACGTCGGTGAGGCCGTGTGCAGCGCACACCGCGCGCACTATCTGGTCGTCATAGCCACGGTCGAGATGGAGAGTCTCGATATCGAAGAGGAGGCCGCGTTGGGCTACGGCGTCGAGGGTGGGCGGGAGCAGGAGGCAATCGTTGC
>JAJZJU010000075.1 GCA_021809895.1 bacterium
CATCTCCCAATCTCCCGAGGCCGCCATCGCTTCCGCAGTGTTGTTCGGGGGATCCTTCTTGGCGGTGGTGACAGCGGTCACCATCGTGGCCCAGCGTTCCCTCCTCCCCCACCATTGGACTCCCGCTATCGCCGCCCTCACCGTCGCCTTTGCCCTGGGCCAGTGCCTGGGCCCGGTGCTGGCCGGGGTGCTGTCAGACGGACCCGCCGGGCTTACGGCTGGCCTCGGTCTCTCGGCCGGCATCCTGATCATCGCGGCGATGGTGGCCCTGTTCCAACGCGACTACGAGGTCTCCCCGGCATTGGGTTAGGGCCAATCTCAAGGACCGCGCACTCTCCGCAGACCGGCTGTCTGCTCCACCCTGATCACCGCGATCACCAGAGCAACCACGCACCGGCGTTTTGGACCACCTTCTCGGCGGGAGCCCTCGGGCCTGGGGCGTCCTGCCACGGTCTCACTGCGGAAAGCCGGCTGCCGGGTGCTCTCCTGGGAAGACCACGGCCGGGGCACGCCAAGACTGCAGCGCGGCAGATGAGGGCGAAGGAGAGGCGGTGCGATGGGCCCAGGTGGTAGCAGCGGCTAACCGGCGGCTCGGACCTCATCCAGAAACGTTGGCGACGATGGGTCCAGGTAGGCAAGACCTCTGACGTCGCCGAACGAACGGTCGGCAGATGCCAATGCCCACCCTCGACGGCGAGCGGCGGCGGCGAGTACGGCGTCGAACGGGCCCAAGCTGCTCACACCCGCGAACAGGTCAAGTCCGCCGACGACGTCCTCCTCGTCGGGCCGGACCAGCGGCGACAAGCCACGGGCATAGTCGCGGGCCCGGGCCGCCGCCTCTGCGCGTGGGCGGCGCCGTGACCGGACGTGGGCGAACTCCTGGACCACCTCCACGGTAGTGCTCGCTCGCACGATGCCGTCACGAACCTGGGTCAAGAGCTCCCGACATGGTTCGCGCAGCGGATGTTCGCCACCGACCCCGTAGACCAGGATCGTCGTGTCGAGCACGATCATGCCTGGCGCCGGCTTCGGAGCGCTTCCAGCTCGGCGTGGAGTTGTTCTGGGTCGGGCACGTCCATCGACTCTGCGTCCAGGACGGCCTGCAGGGCTGCTCGTCGCTGCTCGGCATCTCCGGGGAACCGCTCGTCGATCGCTTCGCGCACCAGCAGGCCCACGGACACCCCGCGGCGACCAGCCTCACGCTCCAGGCGCAGCCAGCGACCCTCGTCGATCAGAACTTGCAGACGACGGTCCAACATGCTCATATATTAGCAGGTCACATCCAGAGATTCCCACTTGAGCGCTCCCGGCCGACCTTGCCAAGGCTGACGTCCTGGTCAGCGAGATTTTGTGCAGGGAATAGCAAACGGATGGCGAAGGTCGGTCGCGCATAGAGCCTCGCGCCTGTTCGCCGCACGACAGCGCACCTGGATCGCACTGGTGGACGGCAACAACCATCAGATCGACCTGATCAACAGGGAAGCACCAACTGCGCCAACCGACGGTGCCGTATCTTCGTCGACTTCCGACATGTACGGGAGTACCGCTGCAGCCCTGGCCGGGTCAAGTGCTGCTCCGCCAGAACGTCTCCGCAGGCGTCGCGACGGGAGGGCACAGGCCAGCGCCGGGAGGTGCCGGGCTGCTCGGCAAAGTGCCGGGTCGGCACCTCCGACCACTCCGGATGAGCTCCCAACGACACCCGCCAAAGGGGACCACGCCGGCGCATTGGTGGTGTCTGCCGGACCTGACCAATGGCTTGCCCAAGGATAAGACTTATGGCCAGGTGCTTAGGTTCTCACCAGGCGCGCCATTGCACGTCTCCGAGTTCTATTGTCGCGAATGACCCGCTGACTCCCAGGGATCGACTAGAGGAATGCCGAGATCCCTGAAGTGACGCAGGTTATGCGTAGCAACGGTTGCCCTTCGGGCAAGCGCGATCCCGGCTATCTGCGCGTCCCGTATCTCGACGCTCCTACCCACCTGCTGCCTTAGCGCGACAAGGGGACCGGCTGCGTTCGCAGCCGCGGCGTCAAACGACAGAACTCGGTCGTCAAGATCCTCGCTGAGCACTCGCTGGAAGGCAGCTTCGAGTTGCCGGCGACGCCGGGATGACGGGAGCAGATCCAAGCCTGTGCGAACTTCAAAGACAGTGACCGACGTCGTCCAGATCGACTCCGCCGGCTGGGCGTCCAGCCAGTCGACCACGACGAAGTCGGGCACGGATCGCATAAGTGCTGACAGCACGTTCGTGTCCAGGACGATCACGGCTCGGTCACGTCGGCCGCTACCGCCGGGTGTCCACGCAGTTCAGGGAAGTCTTGCTCAATGCCACCAGCATTGAACCGTGACGCGATCGCCGATCCCAGCTTGACGGGTGCGGCCTGTCCTGCTCGAACGGCATCCCGGAGGATCTCGCGCACCTCCTCCTCGGTGGAGCGCCCATGCACTCGGGCCCGGCGCTGGAGCGCCTGCTTCACAGCCTCATCGAGTTGGCGAACAATAAGCTGGGCCATCGCGGAAATGATAGCAAGATATCACCATACGCAGCTCGGGCGGGTTGTCGTCAATCGAGCTGTGAGCCGCTTTGTCAGCGGCGGGCCGCGAAGTTGACAATCGCCCGCTCCGACTCCCTCCGCACCGCCCTGGACTTCGGTGTGGCCTTATACCAGGGGATGCTTCCGTGGCTATCGACCTCGACCACGGGTGCGGGAGGGCCTCCCCAGTTTCCCGACCGGCCTTCGCTGCATGCCGCCTCCTTTACGCCGGAGCGGTTCCAGGCTGCTCCAGAATCCCAGGCCCGGACTGCTGCCTTCGCCCAGTCTTGCGGGGCTCGGCTCGCTCGTTCCTTAAGGGGGCCATTTTCGACGCGGCAGAGTTCACTCTCATTACGGCCTGCAGCTTCGCTTCTCCTCGCTTCGACGCCAAGATCTCGCCGGACGCCGGAGGTTGACTACCGGGCTCCTCTGGTGGCTTGCCCGGGCGGGACTCACACCCGCTGGTCGATCGGCCCTTCGTCTGGGCACACCAAAACTATTGGCCACCTGCTTAGTCGTCGCGCCCCCCGAGATGGTCAACAGGGCCCGCGCCGATGGCCCGGTACGAGCCGGGCGCTTCCCGGCGACCACCGGCGATGGCGGCGCGGTGAAGTGGTGGCTGGGTTCAATCGCCCCGCCGCGTGGATCCCCTCGGACGCTCAGGTACTCGGTGGCTTGCGAGCAAGCTGGTACGCGAAGCTCGCCTGCTCGCGGAACTTCCCGTCCTGAGCATATGAGCTGAGCCGATCAGCCAGGTCCGTCTCGAACTCGGCCACCCTGCCACCGAGAACCTCCCGGTTGAGGAAGGATGTCGAATAGGAAAACCCGGCCAGCGACTCGACGGTCCAGGCCAGCTCGACAGGGAACTCGAACTTCCCCTCGTAGTCGAACCCGGCCTCGGCCAGGACCATCTCGTGCGGGTGGCGGTGCATGGAGAGTTCCCAGTCCGCGGGCACCCGGTCGGTCACCCCCAGCCTGGCCATCCACTCCGCGTACAGGGCGGCCAGCGCCCGCTGCCACGGTCGGCTGCCACGGCCCGGCGTACCACCCCACAACAACGCGATCCCTCCCCCGGGCTCAAGCCAGGAGAACATCCGGCGAGCTACCGACGAGCGGTCGAGACGGTGGAAGGCGTTACCCACCGCGACGAGCTCGAACGGGCTGTCCAGCTCGACGGTCTGGACAGCATCAGTCACCCACCTGATATTGGTGACACCGTCGGCCTCAGCGGTCGCTTTAGCGAATGCAACCGACTCGGACTCCTGGTCGACCGCACAGACCTCGGCGAACCGGCTGGCCAGGGGGACAGCGATCTGGCCTGTGCCGCAAGCTAGGTCGAGCAGGCGCCCTGCTCCCGACACAGGCAGCCGCCGGCACAGATCCTCCAGCAGCGCCTCGGGGTACGGTGGCCGGAACCGGTGGTAGTAGGGGGCTGTCCCTCGGTAGAGGTCCGTGGGAAAACTGAACTCCGGCTCCATCACCGAATGATCCCATCTCCGCACTGGCCGTGACGGCTGGATGGGCCCACCCGGCGAGGTTGATCGCGGCGTTAAGGCGCCGATCCAGGGCCAAGCCACAGCGCTGGCAGCGGTACGTCGGCTCCCACAGCGACAGCTCCGGTTTGACTTGGCCGCAGGCAGAGCAGGTCCTGGATCTGTGGAGCCAGCGGTTGGCCGCCACCAAGTCGGAGCCGTACCACTGGCACCTGTAGGTCAACTGGCGAACCAATAGAACCCAGCGTCCGAGAGGGCCCGGGCCAGTCCGCGGTCGCCGAGCGCGCCCTTGACATTGGGATCCTCCACCACGATTCAGAGGGAGGGCCGTCCGGCCGTCAGATGCCGACCACATGGACGAGATCGCCGAGCCCCGCGAAATCGTCTGGGTTGCGGGTGTAGAGCACCAAGCCGTTGGCGTGCGCGGTGGCGGCGATGAGCAGGTCGGCAAAACGCCGTCGATGCGACCGGCCCGTCTCCGCCACGGCGGCCACGATCTGTCCATAGCTCCGAGCCGCGGCGGCACCGAAGGGAAGTGGCTCGAAGGCCGCCTCTACCTGTTGGAGACGAGCCTGACGGCGTGCGCCCTCGGAACTGGAGTCAGCGAGGTGGGGCCCAGCAGCCAGCTCGGCGAGGGTAATCGCGCACACAGCGACCTCTTCTGGAAGGGCGGCAGCAACCGTCGGATCGTCCCAGTCGATGACAACCGAGGTGTCGACAAGGCCCGTTGGCATCTACAGGCCTTGGTCCACGACCCGGTCGAGATCCGCTCTGAATCGCATTCGGTCGATCCGTGGCCCGGTGGCGGCGATCACCAGGAGCTCAGCCGTAGGCACAAAGGTCCGGCGCGTTTGCTGGATCGGACGGAGTTCTGCCACGGGCACGCCGTTGCGAGTGACGACGAAGCTCTCGCCAGCGGCGACGGCCTCGATCACCTTGGCGTTGTAGTTCCGCAGCTCGCGCTGTGCGATGGTCTTTGTCATGAGCTGACTGTAGCACATAGAGCTACGGTCAGCTACGAGTCGCTGGCCGGCCTCAGACTGATCGAACGCCGTTGCCATTGAGTGAACTCTAGACCGAAGTTCCCCCTCAGGTGGGCGAGCTGCAGTTCGATTTGGGTGAGGGTCCTGACTACAGGAGTCCGAGACGAAGCGACACCTTGAGGAGAGTAAGGGCCCGGTGCTGGACGACGGTGGGAGTGGTGATGACGGTGAACGACGGCAGGCCGGGATCGATGGGCTTGATCTTGTTCAAGCAGATGGTTCCCAGGTCTGCGAGCAGGCTCTTGAAGGAGTGGACCGGTAGACCGTCTGCGGCCCTCTTGCTGGAGATCTTCTGGAGCGCGCTGTGGGAGCGTCGGGCGGGGGCGACCGGGCTGGTGCGCGCCGCCTCCGCAGCCTGGTGATCGGCGTCGCGGAAGAGGATTGGCGCCAGGCGGTTCTCCATGTGCCAGCTGACGTAGTACGAGAGCATCCGCAGGAACACGTGGGTGCGGACCCGCTCTGCGGTGCGATGTCGGATGGGGCGAATGTCGAGGTCGGTGTTGAAGCCGCGGAATACCCGCTCCACCCCTGACAACGCCTTGTAGGAGGAGACCACCTGGGTGGTGCTGGCGGCTTCTCCGCCCAGGCTGGTACGGAGCACGTAGATCCCATCGAGGGCTGCCTCAGCAGCGATCTGAGCCTCTTTCCGCAAGAAGGTGAGTGAGTCCTCTTTGATCTCAACCTGGAAGTGCTTGGCCATCTTGTAGCGATTGACCACCCGGCCCACCCGCAGGGCGATCTTGTCCTTGCCCCGCAGCGGCTGCCTGGCTCTGGTGCACGCCGAAGCGATCTTCTGCAGCTCGCCTTGTGTGGCCAAGAGCAGCGCCTCCCGCTTTCTGGTCCGCTCTTCGGCGAGCAGGGGGTTCCGGCAGGCCACCAAGCGCTCCTTGGGGTAGTCGGGGTGAGAGATCTCGAACAGGTCCCGCTCGTCGAACAGGCCGAGTTGGAGCGCCCCGATCTCCACCAAAGCCTTGATCTCCGGAGCCCGAAGCGCGGTGATGTAGTCGAGCTGAGCGGGGATGACATCGTCCCGAAGACGGGCCTTGGTGAGCATCCCCCGGTCGCCGACCAGGCAGATGTGGGAAATGGCAAAGCGCTCCTTGAGCTTCTTCACCTGGTCGGCCACCGTCTTGGGGTCACCGGTGTTGCCCTCGAACACTGAGATCGCGACCGGCACCCCATCTGGGTTGGCGAGCAGCCCGTACACGATCTGAAGCCGGCCCCGCACCCCGTCCTTGGGATGCCCGATCGCCCCCAAAGGACAGGTCTTCCCCTCGAAGGCGGCAGAGGAGACGTCGTACAGCACCAAAGTGCCGTCCTTGAGGTGGCGCGCCGCCAGCGCCGCCTCGATCCGGTCCTGGCGACGGTACAGCCAGTCCATCGCCTCGTAGAGATCGTCCTCGTCGCAGGTTTGCAACCCCAGCACCTCCCCCAGCGAGGAGCTGGCGGTCTGCTCTCCCAGCCCCCTGGAACAGGCGAGTTTGGAGCAGGGATCGATCACCTGGGCCACGACCATGGCCGTCACCAGGTCGCGCTGACGGGAGGGGCTGGGATCGATGATCTCCTCCACACCCAGGCTCCGCAGCGTTCCCAGCACCGCCGCCACGTGCCCATGGGGCAAGCTGCGGGTGATCTCGAAGGTCTCCTCGAGGGCGAACTTGGGAGGCAGCCCTTTGAGGACCCGGCTGAGTGCGTCGACCTTCTCCTCGGGCCAGTGGGAGAGATTGGCCAGGGTGTGGTTCTTGACCTTGCCACTCTCGCGAAAGCTCTCGCGCAGGAGGATGGCGGGGGGCGACTGGCGGTTCGGTACGCGGGCCACGTACATGGCGACAAGTGTAACCCTGGCATAGCACTTAGTCAATATCACAGCGGCGCAAATGCGAGCCAGTGCCGTCCCTTTACATGCCTATACTCTACCGCTCCTTCGGCTCGACGAGCCCTCGCTTTGAGTTCCTGTAGGACATTTTGACCCGCTCTGGTGCTGCCCGGAGGGGGGAACTTCGGGCTAGGCCTGTGAGATCGGAGTCTCCCGACACCCACGCGTCGACTGCAGCGTCCCGGGCCAGAGCTACCAGGTAGTCGTCATCGGGATCTGGGCTGACTTTCGGCCAGGGCTGCTGCGCATCGGGAACAACCTGCGCCACCCTGGTGATCACCGCTACGAAGCGGACCACCTGGCCGCCGGGCACAAACGAGAACTTGGGCCGACTCAGGACTGCCGTGAACTCTTCCAACAGGGACGGCGATACCACCAACACCCACTCTCCGGCGGCGGCGGCGGCAGTCACCAAGCGCCCGCACACCCCGCCTGGAGCCAAGACTGCCGAGACGAGCACGTTGGTGCCCGCCACGGCACGGAGCATCTACTACGAGCGGGAGTTATCGCGGCGCTCGGCGCGATACGCTCGAACCTCGGAGACCGCGAGCGCCATCGCGTCTTCGTCCGAAAGTCGATCTTGGCGCTGAGCCAACTTCCCCAGGATTCTTTCCAGCTCCGCCCCAGCATGCACCGCCTGCCCGGCACCGAGGTAACGGCGCAGGGCTTCGGCTATCACCTCGCTCTCACTTCGATCGCTAGCTAATGCCACAGCCTTGGTGGCCGTCCGCAGGTCCGGGTCTAGGTAGATGGTCGTCTTGCGCTTGGCCATGCCTACATTATGACGGCATGACGGTTAGGAGCCAGAGCTGTGACCAGCGCCCCCACGATCTCGGCCACCGCGTCCGACGCTGGCCGCCCCTGGGCTCGTGCCACTTCCGTGGTGATGCCTTGGACGGCCGTGCCTCCGGCCGGGATCGCGAGGCCACGGTCGACCAACGAGCTCAGTTCGCTCGCGCCCCATCGCCCAGGTATGCGGCCACGCTCCGCCCGCTCATCGCAGTGATCCGCGAGCCGCTACCACCTGGATCACGGCGCTTCAGGCCCCCAAACGGGATTCCAGCGCCTCGCGTGCTAGCTGGGAGACCGTCTTGCCCTCGTCGGCAGCCACCCTCGCGGCGCGCTCACGCACCGCCGCGGCCACTCGGAATGCGATTTGCGGTGACTTGGCAGCGTTGCCGGACAAGGAGGGCCGGCCCCCCACCCGGCGGACTTCCTCGACGATCGCGTCAGCCACGGCTGGAGTGAGCCGGGTGCCGTCGGCCAAACGGTAATCGTCGCGTTCGAGATCGATGTCCGACCCCTTGTCGGCGTCGTTGCTGACCTGGGATCCGCGTCGCTTCGTCATGGTCTCTCCCTCGGATAGTGGGTGGGCATTACGTGCAGGACCAGCATCACCGGATCATGATCCCGGGCCCCTTGGACCTCGACAGCCACAATCTCCAGCTCGCGCCGTCGCTCATCGGGGCCGACCCACAGCCAACCTGGGCTGCCGTGCGAGGTCGCAACACCTGTTGGCGACGTTCGCGCCATCACGAAGCGGACCGAAGCTCTTCCGACCCGGTGGCCACGTGCGGCCTTGGTGAACCGGATCTCCAATACCCTCATTCTGTCAGACACTTGCGCTTGTGTCAAACAGAACCTAAGGCTGAGTGTGAGCCGGGTCTCGCGGCCGGACCGGTCCGGCCGGGTCGCCATACCGGCCACCAGCGAGTGCCCCGTGAACGTCGCGATCTGCGCTATCGGCCCCGGAACTCCCGCTCCACCCGCTGCGGGTCAGTCCTCGTGTCCGGAACGCCTCCAGCCACTCACACCATGACCGGCACGACTTGTGGGCTTCCTACAAGCGATGCGGGCAAGCCCACCCGGCCAGGACTGCGCCATTCTGGGAACTCCCGCCAGCTGTCTCGCCTCACCAGCCCCCGGGCACACGGCATGTTTGACTCAGTCCCTTCTCCCAATCAGCAGCTCGGCCATGGCGTCGTAGGCGTCGCTCGGTGAGACGGGGCTGTACACCTGCTGGGTCAGCGCCAACGCGGTGTGGCCGACTGTCTCCGCCAGCTGCACTGGGTTCACACCTTGAGCCGGAGCCCAGGGCGGGGATTGAACCCGCGACCTCTTCCTTACCAACTACTTTGGCCTTTGCGCTGTGCCCCGACTTCGACGGCCAATCAAAAACACGTCCAGTTATGTGGTCTTGCGGAGTCGTCCCATCGCCTTGCCAGTAGCCGCACCCGGCTCTTGGATTCCGACTACCCTAAGCCCCCAATCCTTGGTCGGAAACACGGCCAGAGCCCGCCTCCCCCTCAGGCAGTTTGACTTTGCCCCGTCGGAATCCGGTCCAGGCGCTCGAGCCAGAGCCGAGCCCGCAACTGCTCCCAGATCGCTTGGGCCTCGCCCCTGGGCACCTTCGCCACTTCGACCTGGCCCTGAGCCGCCAGCCATTCGGCGTGCTCGGTGAGGACCACGCCCAAGTCGAAGACGGCTCCGAGCTCGCGGAGCCCATTCTCCGAAGTCCGAAACCCCGCCTCCACGGACCCCTGGGCACCCCGCAAATCGTCGGCTCTGGCTGTGAGCCGGGCCATTTGGGCCCTGAGCCATGGTGTCACCTGCCCCGGCCGGGCTGACCGGACCCCCTCGAGAAGCTCGTCCGTCCGCGCCAGGTCGCCAAGGCTCAGCGCGGCTTCCGCTGCTGTCACGAGCGCCGTCTTCACATATCCACTTGACAGCCCGATCCCAAGTTCCTCCCGGACGGCCAGCGCTTCCTCCAGTGCGGCGAGGGCGTCCGCGGGTCGGCCCTCCAAGAGCAGCACCTGCGCTTTCGTCATGACGTAGCCGAGTCGGATTTCCCAATTGGCAGAGCTCTCGGCATCTCGCTGCGAATCCAATAGGGCCCTGGCCTCATCCAGCTCTCCTCGGCAAGCGTGGAGTGGAGCCAGGGCGACCAATCCAAAAGCCGACCACTCCTGCGCCGCCAGCTCCTCCGCCCCGCGTGCCTCCTTCGCCCAGGCCAGCGCCTGATCCCACCGCCCCAGCTTCACCAGTAGGCCAATGGCCCCGGTGAGGGAGGCCAGCTCCCACATCCTGGACCCGGTGCGGCGCGCAGCCGCCAGCTGACGCTCCACGAGAGCCACCATCTCGGCGAACCTGTCCTGCGCCTGGAGCTTCTCTGCCAGGTTGTTGTAGGCACGCATAGCTGCGTGGGTCAGCCCGTGCTCCTCAGCCACCTCGAGCGCACGGCGTAGGATCCAGGCAGCCTCATCCAGGCGGTCCGAGCGCAATAGCACGATCGCCCGGCTGTTGAGTGCCTGGGAGTAGACCTCAGCCAGCTCCAGCTGCTCCGCCAGCTCAAGGGCTTGCTCCAGTATCGGCGTGGCCTCCGCATAACGCCCAGCCAGCGCCAGAAACCGCCCCAGCTGACCCAACACCACCGCCAGGTCGGGGTCAGGCTCGCCCCCCAGCAAACCAGCCTGCGCCTTGCTCATGCGCTCGATGGCAAGGTCCAGATGGTTGCGGTCCAAGTCAACCCCCGCCAGACGGGCCTGGACCCGGGCCGCCGAGCGGGTAAGGCCCGCCTCCTCGAACAGGACGGTCGCCGCCTCATACCTGGAGGCCGCCTCCTCCGACCTGCCACGAAGATCCGCCATCTCCCCCGCCCGCTCCGTCAGCGCCGCCCGTTCCGCAATCGTCTCGGTCAGCTCCGCCGCCCTCTCGAAGGCGGACTGCGCCTCCTCGGCCGCCGCCAGCGAAGCCGCCCGCTCCCCCGCTCGCACCAGCATCTCTCGCGCCTTGACCTTGATCTCCTCAGAGTCCGCCGCATCGGGGTCCAGCCGCCACGCCTCCAAGTAATGGGCGGCCACCACCTCCACTATCTCCTCAGCCCCCTCTCCCCAGGCTCCCTCCAGGTGCTCCGCTACCAAAAGGTGCTTGGCCCGCCGCTCCTTCCTGGAGATCGTCTCGTACGCCACCGTCCGCACCAGGTCCTGCAGAAATCCGTACTGCCCTCGCTCAGGCGACCTCGGGTCTGCCTGCACCGACAGGATCTCCTTGCTCACCAGCGACCTCAGCACCGGCTCGAGCGCCGCCTCAGCAAGCTTGGACAGCGCCACCAGCCCCGGCTCGGTGAACGTCTTCCCCAGCACCGAGGCGTCCTGGATGAGCTGCCGTTCCTCTCCGCTCAGCCCATCCAACCGGGCGGCGATGAGAGCCTGCAGCGTCTCCGGCACATCCAGCGCCCCAATCTCTCCCACCGGACGGTAGGACGACCCCTCGTCCACCAGCAGCCCTCGGTCCAGCAGCATCCTGACCGTCTCCACCGCATACAGCGGCACCCCCTCAGCTCGCCCCAGGATCCGCTCCACCAGAGGTGTGGCCAGGCCCGGGACCAAGCCCGCCAGCAGCCGTTCCATCGCTGCTCTGGGAAGAGGCTCCAGGTGGACCGTGGTCGCGTTGCGGACAGTGGCCGCCAACCCTGCCCCCTGGGAGTCGGGGCGGACCAGGCTCAGGATGTAGATGGGAAAGCTCCTCGACCACTCCATCAGGTAGGCGATGAACTCCAGCAGCGACGGGTCCGCCCACTGCATGTCCTCGAACACCATCGCCACCGGCCCCGCCTCCGCCAGCCGCTCTAGGAACAGCCGCCAGGCGGCGAACAGGTCCTGCTTGTCCGTCGCGCTCCGCTCCTCCAACCCGATGAGGTGTGCCAGCCGCGGAGCCACGAAGCGACGGTCCCCCTGGTCCGGGACGTACTCCTCCACCATCGCCTGCAGCTTGCCCAGAGCCGGCTCCCGCTCCTCCCCCTCCAGGATCCCGGCCCTGCCCTTCACCATCTCCGCCAGAGCAAAGTAGGTCATCCCCTGGCCGTACGCGGGACACCTCCCCCGGTGCCAGAACACCAGAGCCTCCAGCCCGTCCATGTACTTGAAGAACTCCCACGACAGCCGCGACTTCCCTATCCCCGCTATCCCGCTCACCTGCACCAGGTGCGCCCGCCGGTCCTCCAGGCTGGCGTGGAACAGCTCCTTCACCAGCCGCAGCTCCCGGTCCCGCCCCACAAACGGCGCCTCCAGCCGCTCCGACTTCAGCAGCCCCCCCATACCCGCCACCACCCGGACCGCCCGGTACAGCGGCACCGCCTGCGCCTTCCCCTTCAGCTCGTGGGTGCCGGCTGCCACATACGCCACCGCCGCCTCCGTGGCCCGCTTGGTCGCCTCCCCCACCAGCACCATCCCCGGCTCACTCTTGGTCTGGATCCGCGAAGCCGTGTTGACCAGGTCTCCGGCCACCATCCCCTGTCCCTGAGCGCCCAGGCTCACCGCCGCCGTCCCCGTCAGCACCCCCGCCCTCGCCGCCAGCCCCGGGGCACCCACCTCCTCTCCCAGAGCCTGCACCGCCCCCACCAGCTCCAATGCCGCCCGCACCGCCCGCTCCGCATCGTCCTCCTGCGCCACCGGGGTCCCCCACACCGCCATCACCGCGTCCCCGATGAACTTCTCCACCACACCCCCGTACCGCTCCACCAGCTCCCGGCACACCTCGAAGTACCGCGACAGCAGCTCCCGCACCTCCTCCGGGTCCCGCGACTCAGAAAGCGTCGTGAACCCCACCAGGTCCGCGAACAAGACCGACACCAGCCGCAGCTCGGAAAGAGGGGCGGAGGAAGGAGTGGAAGGTACCGGCGTCGGAGCGCGTACGGCAAGCTCCGCCAATGGGCGAGCCCCGGGACTGTCGGCTGCTCCCAGCCCCGCTCCGCACTCCTCGCAGAACTTCGCGGTGGCCTCGTTGGCCAGGCCGCAGGCGGGGCATGTTCGCGCTAGTCTAAAGCCGCACTCGCGACAGAACTTGCGTCCTGGGGTGGTCTCCGCCCCGCAGCTAGGACACTGCACTCCCCGGTCTCCTTCAAAGGCCCGATGCGCTCTGAAGAGTACCCTCCCAAGACCATCTCGTGCGCACCACTCCAGCGCACCATTCAAGACTTGGCGCGCAAAGCTCGGGACCGGGGCCAGCCGCCATCGACCAACGAAGTGGCTTGCCGTAGCGTGCCGCCAGGCGGCTTGGGACCGGACTGGTCGCACCGCTCGGAAGTGGAGTTGAAACGATGTGCAACCCAGAGCAGCCGTCCGTGTGTCCAGTTATGTGGTCGCCTTGAGATCAAAAGAGCCCAGGGCGGGGATTGAACCCGCGACCTCTTCCTTACCAAGGAAGCGCTCTACCACTGAGCTACCTG
>JAJZJU010000076.1 GCA_021809895.1 bacterium
ACCCGACCTGGCCTCCGAACCTTCAAGATGGTATCTACGTCTGGCGCAACGGAGGGCTTCCCCTGAAATGTAGCGACCTTCTGCTGGCCGATGCAGATCCGCCGCGCATATTTTGCCTGAACAACCGTGTCGATGAGCATGGGTACGCTCAGTATCTCGAATATGCAACTGACAGCAAGCGCCGGAACCAGGTCACGTCACTCCCACCGCCAAGACCTTACTGGTTGACGACCACTCCCGCGCCGACGCTAGCGGACTTGGTTGGGCGAGCTGCGGAGGTGACTGAGTTGATGCACTTGCTCACGCGAGAACGCTTGGTCACTGTGGTAGGTCCATCTGGTCTTGGCAAAACGACTGTTGCAGCCGCAACGGTTCGCGCCCTGCCGCCAGAGTATCGCGACCACCTCCTTTGGTGCCACTGCGATCTCTGGCCGCAGGGCCGCGACAGCCTCGAACGAGCAGTGTTCCCAGCGTTGCGGCGCGCCATTTCAAATCGGGCTCAGCTCCTTGTACTCGACAGCCTCGAAGTCGCCATCGATCCGGAAGCGAGGTCCTCCATAACAGATGCGATCGCCGCGCTCTGCGCCGAGGCGCCGGACCTCCGAGTGCTAGCCACCAGCCTCGTCCCTCTCGACTTGCCTGGCGAACACCAGTACACTCTGCAGCCCCTTGCGTGGGTTGCCTTGGATGAGTTTGTGCCAATGGAGGACCTGACAACCTATCCTGCTCTTCAACTCCTCGTCGATCGCGTTCGAGATGTACGGCCGGACTACCGAATAGGCCCAGATGATGTCGAACCCCTGTGCATGATCGCCCGCGAGCTTGGGGGCTACCCATTGTCTCTCGAAATCACGGGACACTCAGTGGCGATGGTCGGTGCCGCGATCGTCGCCCGGGACCTTGTGGAAAGCCGGTCTACGGCAGAGCGAGCCCAAGGGCCCGAGCGTCATCGCTCAGAAGCTGCTGCCGCTGAGTACTCTCTCTCATTCCTGAACCCGGAGGAGCGCCAGATCCTAATCCTCATCTCTGCCCTTTCTGCCCTTGGGCCTACCTCGTGGTCACTCCTGCGAGGCGTGGGCGCCGTCCTGGGAATCGACGTCGCGACGCTCAACGCATCGGTTCACAGCCTGGAGCTACGACGCCTGGCCACCCGCAGGGACCATTCCGTAGAGGTCCATCATGCGATCATCCAGCGGCAGTTGCGCACGACTTCCGCTGCGCGGCATGAGCTCGTGGAAGCGCAGCGCTCTGCGATCATTGTCATGGCAGGTTGGTACCAACAAGACGCACCCGCCACTCACCCGTGCCCATGCGGGAACTGCGCGATCCTCGATGATGCGATCGCAGGACGATATGTCACGAATCCTGAGAGTCTCATCGTCCCCGCACCGATCGAATTGTTGAGCCTAGGACTCAACTGGACGCGAAGCAAGGTGGCGACCGGCGACCTAGAGGCCAGCAGCCGTGATGAGGAGACAGATGGTGCTAATGTGCTGTTTGAACTCGTTCGCGCCACTGGGGCCACGGTCGAACGGGTTGCACTAGACACCCGACTCCAGGCCGTAACGTGGTGGATGGATGACCCAGCCCGGGAGGATGGTTGGCTGGCATGCGCGCTCGGAGTGGCTGACGATTTGCACAGGGTGGGTGATAATGCCCGAGCTC
Organism: bacterium; assembly: GCA_021809895.1. GTDB lineage: Bacteria > Chloroflexota > Dormibacteria > Aeolococcales > Bog-877 > AG-12. The sequence continues at coordinate 1,666 of JAJZJU010000076.1, forward strand.
TTAGGCTGTTGGAGCGATGCGTGGCCGGTGCATACAATAGTTTCGGCGCGTCGGCAGAGGTCGATGACAATGACGTGTTCGAGCGGGGGCGCGATGTCTTCATCCGCCAGATGCGGTGGTCTGAGGGGGTGGACAATAGCAGTGCCCGCTTACGGGCGTGCCTCCGCTATCTCCGGTGGTATTTGGACTGCGGTGAGATGGAGCCCGGGGACTGGCAGCAGCATCTTCGTAAGGCTCGCACCGTCGCCCGTCGTACTGAGATCTGGGCAGAGCGAGTCGATGACCCGGCCGGCAAAGCTGAGGCGATTGTCAGTGCCGTCATTATTGACTACCATCTGGGTCCTGGCTTTGAGCAAACAGTGCCTGCCGTGAACCGGCTGAGATGGGCTGATTCGCTGAGGCAGAACGACCCAGGAGCTTGGCAGTGGTTAAGCGATGTTCTAGGCATGTTCTTGCAGAGGTGCATTGGGCACTTGGAGACGGGCCTGATCGCCCACTGGGGGAATTGTGTCGAGAAGGCAGAGCAGTGCCTCGGGCAGGAGCAATGGACACGGGCAGCGGAGTGGCTCGCCTACGCGGAGCGCTGTGGCTTCCCGGAGTCGGAGAGGGCCGAGTACGAAACGAGCGTCGCTCGGATCCGGACAGGGATCGAGACTCATTTGGGGCGCGGGGCGACCACGGTTGCGATCTCTCAGGCTGGAACTGCGTCGCCAGACACGATCCTACGGCACCTGGGCTACTGGCTCCCGGGGGACATCGGGTATGCGGACTTGGCGAGATAGCCAGGTTCTGTCAGCACTATTCGTGATCGCCAACAGTCGTTACCCCGAGACGCGAACCGATGCCAGTGGGAGGGTTTAGAAGACCTGGCCCACCAGGGCCCGCCGCCATCGCTGGCCCGTTGTGGGTGCGCCGCACTCCTATACAGATGGAGGACCTTTTATCGTCGCTGCCAATTCGCCCTCCATCGCAGAAGGGGTGAGCTGCTGATAACCACCCTTATCGATGGCTTGGGGGTGCCCGGAATCCCATCGCCGTCTCAGGGCAGGGCAGACCCTCGTCAAGACCTGTGGGTGCCGACATGGGCAGGTCGGACCGCGGACTGGACAGAACGTTCCCGAGAACGCCACGTACCTGGCGCGCCGCAAACCAACCGTGGACGCGAGCGCTTTCAAAGAGGTGCAACCTACCAGTGCCACGCACTGGCAACCTAGACGACGGTTACCGTCACCCCCATAGCACGGAGAGCATCAAGTTTAGGACCGGGGGTCTCGCTCCCGGTGATTACTTCGTCGATTTCGTTCCAACCAGCAAAGGTGAACAAGCGCTCAACGTCGAACTTGCTGTGATCGGCCAGCACGACAACCTCTCGAGCCGCCCGCACGACCGCCTGCTTATAGGCGGCATCACTGCTATCTGGCACCTGAAGGCCGCGGTCGGCGGTAACTCCCTCGGTCCCAACAAAGGCAAGGTCTATTCGCAACGCCGACAGAGCCCCCAGTGCACTCGGGCCGAGGAAGGCCTGAGACACTGCACGAAACTCGCCACCGATCACCAGCAGAGGAACTGAACCCCGTCTGGCAAGGATGTTGATCACGTTGAGAGCGTTGGTGATGACCGTCAACTGACTATTAGGCAAGTGGGCAGTCATCTCCCCTACGGTGGTGCCAGCGTCAAGTAACACCGTCTGCCCTGATTGGCATCGCTCACAGGCCGCCCGGGCGATCCGTACCTTTTCATCCTTGTAGGCGCCGACCTTGGCCGCATATGGAACTTCGAACCCGGTACCTCGACTGACCAGGGCTCCGCCCCGGACGTTTACCAACACCCCTTGCCGGTCAAGCTCACGCAGATCGCGACGAATGGTCACCTCCGAGACGCCGAGCAGATGGCTCAGTTGCCGTACCTCCGCCCTGCCCTGGCTCTCCAAGACCGACAAGATACTGAGGTGCCGCTCCCCCTTAAGCTGAGTGGCTGCCTCCGCTCCGGGCACATCACTTCCCATGGCCGTACTCTCCGAGAGTGAACGCACTGCCGGCAGGCCAGCCCGCACCGGCTGGCCTGCCGCTCTAGGCTTGGCTGCCGGCGTCCCGATCAGCCGCGCTCAGCATACCCGCTCGCGCCAGCAGCTCGGGATGGCGTCGGCCCACCGAGCGCACCACGAATATGCCAGCGACGAGCCAGACGAGTGCGACAAACGGAGCTACCATCACTGGAAACGCTGGCAGGGGCACCACGGAGAAGTAGATAGGAAGGAGAATTAAAAGCGCTCCAAGAACAGGGATGACGAAGTGGAGAAAGAAGTTAAAGGAGTGGATCTTGCGGAAGTACCCAGGGACGCTGACATTGACTGCGAAATGCACCGCCAAAGCGCCGAGGGTGGCAATCGTGCCGAACAGAAAGAACCCCTCTAAGGGGCCGAGCAGAGCACCGGCGATACTGACTCCGACGATCGTGACGAGAGCCGAGAGGTGGACGGCACGGTAGGGTGTCTGGTACTTGGAATGGGTTATTCCCAGCCGCTTAGGGACTATTAGGTTGTCCCGCCCGAGAGAGAAAAGCATACGCGATTGGGCATTGTGGATAGCGAGAGCACAGGCAAGGCTGCCATTGAGCGTCAGGATCGTCAGCAGCCACACCCACACCGAACTGAGATTATGCTGCACCAACGTCACGAAGGGCACGGTTGACGAAGCATAGGTCGCCATGTGGTGGGGGCCCCATGCCACTACGGACACAAAGCCAAGGAAGATGTAAAAGGCACCGATCCCGACAATGGCGATCACCACGGAGCGAGTGATGGTCTTGAGGGGATTGCGTGCTTCCTCTCCGAGTGTCACAGCGGCCCCAAAGCCAGTCAGGCTGAGAAACGAGAAGATCACCCCCAAAGCTACGCCGCCGAGACCCGTGGGAGACAGCTTCGGGGTGAAGACGACGCCAGTGCTCTGGTGAGCATGTAGGGCCAGTAACCAGATTGCCACGACCACAAAGATGAGGACTTCAAGTGCTCCCATGATGTAGGAGTAGTTGAGGGAGATTCGGATACCCCGGTATGACATGAACCAGATAAAGCCAGCTGAAATCATAGTGGCTGGCCACCACATCCAATTGGTCACATGCAGCCCGAAGTCGATATTGAGCAATCCGGGCAACAAATAGCCGAAAAAGAGCACTGTCCCGGCCAGACTTGCGGCCTCATATAGAAGATAGATCCAACCGGTGTAGAGGCCTGCCCGGGGATTGAGGCCGCGCGTCACATACGTGTAGTAGCCGCCGGCGCTTGCTACGCGGCGCGCGTACTGGATAACAGGAATCACGAGCAGGGCAGCCAACACCACGCCCAGTACCAGCGCCAGGGGCATGGCACCGCCAGCAAAAGCTGCGACCCCGGTCAGGCCCGCGACCACGGATAGCCCTGGTGCCATGTTAGAGATGGACTGGAAGATCACCTGAGGCATTCCCAGCGAGTCCGTGGCCAGAGTACCGCCGTGTGGAGTCGTGTTCGCGCTCATGTGTCCCTCCCAAACGAATCGTCCGCCCAAGGTTCCTTGGGCACTCCCTCGTAGTCGTGGCCGACCACGGCGCTGCAGCTGGACAGAAATACCATCGGCACCGGGCCTAGATTGGTTACACGGTGTGCCCAACCAGGCGGCACCTGCGCCCAAGCGAGAGGCTCAATCGGCACCTGCTGAACATCTCCTTGCCGCGAAAGCAGGTCCAGACGTCCGGCCCCCTCCAAGCCCACCACCAGTTCCCCTCCGTCTGGGTCGCGGTGAAAGTGCCCTCGAGTGTGGAACGGTTGCTCTTGGTCTGGGTTGCTATATAGCACCGTGACGGCACAGAGGAGATCAGTCGGAGTTGATCCAGTGGTCCACTCAAAGACCTCGTAGACGACCGGGTCGTCCGCCCCATCCGGATGTCTGGAGTGGCTGACCTCATGACCTGAAGACAGCTCACTCAGTCGCCTCAACGAGTGAATCTGGGCGATCCTACGAACCTGAGCGATGTCGATCCAATGTCCAGCCATCCCTATTGGTTCCACAATCAGATCCGCCCCCGTGTTCTATCATGATCACTCGTATATGATCGTAAGTGACCGTATCCTAGGACCTCCACGTCGGTTTGTCAAGGGGGCAGAAGGACCCACAGGAGCTCGATGGGCGACTGGCTTAATCGTCTTGGGCGGTCGGTACGTTTGCCCACGAAGCGTTCGATAGTCAGCGCCTGAGGCCGGAGGAACGGATCGTACAAATGTTGGTGGATGACTTGATATGGGCATGTTGAGACAGCCAGGCACCGAGCATCTCGAAGTCCGCGGGGCTCCACGACCAGCCATCCCGGCGCCACCTCGCTTCAATGTCCGTGGCCGAATTGTTGGCGTCGACCTGGGCGGGACTTGGGTGCGAGCCGCCCTATTTACACCGAATGGCTTGATTGCCCAAAGGGTCACTGCACGGACCCAACACGGAAGCGGTCCTCAGTCTGTGGTAGATCAAATCGGAGCCTTGGTGCGTGGAGTGAGCATGTCCACCTCGGGCGCAGCCATGGATCCGATGACAGTCGCCATCGGTGTCCCGGGCCCGGTGGATCCGACCGCAGGAGTCGTCCATGCTGCGTCCAATCTCCCAGGTTGGCATGAGGTCCCACTCAGGCGACTGCTGGAGTCTAAGCTGGGATGTCGCTGCTTGGTGGAACACGACGCGACCTTGGCAGCCATTGGGGAACAGCGCCGCGGAGCAGGACGGGGCGTAGCCAACTTTGCCTACATTACAGTGAGCACTGGTATTGGAGCAGGGTTCATCATCCACAACCGCGTCTACCGGGGCGGAACGGGTGCAGCGGGCGAGTTCGGCCACGTCGTCGTCGCCCCTGACGGGCCCCTGTGCAATTGCGGCAATCGGGGATGTCTCGACGCAGTGGCCTCCGGGCTTGCCATAGCGCGGGAGGCCGGAGCGTCTAGCGCGGTCGAGGTGGCAATCGCGGCCGCTGCCGGGGATCAGCTTGCCCGGGCAGTGCTCGACGCTGCGGCCCGTCACTTGGGTCTCGCACTCGGTGGGCTTATCAACTTGCTCAACCTGGAGATGATCGCGGTCGGAGGTGGAGTCTTTGGCGCCGGTGCCAATTTTCGGGACGGTATGGTGTCAGCTGTAACGCAGGGCAGCTTTGAGAGAGTCCGCCGGCAGTGCCCCATTGAGCGAGCTCAACTTGGCAACGATCAGGGATTGGTTGGTGCCTTTGAACTTGTCATGACCCCCGAGAAGCGAGCCAGGTGATATGGACCGACTTCCGGGGTCCACCCACTCCCCACGGGCGGAAAGGTACTGGGTCCTAATGGCCGAGCTCCATGTGAGTCCCTTGAACTCTATGCTCGCCTTGAGCCCAGTACGGGACACCCTGCCGCGGGGCTCCCGGGGAGGGAAAAGCGGCCGGCAAGATGGCAGATGGGCAAGGCTGGGCTCGGAGCACTGATCCCCGAGAAGTCACATTGACAGCGCCATCCGCGCATCGAGGTTAAAGAGGCCTGACCTCAGCGTTCAGACCACCTGAGCTGAAAACGTGTAACAATCAGGGAAGTGGCATGTAAAGACGCTTCGAAGCCTCTCAGGAATCCCGCACTTCAAGGGCTCGTGGAAAAGTCGTAAAACCCTCGACCTGGAGCCTTTGGCGAATTTCCGCCTAAACATTGGCGACTTTCGCGAAGCAGACGCCCGGAGAGCAATCTCCGGGCGTTTTGCTGTTTTCTGGACTCCTGGAAATGAAAATCAGGGCCGGGAAATGCGAGAAGCGCGCCTTGGGGCGGCGGTCAGGCGGTCCTCACGGCGAGCTAATCCAACCCTAGAACTAGAGTGCCATCCCAGAGTCGTCATCGCTCTTGGACCCCGACGACACAGTCGAGGGAGTGTGCACTTCTTGCTGCAGCTCATCCAGTAACTTGAATACCTCCACTGCTCCCCACACCCGATTTCGGCTCCTGGTGGTGAATTGCCGGAGGATCCCTGCCTGCTCCAAGCCCATAAGCGCCTTACGCGCAGCCTCGTTACTGACACCGAAGCGATCTGACACTGTGACGGTATTCAAAATCGGGTGCCCGCCTAGGTCGCGTAACACCTTGAGTTCAGTTGAATGTGCGCGTGGGTTGCCAGCCATGGCGATCCACCGTTGTTCGCGCATGGATAGATCCTCACCGATTCGTACCATGCGCTCGGCCGACCAACTTGTCGCCGCTGCAAAGTACTCCACCCACTCATCCAGGTGCCCCTCTCGAAAGTCAACCAGTCCAGTGACGTAGCGATCTACGTTGGCGGACAAGGCGAGACTGATTGGCACTACGGGAGAGGTAGCCAACCCACGCCGGGTCAGAACCATGTGAATCAACGCTCTCCCGACTCTGCCATTGCCATCACCGAAGGGATGGATGGTCTCAAGTTGCGCGTGAGCTATGGCCGCTTGCATGACGGGATGATCAACTTCGCTGTTGAGGTATGTGGTCAGGTCCTCCATGAGGTGCGAGACATCATCCGGCGGAGGAGGAACGTAATCTGCTCCAAACGGATTGTACGGATTGCCTCCGACCCAATTCTGAGAAGTCCGCATCACTCCGCCCCAATCGGGACTCGGAGACCGCGACATCAACTGCACATGAACGGCGAGCAGGTCTGGTTTCGAAATCACGGCGGTCTTACTAGCTAGCTCAACGGCGCCCTCGACCGCCTCGATGTTGCCGAGAATCTCTCTGGCGACATGGTCGCGATCATCGTTATCGAACTCAGTCGATAGTAGTCGGCGACTTCCTACGGTGAGCCCCTCGATATACGATGATGCCAACGACTCGCTTCTCAGTAACAGTCTCGCTAGGGACTCGAGTCCCTGGGAGCGTACCGACAGCTGAGCTCGACGGAGAGCATCGGTTGCATCGACCAGGGCGTCGTACGTCGTCTTCGTCAGTCGCTTGTCCAGGTTGATTAGGAGGTCTGGGCTCCAGACGCGATAGGTACCGGACTCCCGTTCACGCTTCACCTGGCCAGATGGATTGCCCTGCCAGCGTCGCTCTACCCACTCACCCACAACATCCTCATTATAGCGATCGTGGAGGCAACCATCAATTCCTTATCCAAGGTTTCATGGCCTCGTTGACTGAAAGGTTGGGTTGAGTTCCAGTTTATCCAAGGTTTCCTCCGCGCAGAAAGGTGGCCAAGTCCCCTGTGTGCCAAGCGTGTGGGTGCCGAAAACCCCATCCGTCGGTATGGGCAGGCTACACAGCTCCTTTGCTGGGCGAAGTCCTGCCGTTCCTCCTGTGAATCCTTGCCCCACGCCGTGTCCTTCTGTGTGGTCGGCGAGCCCAGTGCTGAGGCGCCTACAGCTGGCACAAGCACCATGAGTCCCATGGGTGGTCCTAAGCCACCGCCCGCCACTCGCTCCACCCATCCGCCGTCCTGCTCAAGCCTCCGTGCAGCGGTCAGCCGCGCCTCTTGGCAGAGAAGACGGGTCAGGCCGCGCGTGAGTACTCGTGGATGAGGCCGTCCAGGATGTCAGTGCGTCGGACCTGTGTCGAAGTTAGATCGGTGATCGGAAGCTGAGGCTCAGGGCCGTGACAAGGTGGTCGCTGGTGGAGGTACCGGTGCGGACGGTGGCTGTTGTAATGGTCGATGTATTCCGCGAGCACCACCTCAAGGTGCCGCCGCCCGAGGACGAGAACCCGGTCCAGACACTCGCGTCTGACAGGGCCAACGAAACGCTCGGCAACAGAGTTGGCGCGGGGCGCTCGAATCGGCGTCCTAATGACCGTCATTCCCTCGGCGGCCAGCACCCGATCGAAGGCGGCAGTGAACTTGGTGTCGTTGCCGCGGATTAGGAACCTTGCCTGCTGCTTCTCTTGGGACAGGTCGAAGCAGAGATTCCGAGCCTGCTGGACCGCCCAGGCGGCAACGGGCTCCGCCGTCACCCCGGCGAGCCGAACCCGACGTGTCTCGATCTCAATGAAGAACAAGACATAGAGGCGCCGAAGCAGCACCGTATCGACTGAGAAGAAGTCACAGGCGATGAGGCCCCTGGCTTGGATGTGCAGAAACTCGGCCCAAGTCGGACCAGATCGCCTGGGAGCAGGGTCGACGCGATGGCGACGCAGAATGGCCCAGATACTGGAGGGCGCGAGCCAAACGCCCAGGGTGGCGAGCTCGCCTTGGATTCTCCGATAGCCCCAGGTCGGGTTCTCGCTGGCCAGCCGCAGAACCAGGCCCACTGCACCCGCCGGGATACCTGGCCGGCCTGATCGCCGGCAGACGTATGTCCAGTGGCGACGGATGAGTTCCCGATGCCAGCGGAGCAATGTCTCCGGCTGCACGAAGAACCTGTTCCGCCGAGTCCGCGGCAAGAGTCGGGACAACCCGGACAGGAGCGCCCGGTCCTGTGGTCGCAGTGCTGGACGGTCCACCTGCCGCCTCAAGACGGCCACCTCGTGGCGCAACATGACGACCTCAATTGCCAAGTCACTCTGGGGCCGACCCGAGAGGTAGACCATCTGGGCGATGCGTAGGAAGGCCAGATACAGGAATGAGAGTGTCATACAGTAATTGTCGCCACTCGGCGCCCGGACTCAACCGCCTCAGGTCTCCAAACCCACGCAGACGAGGTTTTCGGCACCCACACCACCGAACGTAGCGGATGAGGTTCTCGGCACCCACAGGCGGATGAGGTTATCGGCAGCCACAAAGGGTGACAACGACCCCTCGAAGTCATTCCGGTCCGAGTGACCGAATGCAGCGATGGAGTAGTGATGATAGCGGGCGGTAGCCACGTTGTGGTCGTCCCTGGCGAGCTTGTGGGCTGGGACTGGGCCCCTTCTCTTTCTTCTCCTACCGGACTCCGGTCCTGCTGCAGAGCTCTGCACTTTTCGTGATCAGCTCATTGCCGTTTTCGTGATCACCAACACCCTACGAGCCGGAGCGCTGCACGGGATGTGTAGACAGTTGCGGCTCATCGTGGACGCATCTTTCTAGGTCCCGAAATCTCAACCGGTTGGAAGCTCGGGGCGGATCAGCTGGTGGGAGGCGCCTCCGCGAACGAGCCCAGGTCCCCCAGATGGGCGGTCAGGTGGCCGAAGGGGTGGTCATCCGCTCCGAGCACCCTGCCGACCAGCTCCCCCAGCTCCAAGGGAGGGTCATCGCCCATGGTGACAGGCATTACCCAGGTGGCCGGAGTCAGCTCGGAGATGGTCTGGATCAACTGGGCGTGGGTCGTGGTGGCTCGCTTGCGCAGCTCCTCGAGGGGCAGCTGGCCCTGGCGCGCCACCATCTCCCGGTTGGCCTCATCGATGTCCCCGCCGGGCAGGGGCGGCAGCCGGTCGGTTTCCGCGGCGGAAATGGCTCCTAGAGCGAGCTCCTCCCAGCTCATGATGTGGCCGACCAGGTCGCGGAGAGACCAATCGCCGCCACCGATGGTGCCTGGCCTCTCCCAGTCGGCGTCGGCCAACGAGGAGATCAGCTCCTGGTATTGTCGGTGCAGGCGCTCAAGCTCGGCGATCGCGTGCGCCCGAGAGGTGTTCACGGGCAAGAGGTTAGCTACTCCCGGCAAACCCCCGCAAGCCCAACTTCGCCGACTCTGCTGAACAACCGCACACGGTGGCGGAAGATCAGGCGCTCTTGGTCATCGGCAAAGGCAAGGTATCAGTTCTCGACCAGCACCGTCCGGATCCCAGGTGGCTACGAGTGCAGGTGCCACAATGGCACCGAGTGGTGGATCCGTAGTAAAATCCTGACCGTGACCGCGAAGCCCCAGACCCGTGACCATCGCGTCTATACCCGTCTCGACCCAGAGATCAATCAGGCCCTAGCTGCGGCCCCCGCGGCCGAACTGGTCCCCGCCGACGCCCCGGCCAGTCTTCGCCTCCACGCCTGGGTGCTGTACGGTTATCGGCAGTGGCGCTCCCAGAGGGACGAGGCCGCCAAGTTCGCCGCCTACGCCGAGATCGCTGCCGAGGAGGGACGCGAGGAGCTCCTCGACGCCTACCTGGAACAGGCCGTCGACGCGGGAATCCTCTAGCCAGCCTCCGTGTACCGGTGGCATTCGGTCGTTGATGCACGACTAGGTGCCACGACCGGGGCTGTCGTAGTCTCCGAGGATGCATGGAACGAGTGGGCGAGGTCCCCGATCGTTGTGCCTCTCGATGCCTCGCTCAGGGCGAATGCACTGCGTCCCTCCATTGGGGCGATCGGCGTCGCCGACTGCACCCGTCCGATCACAGTCAGCCAAACCCGGCTGGGCACAGTTCACGGACAGCTCTCGACTGAGGAGTCGACGGCGGTCACCGCCGCCCTCTTCTCTATGCTCAACGTCGCTCACCTCATCAATGGGACAGTGGCCCCGCAGCCCGCGCGAGCGCCAGCGGGGTGGTACCCGCGCTTCGGAAGCATCTACTTTGGCACCCTCCCAATCGGCGGGCAGGAGAAGATGTTCGCCATCGTCTCCGACGATCGCTGGAACGCGACCCAGCCTTTCGTCATCGGCCTTAGGCTGACCAGCAAGCGCAAGGAACTGCGACAGCGATGGGAAGTGCCCTTGAGCGGTGGCCCCGCAATCGTCGGCGACATCCAGCTCATTCCGACGGCACGCCTGGAGCAGACACCCCCTCGACCTCCCCGCCCGGTGCACTGCACTCCCAGCCAGCGCGCTGCCATCGGGCGTGGTCTCCAGATGGTGCTCAACTTGTAAGGAAGGCGATCGAGCGGCTTGTTCAGTAGCGCGTTGTAGGGGAATCCCACGCTTGGGCCGAATCCGGCGCGCCGCGAGGAGTCTCAAGCGGCGGTAAGTCAGGTAGCATGGGGCGGTTTGGTGCGACTCATACGGACGGTGACCTCACCATTCTGGCCACTTGAGGTCAAGAAGCGTAAGAATCGAGAAAGTGGCGGGTAAAGACGCTTCGCCCCCTCTCAGGAATCGCCCATCTCATGCTGGCTTAGATAAGTCGTAAGACCCTCGATGGGAGGGTCTTGCGAATCGTTCGCAAAACGCTTGCGACTTTCGTCGAGCAGACGCCCGGGGAACAACCTCCCGGCGTTTTGCTGTCTTCCGGACCCCCGGAAGTGAAAACCAGGGCCTGAGAAGTCGAGAAGCGCGCCCCAGGGCGGCGGTCAGGCTGGCCTCAGGGCGCGCTTGGTCCAGGAAGATCGGGTCCTGGTCGGTGGAAAGGGTGCCGGCGACGCCTACGGCGCCGGGGAGTCCTCGGCCAGGGCCGGCTCCTCGAGGAGGGTGGAGCCCGGGTCCAGCACCACGGCCACCTGGGAGCTCCGCCGCGGCAGGAACCGGTGTCTGCGCAGCCTGGCCGCAGCC
>JAJZJU010000077.1 GCA_021809895.1 bacterium
ACCGCTTGAGATCATCAAAACCTATATTGAGAACCAGCGCACTCCCAATCGTCCGGGACGCCCGCCCAGGAGTGAGCGGCCTTGACCCCTCCCTTACGGAAGGGGATTGCGGCCGCACTTCGTTCAACTCCTGGCGGGAGAAAGCGGGTCCCGCTGCCCAAATGGTAGATGAGGGGATGAGCTGGCGGGTTGCCACCTGCCCGCGCCGGAGCGGCCGACGGCATCAGCTCAGAGGCGGCGGATGAGGTCCCGCTCCAGGCTCTGGCGGGCCGCCTTGACGTCCGGCAGCAGCTCCCAGCCCGAGAGCGCCTGCTCCATCTGGCGCAGCAGGGAGTAGCAGGACTTGGTCCCCCGGAGGGCGTCACCGGGATCGACTCCTGGCGGCGGCTGCAGTTGGTCCAGGGGCACGCCCCGGCTCCAGTTGTACACATACTCGACGTAGTCGAGCGATGGCGGGCGGCTCTCGGAGATACCGTGCTCCGCCTCCAGCCTTCCCAGTTCACGCTGGGCCTGGGCCAGGGTGTGGGCCAGCTGGTCGACACGCCGGGTCGGCATGCGCCTCCGCGGGGCGGGCCTTCCGGCGCCGCGGTCGTCTGCGGCCAGCATCACCACCGCCGCACAGAGCTCCTCGGTCTTGAGCCCGGTGAGCCAACCCTCGGCCACCGCCCGCGAGACCAGCAGCGTGTTCTCTCCGTAGACCGCCGCCGCCAGCAGCCCGATCCTGGTCGGCCGATCGTCCTGCAGGTGGCCCAGGTCGCTGAGCACCGCCCGATAGGCGCGTAGCTGATCTCGGTATTCGTGCTGGCGCGCCCTGGCCACCGCTTCGGCGTTCTCCAATGAGCGCTCCAGGTCCTGGATCTCAGCGCTGGCCGCCTGGTGGTCAAAGAAAAGCGGGCAGTGGCGACACGGGGATTGCGCCACCTGCCGTTCGGTGTCGTGGATGGTCCGCCGTTGGCGCTCCAGCTTGCCGCCGGGGTCGCGGGCGTCAGACCCGAAACGCCCCTGACGGCGGTCGCGAAAATGCTGGCGCCGGAGCTGGCGGGCCTCGCCGCGAGCCCGATCCAGAGCGGCTCTGGCCCCCAGGAACTGACTCAGGGTGCGCTCGCTGCAACGGACCTTGGGATGGCGGAAATGGCGCTGCCTGAGGTCCTCAAGGCGGGCCTCCACGTTGGGGCGGCGCTGTCGGAAGTTCTCCAGTGCCTGCAGCCGCTGGTGCTGGCCGAACGATTGCTCCAGGAGGATCTCAGCCTCTTCCGGGCTCTTGCGCCGGAGCAGGTTGAGGGTCATGTTGTAGGTGGGCGCGAATTTGGACTCGACCGCCATGTCGTTGCCGAGCAGGGTTTCGCAGATTACCCCCAGGTCGACCTCCGGGTCGCGCAGCACGATCCCATGCCCGATTGGATCGATGCCGCGCCGGCCGGCGCGGCCCAACAGCTGGGTGAGCTGTCCTGAGCGCAGCGGAGCGAATCCCTGCCCGTCGAATTTGGTGAAGGTGGAGATCACACAGGCTCGCGCTGGCATGTTGAGTCCCAGCGCCAGGGTCTCAGTCGCGAAGACCACCTTGAGGAGACCCCGCTGGAACAGATCCTCGACCGTCTCCTTGACGTAGGGGAGCAGGCCGGCGTGGTGGACCGCCACCCCGGCTCGCAGCATCCCCATGTTGAGGGCTGCGGTGTAGAGGGCAGCCTCCTGGGGATCGCGGATCGCTCCCAGGCGCTCCGTCAACACCTCGTCGATGGCGAACTTCTCCTCCAGGGAGGTGAGGTCGACAGCGTGGGTCGAGCAGCGCGCCAGCGCCTCCCGGCAGCCCTTGCGCGAGAAGATGAAATAGATCGCGGGCAGCATCTCCTGGCTGCGCAGCTCCTCCACCACCCGCAGGAGGTCGTTGTCGGAATTGAGAAAGGCACGGTTGCCGTAGAGGCGGCGGTCTCCCTCCGCCTCCCTCTGGGCGACCTCCAGGGTCTCCCGGTCGAGCTGACCCCGTCTGTCCAACAGCGGCAAGAAGCGGTTGCGCACCGCCAGCCAGGTGCGCAGCTCTACCGGGCGGTCGCGGCGCAGCACCACCGCCATGGGGCCGCGCCGCTCCTCCATCCACCTGGCCACCTCCTCGACATTGGTGATGGTCGCCGAAAGTCCGATGAAGCGGATGTGGGCAGGCGCCTGGATGATCACCTCCTCCCAGACCGTGCCTCTGGGGTACTCGTCGATGTAGTGGACCTCATCCAGGATGACCCAGCCCACCGTGGCCAGGGAGGCCGGGTCGTCGTAGATCAGGTTGCGCAGGATCTCGGTCGTCATGACCACCACGTCTGCCTCCGGGTTGATGGAGGTCTCACCGGTGACCAGGCCCACCGTGGACTCGCCATGCAGCCGTCGCAGATCCCAGTATTTCTGATTGGAGAGAGCCTTGAGGGGGGTGGTGTAGAGAACCCGGGAGCTCTCGCGACGGCGCAGGCTCTCCCAGATGGCCCACTCCGCCACCACTGTCTTGCCGCTGCTGGTGGGTGCGCTCACCAACACCCCCGTGTGGTCCCGGAGCGCTTCGATCGCCTCCTTCTGGAAGGGGTCGAGCTGGAAGGGAAGGGTCGCCTCAAAAGTCAAGGCCTGGGAGGTGGCATCCCCACCTCCCCTTGCGCTCACGCGGACGGGGACTCGGCCAGGCTCTCCGGTTGGGCCGGCTGGGCCCGGCGGTTGGTCTTGAACCAGGCGAAGATCAGGATCGGCACTCCGATCACCAGCACGCCCAGTGAGGTGAGCTGTGCCTGCTTCAGCCCGAAGGCGATGTAGGGGACGTTGACGGGGTTGCGCAGGAAGAACAGTCCGAACTGGGTGATCGGGTAGGCGATTATGTAGGTGATCCCGATCCAGCCGTCCGGCACGTTGCGCTTCCTGAGGTAGACCAGCAGGCCCAGGACCATCAGTATCAGGATGGCCTCGTAGGCGGCCGCAGGCTGATAGGCGACGCCGAGCTTGGGCGCGAAGGTGTGTGGGTTGGTGTAGGCGGTTGCCCAGGGCAGGTTGGAAGGGTATCCCAGGATGTCGCCGTTGATGATGTTGCCGATGCGGCCTATGGGCTGACCGACCACGGCGAAGAAGGCCGCCGCATCGAGCAGGATCCAGAAGTTGACCTTCTCCCGCCAGGCCATGAAGAGCATGGTTGCGGAGGCCAGGAAGATGGCGCCGAAGAAGGCCATGCCGCCCTCCCAGAAGGCCAGGATCTGCCCCGGGTGGGTGAGGTAGTACAGCGCTCCGGATTGGAGGTCATAGAACAGCCGACCGCCGATCAGCCCCGCCACCACCGACCAGAAGGCGATCCAACTGGTCTTGCTCCTGGGTATCCCGTGGCGCTCAGCGTAAGGGAGGGCCACCTGCAGCCCCACTATGATCGCCACCGCGTAGCCGACTCCGTACCAGTGGATGGTGAGCGGGCCCAGCTTGAACACGGGGTCGATCCCGATCTTGATGATTGCGACCAGCGGGCTCACAGGCTGATCAGCTCCACCTGCGAGGCGGTGACCAGAGCCTCGCCCGAGCCGCCATCCTCCTCCACCCAGCTGGCAACCCTGCTCAGCATCTGGTCGGCGTGACGCCGGTCGTTGCTGACGCAGCTGACCCCGATCACAGCCAGCTGCCAGCTATCCAGGCTGTCCACCTCAGCGACGGCGATGTTGAAGGTGCGACGCATCCGGGCGGTGAGCGAGCTCACCACCTGACGCTTGGCCTTCAGCGAGTGACTTTCGGGTATGTGCAGAGTGAGCACCAGGCTGCCAATCACCACCAGGCCAGTGTATGAGATTCTCCAACGAGCCACCCGCCGCTCTCAGCCCGCCCGCCGCAGGAGCTCCACCACCACGTTCTGTCGGCGCTCCTGGCCCACGGTGGACGTGGGGCCGTGACCGGGGTAGATGACGGTGTTCTCGGGCAGGCTGAGCAGCCGGGACAGGACCGCCGTCACCTGCCGGGGAAGGTCCACGTCCGGCAGGTCAGTCGGCCCCAGGTCGCCCGCGCGCAGCGTGTCGCCAGTGAAGAGATGGTTGCCAACTTTGAAGCAGAGGCTGCCGGGGGAGTGCCCAGGGGTGAAGATCACCTCCATGGCGAAGTCGCCGAAGGTGAGCTGGTCACCGTCGATCAGGTAGCGGTCGGCGGAGCGCAGGTACTGCTTGGCGTCGAGGAGGCTCAGTGCGGTCTCGCCCCCGACCAGCTCGCGGACCTCCTCCTTGGCGCCGGCGTGGTTGCGATGTCCGTGGGTGCACACCAGGTAACGGATCTGGTAGGGCCGGCACTGCTCCACGATCTTGGCGGGGTCCGACCCGGGGTCGATGACCACGGCCTCACGGCTGCGGGCGCAGGCGACCAGGTAGCAGTTGGTGGGCTGGCTGCCCTCGATCTTGACCCGGGAGATCTGCAGGCGCGGCCGCGGTGCGTTGGCGCTCAGCCGCGTTCCTCGCGCTGCTGCAGGAGCTTCTGGCGCAGCGCCTCCAACTGCTCGAACTCCTCCATCGGGGGCTTGGGCATGCGCTGGTAGGAATGCGGGAACTTGGCGTGCTGCAAGGCCGCCATCAGGGTGTCGACCTCGTCCTCGGTGAGGCGGTACAGATTTCCCTGGGCCAAGGGCGGCGAAGCTGCTGCCGCCACCAGCTGGGGTTCGAACTGCCGCGTCTCCGGGAACATCTCCACCGGCTCCGCCTCCGGGGCACCTCCCTCCTTGGGGGGGACCTTGGTGGGCTGAAAGAGTTGCGCCGACCCGCTCAGGCTCGCTCGCTTGAAGGCCATCTCAGATCTCCTATCTGGTGGCGAGAACTTGTTCCGCCAACTTGCGGTAGGCCGATGCCCCGTCTGAGTCCTTGGCGTATTGCAGTATGGACATTCCCACCAAGGGACATTCCGCGAACCGGATGCTGTCGCTCACCTGGAAGGGATAGACCATGGCTCCGAAGTGGGACGAGACCTCCTGTAGCACCTCATTGGCATGCACCGTCCGCCCCTTATGGATGGTGGGCAGGATCCCATGGATGCGCAGCCTGGGGTTGAGCTTCACCCGCACCCGATCGATTGTGCGCTGGAGTTGCTCCATGCCCTTCATGCCGAAGTACTCGCACTGCAGGGGGATGATCACGTCGGTTGCCACCACCAGAGCGTTGATGGAAAGCAGGCCCAGCGAGGGCGGGCAGTCGATGATGACGAAGTCGTAGTCGCCCAGCAGCGGGTGGAGCTTCTCTCGCAGAACCGACTCCCGGCCGATCTCGGTCACCAGCTGCAACTCGGCCCCAGCCAGTTCGACATTGGCGGGGAGGAAGTCGACCCCGACCCCGGGCGAGTGCAGGCGCACATCCTCGGCCCCGACGTTGTGCTCGCAAAGCATGTCGTAGACGGTCAGGCGCAGGTCATCCGGGTTGCTGACACCCATGTTGACGGTGAGGTGGCCCTGCGGGTCCAGGTCGATCAGGAGCACTCGGCTGCCCCGCTCGGCGAGCGCGCTCCCCAGGTTCACCGCGGTCGTGGTCTTGCCCACGCCGCCCTTCTGGTTGGCGATGGCGAAGACCTGGGCTTCGGTCGAGCCGTGGTGATTGGAGGACATTTGGAAGCCGGACCTCGGGAGGGGTGCCAGGTCACTCCAGCGACCGGCCTTGTGGCCCCCTGTCGCTATCATATGGCGGCTTGAGCAACAGCAGGGAGCCGGGTGCCGTAATTGCCAGCCGGTCCTGGCGCAGGGTGGGCCTGGGCTACCTCCACACAGCTCTTTAGATCGCCAGTCCCTGACAGAGGAGGATGCAGGTCGCCGTGGCTGACGTCACTGATTACCAGAAGCCCAAGGTAGAGGCGGTGGAGGAAGCCATCCAGCTGGCTCTCTCATTTCGCTGGGCCGAGGCGGAGGCTGCCAACCGCGACCTCCTTGATCGTTTCGGACCTGATGCCGATGCGCAGAACCGCCTCGGCAAGGCGCTCCTCGAGCTGGGCCGCCTGCGCGAGGCCCAGGAGGCTTACCGTAAGACCCTGGAGCTCAGCCCCAGCAATCAGATCGCGCGCCGGCAGCTGGCCAAGCTCGAGGCGAGTGACCTTGAACCGGCGGTGGCCACAGGCGGCCTGGCGAACCTGGAGGCCACGTTCTTCACCGAGGAACCGGGCAAGACCACCATCACCAGGTTGGTCACAGACGGTGATGGCGTCCCCACCACGGTGCTTCCCGGTGACCCCGTGGAACTGGTGATACAGGCCACCGAGGTTAGGGTCCGCAGCGTCAGGGGCGCCGATCTGGGGTCGCTGGAGCCCAGGCTGGCCCAGAGGATAAGCCGGTTGGCGGAGGGCGGAAACCAATACGCGGGGGCGGTCACCCACGTCGACCAGTCAGGGATCCAGGTGATCGTGCGGGAGACTTTCCAATCTGAGACGATGGCCGGCTCCGTCTCGTTCCCAAGTCGCAAGGGGAAGGAGGCCGACTACCGCCCCTACGCCAAGGAGCCGGTTCGCTCGCGTGGGGCGGAGCCGGCCGCGAGCCTGGACGACGACGATGACGATGAGGTGCCGACCCGGTCCAGCCGGGACGCGGTGGAGGCTGAGGATGGCTTCACCGAGTTCTCCGACATCGACGAGGCCGATGATCCAGTCGAGGTTGAGGATGACATGGAGGACGAGGCCGAGGACTACTGACGAGGATCGCCAGACCGTGGAGCCGACAAGGGGCTCAGATTTGGAGCGGCTCGGGCCTGGCCAGCAAGCTCCTCTCAAAGCAGGAGCGCAGCACCACTGAGGAGCGACTCGAGAGTCCCGCGTGGCGATCCCGTAGCCGAGCCAGGAAGTCCGCCAGCTCCACGGTCGAGCCGACCCGGACCTTGGCGACGTAGCAGTCCTCGCCCGCCACCTCGTGCAGTTCCAAGACGGCCGCCTCACTGGCGAGGTGGGACTCCAGCCGTTCTCTTGAGTCCCGGTCACCGTCGAGGCGCAAAAAGACCAGGGCTGCGGTTGCGGCGCCCACGCTCTCGGGGTCGACCACCGCTGCGTACCTCTGGATTACGCCAGCCGCCTCCAGCTTGTGGATCCGATCGTGCACGGCTGGAGCGGTGAGGCCGACCTGTTCGCCGAGCGCAGCCAGGGTGAGGCGGCCGTTTTCTGCCAGAGCGCTCAGCAGACGTCGGTCCACTTCGTCCAGAGCTTGTAATTTGGCTGAAGTTTTCATTACCACCTCGCTAAAATAGGATCCTAATTTTAAGCTATTGGCTGGTTTCATGGGTGAAGCAGAAGGTGGTTGGCGCAACGGCTGGAAGAGGGCACCTGCGGGGCTGGGTAGCTCTGTTGGTGGTCTACTTCGTCTGGGGATCGACGTTCACGGGCATCCAGGTCGCCATTCGGGCCATTCCGCCGCTGCTGATGGCGGGCACACGCTACCTGCTGGCGGGACTCCTGCTTTACGCTTGGGTCGGAAGGGGTCGGCGCTGGCGCCCTCCGGGCTGGCGGGAGGTGCGCAGTGCCGGGTTGGTCGGGCTGCTGCTCCTGCTGGGGGGCAATGGCTTGGTGAGCTGGGCCGAGCTCAAGGTTCCATCCGGTCTCGCTGCCCTGATCATCGCCACCGTGCCGCTGTGGATGGCTCTGCTCGGCGTCCTCTTCTGGAAGCAGCCCTCGCCGGGCCGGGTGGGATGGCTGGGAGTGCTGGTGGGGCTGGCTGGTGTAGCGGTGCTCGCCAACCCCGGAGGCACGGGCCACCTCAACCCGATCTCCACGGTCGGTCTGCTGCTGGCCGCGCTGCTCTGGGCGCTGGGCTCGCTCTACTCGCGCCGCGCTCCGATGCCGACCGACATCTTCCTGGCCTCGGCCGTGGAGATGATCGTGGGCGGCCTGGGACTGCTGGTGGTCTCGCTCGCGACCGGAGAGCCAGCCGGCGTTCACTGGGGCCAGGTGGTGGGAACCCCGCTTATCGCCTACCTCTGGCTGGTCCTGGGTGGCTCGATCATGGGCTACACCTGCTACGTGTATGCCCTCAAGGTGCTCCCGACCGCGACCGTCGCCACCTACGCGTACGTGAACCCGGTGGTGGCGCTTGTGCTGGGCTTTGTCATCCTCGGCCAGGGACTCTCCCCGACCAGCGCTCTGGCGGCCGCCCTCATCACCTTGGGGGTGGTCCTGATGGTGAGCGGGCCACGCCTCGCCGACCGCCGTCGGCGCCTGGCGGCGGCCAGGTCCACCTGACCTTGGCTCAGAAGAGGACCGAGCGCATGGTCCCGATGCGCGTGAATCCGACGCGCTCGTAGACCCTGATGGCGCTGCCATTGAAGTCATTAACGAACAGCGTCACGGCCTGGGTCTCGGCCAGGAGCTGACCACACAGGGTGGCCATTCCGCGGGTGCCCAACCCGCGCCGTCGCAGGTCGGGCCGGGTCCAGACGCCCTGTAGCTGAATTGCCTCGGCGGTGACCGCGGCGCATTCGGCCTTGAAGGCGAGCCGGCCATCCTCCACCCAGATGTGAATCCAGCCCCGTCGGATCAGGGTCTGCACACGCTGCCGGTACCCATCCGGGTCGGACCTCATCGGGTCAAAACCGACCTCCTCCAGATGCATGGCTGCGCCGGCGCTCAGCACCTGGTCGAAGTCGTCCAGGGTGGCTCGCCGCATCGGGGCCGACTCTTGGGCGTCAACCAGCTCCGCGTTGGTGATCGCGTAGTGAGGCTGGTCCGACCGCACCAGCCGTGGCGGGCGAAGCTGCCTTTGCAGCAGCAGCTGGAGGGAGGCGATCTGGTCCCGAGGGCCGACCAGCAGCTGGATCAGATGGGCCCTGGGCCGGAGCGCTTCCGCCAGCGCCGCCAGATCCCGTGGGGCCGGAGCCCAGGGAACGACCAAGGGACCGACCATGGCGGCGGCGACGATGGCGCTGGGCTCGCGCGGTCGCTCCACCCCATACAGCGCACCCTGGCGGAGCGCCCCGTGCCGCAGCTCGCTGCGGAGGTAGACGTTGTCGAGGGGCGCCTGGCCCAGGCACTCCTCCAACGCCACCAGGTCAGCCGCCCAGAGCTGGCGCACCCGGGGCCGGCGCTCGGATCCCCGCCTCAGCACGCCTGGAATTATGAACCGCCCAAGGGTGGACCGCTGGTCATGCAACGGGCCGCATAAATATGCAACAATTTCGCGGTGAAGAAGTGGAGCGACGGGGCCTCACGGCTGCGGGTCGCGGTCGCGGGCGGCACCGGCTACGCGGGGGCTGGTCTGGTGGGGTTGCTCGGACGCCACCCGCAGGTGGCCCTGGTTCAGGTCTCCTCCCGCAGCCAGGCGGGGCGCACCCACCGCCAGGCCTATCCGGGCTCCGATTGCGACCTCACTATGGATGCGGAGGTGGACGCGACCGAATGCGATGTCGTGGTGGCCGCCCTGCCCGCAGGCGAGTCGGCCCTGCGGGCGGCGAAATGGCTCGACCAGGGGGCTGTGGTCATCGATGTCGGGCCCGACTTCCGGCTCCGCGATCAGGACCTCTACCGCGAGTGGTACGGCGCCGAGCATCCGGCCCCGGACCTGCTGTCCAGGGCCGTGTTGGCGCTGCCGGAACTGGATGCCGCCGCCATCGCGCAGGCTGCCCTTCTGGCCCTGCCAGGATGCTTCTCCACGGCCGCGATCCTCGGTTGTGGCCCGGCCCTGCTCGACGGCCTGGCAGCACCTGACGTCTTGGTGGACGCCAAGAGCGGCATCAGCGGAGCCGGGCGGCAGGCGGGCCCCGAATATCTCTTCTCTGAGCTCGGTGAGACGGTGCGGCCGTACTCGGTGGGGGGGCACCGCCACCGCCCCGAGATGGAGCAGGCGATGTCGGCGCTGGCCCATCAGAGATGCGCGGTCACCTTCGTGCCCCACCTGGTGCCGATGACCCGCGGGATAGTTGCGACCTGCTACCTCAGCCCGCGCTCCGGAGTCTCGTTGGACGAGGTGCGGGCGGCCTATAGGCGCTGGTACGACGACCAGCCATTCGTGCGCCTCTGCGAGCGGCCCCCCTCCAGCAAGCTGGCCTCCGGCACCAATTACTGCTACCTGAGCATCGACCAGCAGGGGGACCGGCTGGTCGTCTGCTCTGCGCTGGACAACCTGGGCAGGGGAGCCTCCTCCCAGGCCGTCCAGGTTCTGAACCAGCGGTTTTCCCTGGATGCCACCGCCGGACTGGAGGCGGCGCCGCGATGGCCGTGACCAGCTCTCCCATGCGGCAGACGGAGGAGCCAAAGGGGGTGACCGCGGCCAAGGGCTTTCTGGCCGGTGTCGCGGCGGCCGACGTGCGTGGAGATGGGGCTTCCCGCCACGACCTCGCCCTCATTGTCAGCGAGCGGCCGGCGACCGCGGCCGGGGTGTTCACCACCAACTTGGTGAAGGCGGCTCCGGTGGTGATCAGCCAGCTGCATGTCAAGCGCGGCCTGGCCCGTGCCATCGTGGCCAACAGCGGCAACGCCAATGCCTGCACAGGAGCTCGGGGCCTGGGGGATGCGCTGCGGATGGCCCAAGCCACGGCCGACGCTGTGGACTGCCCCCCCGGGGAGGTCCTGGTGGCATCCACCGGCGTCATCGGCAGGGTCATGCCGGTGGAGCGGATCCTGTTGGGGATAGGCCGGGCCGCGGCCGATCTGGGACGGGATGGGGACCAGGCGGCGCGGGCGATCATGACCACGGACACCTACCCCAAGCAGGCGGCGGTGGCGGTTGCGTTGGGTGGCGTCGAGCACATGGTCGGGGGAATCGCCAAGGGGTCCGGGATGATCCATCCGGAAATGGCGACCATGCTCGCATTCGTGACCACCGATGCCCGGCTGGAGGCGGGGACGGCGCAGACACTGCTGCGGGAGTCGGTCCGGCGCAGTTTCAACCGCATCAGCGTCGATGGCGACATGAGCACCAACGACTGCTGCTTCCTGCTGGCCAACGGCGCCGCCGACGGGCCGGAGATCCGCTCCGGGACGGCGGATTTCCAGCAGTTCCGGGAGGCCCTCGACACCGTCCTGTGGTCCCTGGCGGAGCAGATCGTCGGGGATGGCGAGGGCGCCACCCGCACTTTCTCGGTCAGGGTCTCAGGAGCGGCCGACCAGGTCCAGGCCGTTCGGGCCGCTCGAACGGTGACCAGCTCTCCTCTGGTCAAGACCGCGATCCACGGCGGTGATCCAAACTGGGGCCGGATCCTCGCCGCGGTCGGTCGCTCCGGGGTCGAGCTGGCGCTGGACCGCTGCCGGCTCGCCATCGAGGGCGAAGAGCTCTTCGCCCAGGGCCAGGTGGTGGAGGGCGCCGTCGAAAGAGTCGCTCCGCGGCTGCTCCAGCCGCGCGTCGCGATCGACATCAACCTGGGAGTAGGGGAGGCCGAGGCGATTGCGCTGGGCTGTGACCTGAGCTCCGACTATGTGAGGATCAATGCCGACTATTCAACCTGACTCAACCGCTTCTCTGCCTCCCGCGTTGCGCGCTCAGGTCTTGGTGGAGGCGCTTCCCTATATCCGCCGCTTCCACGGCCAGCTGGTGGTGGTCAAGCTCGGAGGCGCGGCCATGGAGAACCCTCTGGAGCGGGAGGCGGTGCTCCAGGACCTGGTGCTGCTCCGCTTTGTGGGCATGCAACCGGTGTTGGTGCATGGGGGCGGACGCGAGATCACCGCGATGTCTGCCGCGCTCGGCCTCGAGACCCGCTTTGTGGGTGGGTTGCGGGTCACCGACGAACGCACCATGGAGGTCGCCAAGATGGTGCTGACCGGCAAGATCAGCCCTGATCTGGTGACCACGATCCACCGCCTGGGCGGCCGGGCCATGGGCCTATCCGGAGAGGACGGGCCCACGTTGTTGGTGAAGCGTCGCCTGGGGCCACAGGGAGAGGACCTGGGCTTGGTGGGGGATGTGGCCGAGGTGAACCCCGAACCGGTCCTGGCCCTCACCGAACGGGGCCTGATCCCCGTGGTCGCATCGATTGGGCTGGGGTACGATGGCAAGAGCTACAACGTCAACGCCGACACCGTGGCGGCGGCGCTGGCGGTGTCCTTGCCGGCGGCCAAACTGATGATGCTCACCGACGTGGTAGGAGTCCAGGGTGCCCATGGCGAGTTGCTGAGCCGGCTTTCAATCGCCGAGGCGGAGGCGTTGCTGGAAGACGGGACAGCGCGGGAGGGGATGATCCCCAAGCTCGGCGCCGCCTGCCGTGCGGCCCGCGCCGGGGTGGCGGTGCATATCATCGACGGCCGCGAGCCGCACTCGGTCCTGCTGGAGCTCCTCACCGAGGCTGGAGTGGGCACCATGATCGATCCGGGGTTGGGCTCCGATGACTGAAACATGGGCTGGCAGCCTGGCCGAGCGCGAGGCTGCGGTCCTGTGTGGCACTTACCGTCGCCCGCCTCTGGCTCTGGTCGAGGGTCGAGGTTGCTTCGTGATCACAGACCAGGGCGATCGGCTCATGGATCTGGTGGGTGGGATCGCGGTCAACGTGCTGGGCCATTGCCACCCCGAGGTGGTGGCGGCGGCGAGCGCGCAACTGGGCCGGCTCATCCACACCAGCAACCTCTATTACACGACGCCCCAGGTCGAGCTGGCCGAGGCTCTGGTGGCCTCCGCCTTCCCCGGCCGGGTCTTCTGGTGCAACAGCGGAGCGGAGGCCAATGAGGCGGCGATCAAGGTCGCTCGCAAGTGGGGCCGCCTGCACCGCCGCGGCGCCTTCACCGTGGTCACTCTGGAGGGGGCCTTCCACGGCCGCACCCTGGCAACCCTGGCCGCGACCGGCAACGCTCACTACAGCGATCCCTTCCGGCCGCTGCCGGACGGCTTCCGCCAGGTGCCCCGGGGGAACCTCGACGCCGTCGAGCGAGCCCTCGTGGACGCCGAGCGTCCGGGGGTGGCGGTGCTCGCCGAGCCGATCCAGGGCGAGAGCGGCGTCCATCCGGTGGGTGCCGACTACCTGGTCGGTCTGCGCGAACTGTGCGATCGTCATCAGGCGCTGCTCATCCTGGATGAGGTCCAGACCGGCATGGGC
>JAJZJU010000078.1 GCA_021809895.1 bacterium
AAGCCCAGCAGCAGGGCGGAGACCAGAAACCCGAACACGCAGGTCTGAAGCGCGCTGACCAGCACCGGCAGGCCCCGCCCCAAAAAGAGGGCGAGGCGGTTGCTGGGGGTGGCCAGGATCGGGCTCAACGTCTGGAAGAAGCGCTCGTTGGCAATCGCCATGGTCATCCCGTAGATGCCCGCCATGCTGCAGATCTGGATGGAGTTGCCGACCACGAAGAAGCTGGTGGAGCCGACCCCGGCGGCCCTGCCCAGGTACACGAAGAAGAGGATCTGGAACAGCGGCGCCGCCAGCATGGTCGGGATGTACTGCCAGGGAGAGATCCAGTAGAACAGGGCCCGGTAGGAGATCAGGCCCCCGATGAAGAAGACCCGCCAGAAGTGGCGTCGGTACGGCGTTGGCGCGAGCGCCACCGCGCTCACTGGAAGTTCAAGGTGGCGTGGCGGCGCGCCCTCACCTCCACCACATGCACCAGCCAGACTCCGAGCAACAGATAGCCGGTCGACGCGACCAGGCACCAGACGATGGGAATGGAGGCCTGACCGCCCAGGGCGGCCGCGCGCAGCGCCTGCACCCCCCAGGTGGGGGCGAGCACGTAGGCCAGTGGGTGCGTCCACCCGGGGAGCAGAGAGAGCGGGACCAGAAGACCGGTGATGAGCCAGACCGGGTACTCGAGCATGTTCGAGATGGCGTTGGAGTTGCGATAGAGGACGAAGCTGGAGCCCATCACCAGCCCCAGCAGGCCCAGGCTCACCACCGTGATCAGGGCCGCCGCGGCGAACAGCCCGGGGCTCGCCAGGTGGAGATGCGCCCCGAACACGAGCCAGCCCCAGAGCAGAGTCGCTGCCATCGAATACAGACCGACGGTGGCGGTTCCCAGGGTGATCCCCATCAGGACCAGGACGAATGGGGCGGGAGCCATCACCAGCGGCTCCAGCATCCCCTGGTGCCGCTGCCAGGAGATGACGCCGCCGCAGCCGAAGACCACCGTCGACCAGATCCCCATGATCCCCGCACCCAGGGCGTAGTAGAGAAGCGGAAGAGTGCGGTTGCCGGCCTGCTGGTCGGCCATGGCGATGCTGGCGAAGATGAGCGGCTGGATCAGAGCGGTCATGACCATGAAGCCGGACTGGGCCTGCATCTTGAGCTGGTAGAACCAGCCCGTGAAAAGCATTCGGGGCCAGCTCAGAGCCTGTGGCCCTCGCCGGAAGACCGGTGCGCTCAGCTGCGCCCAGGCACTCACTCCTGCGTCACCAACGCCACGTAGGCATCCTCCAGGGTGGGCTCGCGGGCGGCGATGCGCTCGACCCGGATCCCCTCCAGCAGCTGCAGCAGCCTGGCGGTGAGCTGGTCGGCCTGGCGCGCCTGGACCAGCAGCAGCTGCGCCTGATCGCGCACCTCCATCGCGACCGACTCCACCCCCTCCAGCGCGCGCATGCGGGCGAGGATCGCCTCGTCGACCCCGTACGCCTCCACCTCGACCACGGTCCGGTCGGAGGCCGCGGACTTCAGGTCCTTGGGTGTTCCCTCAGCCACGATCCTGCCCCTGGAGATGACGGCGATCCGGTCGCAGAGGCTGTCCGCCTCGAACATGTAGTGGGTCGTGAGCAGCACCGTCTTGCCGGCCTTGGCCAGGTCTCCGATGAGCTGCCTCACCTCCCTGGCTCCCACCGGGTCCACCCCGATCGTGGGCTCGTCGAAGAAGAGCACCGGCGGGTCGTGCAGCAGGCCGCGGGCCAGGTGCAGGCGTTGGCGCATGCCCCTGGAGAATCCCTCCACCCGTTCTCTCTCGCGCCCCTTGAGGCCGACCATCTCCAGCACCTCGTCGATGCGACTGCGCAGGTGACTGGGCTCGAGGGCGTACAGCTCGGCGAAGTACCGCAGGTTGTCGAGCGCGGAGAGCCGGTCGTAGAGGCCGCGGTCTCCGCCGAACACGTACCCGATCCGTCGCCTCACCTCGCGAGCATCCTGGACGACGTCGTGACCGAGAACCCTGACCACTCCGGAGGTGGGGAGCAGCAGAGTGCACAGGACCCGAATGGTAGTTGTCTTGCCGGCCCCATTGGGCCCGAGCAGGCCGAACAGCTCTCCCCTTCCCACCTCCAGCGAGATGCCCCGGACGGCCTCCACCTCCAGGCGGCGACGGCGCAGGGTGCCGGTCGTGGTCCGGTAGGTACGCCGGAGGCCGTCGATCTCTATCGCGGGACCAGAACTAAAGTTCGCAGTTTGAGGCATCGGACCGCAAACTATACCGGACCACTGCGGACCCGGGCGGCCCCTAAGTCAGGCTCGGCGCACCCCCATTAGCTGGACCTCCAAGCAGGCCTCCAGCGGCAGCTCGGCCACTCCCACGGCGACCCTGGCGTGACGGCCTGAATCTCCCAGCACCTGCAGCAGGAGCTCCGAAGCTCCGTCAGCCACCTCCGGTTGGCGGGCGAAGTCGGGAGCACATCGAATGTAGACGGTCAGGCTGAGCAGGGAGGCGATCTTCTGGAGCCCGCCAGCGCCCGCCGCCAGCGAGGACAGGGCCGAGAGCGCGGCGAGTCGGGCAGCGGCCACCCCCGCCTCCACGGTCATCGATTCGCCCAGCCGGCCGGTGACAACCCGCCCATCCTGGGTCGGCAGGACCCCGGATGTGACCACCACCGACCCGGCTGCCATCTGCGACTGGTACTTGGCGACCGGACGCGGCGTTGGCGGCAGGACCAGGCCGAGGGCGGCGAGACGCTCCTCGGGAGAGCCGGTCAGCGGTTCATCGATCATGGGGGAGCCTCCGCGTCAAGCCGGATACGCCGGCGCCTGAGCCCCATAAAGATACCCACCAGAAGGATGACCAGGAATGCGGCTATCAGAGGTGGCGCCCAGGCGGGTATCGACAGCCCCGCCCGGCCCCGATGACCGGGCCCGGGGTTGGGCCGGAGGGATGGGGCAGCCGTCGGCGGCGGGCTGATGGGGATCGGGCTGGTGGCGCTGACAGCCTGCAGGGGAACCGGCCCCGGGGCGGTGGTGTCGACCAGCTTGGCGGTGGCCGGCTCGCGGGTCGACCCGTGCCAGAGGGCGGCAAGCACGGTGACCGGTTTGGTGGGCTCGACCGCAAGCCCGGTCACGTCGCCGGCCGGTAGGCCGCTCTGCCAGACCTGCCAAGAGACACCTGCGTTCAGGCTGCGCTGGAGCCCGCCTCCGGTGCTGCCGCCGTTGTCACCGCCCACGTAGACCACCGCCGGGTTCTCGGGGTCGAAGGCGATCGTGTTGACGCTCCACAGGGCTCCCTGAGCAAGGTTGACCTGCTGCCAGGTGCCGCCGCCATCTGAGCTGCGGAAGAGGCCTTTGAGAGTGCCCACCAGGATCGGAGGGTGAGCGGCTCCCGCCGCCAGAGGGCCGGCCCCTATCGCGAAGACCGGGGATCCCTGCGGGTCCCCGCCGGACACCGCCTGCCATGAGGTGGCCTTGCCCACCGCCAGGTTGACGAAGAGGTTGGAGGAGGCGACCGTGCTGTCAGAGCCTGCCAGCACCCCTAGCGGGCTGTCCACCGTCACCGCCACCGAGCTGACGGGGGTTCCCTGGAGCCCGGCCGGCTCCCAGCCGACCCCGGATCCGCCCAGATATACCCCTGAGTTTGTCCCCAGCACGATGGCATTCGGGGCCACCGCGATGGCCCGGACGTCCTGGTTGCTGAGACCGAGGTCGTCCCTGGTCCAGGTCGCTCCCTGGTCGGTGCTGCGGTAGACTCCGGCGGTCTCGGTGCCAGCGTAGGCGGTGGCGCCGCCGCTGGCGAATGCCACAGTCCAGGTCCAAGCCGTGATCGAAGTGGGGCTCCACACCACTCCGCCGTCGGTGCTGCTGTAGACCCCCCGGCTGGTGGCGGCCAGGATGTCAGATGGCTGCCCGGGGTCGGCGGCTAGCTGCCAGACGATCGCGTGCTCGGAAGCGGGGAAGGTTGGCCCGGAAAGCGCGGTCCACCCAGGGGTCTGGGCGCTGGCGGGTTGAGCCAGCAGGCTCAGGGACAGCAGCGAGACGAGCAGCAGCCCGCCGCCGGCCAGCCGCCTGAAAGATGGCAGCCTCACCAGCTCTCCCTTCTTCTTATCGTCTCCTCACGGCCGGGACCGACTGAGATCAGGTCCACCTGAGCCCCGGCGAGCTCCTCCAGCCGCTGCACATAGGAGACGGCCTCTTTGGGCAGGTCCTCGAATTTGCGCACCTCCCTGGTGCTGCGGCCCCAGCCGGGCAGCTCCTCGTACTGGGGCTCGAGGTGCTTCAGGTGTGAGATGTTGGCCATTGGGTGGTCCTCTGGCATGCCCTTGCTCACATACCCGGTGCACACCCTCACCACCTCCAGCTCGTCAAGGACATCCAGCTTGGTCAGGGCGATGGAGTCGATGCCGTTGACGGCGACCGCGTAGCGCGCGACCGCCGCGTCGAACCACCCCACCCGCCGGGGCCGACCGGTGGTGGTGCCGTACTCGGAGCCGCGCTCCCGCAGGTACTCTCCCTGGGCATCGTCGAGCTCGGTGGGGAAGGGTCCGTAGCCGACCCTGGTGGTGTAGGCCTTGAAGATGCCGAGCGTGGTCGAGACATGCCGGGGCCCCAGGCCCGCACCCGCCAGGGCGCCGCCTGAGGATGGGTAGGAGCTGGTCACGTATGGATAGGTGCCGAGGTCGAGGTCGAGCATGGTCCCCTGGGCACCCTCCAAGATCACCCGCTCCCCGGACGCCACCGCCTCCTGGACGATCGGGAAGGGGTCGCGGATGAAGCGGTCCAGGCGGCTGGCGTAGCCGGTGTACTCCTCCAGGATGGATTCCTTGGTGAAGGGAGCCGCAGAGTAGAGCTTGACCAGGATGTCGTTCTTGAGAGGCAGCACGAAGTCCAGCTTCTTCTCCAAGAAGCGCAGCTTCTGGAGGTCCCCGACTCGGAACCCGATTCTTCTCACCTTGTCGCTGTAGGCGGGGCCCACCCCCCGGAATGTCGTGCCCAGGCGATCGTCGCCACGGGCCGCCTCCTCCAGCCGGTCCAGAACCGGGTGGTAGGGCATGATCATGTGGGCCCGCTCGCTTATCACCAGGTTGCTGAGGTCGGCCCCGGCCCGCTCCAGCTGCTCCACCTCCTCCAGCAGCACTCGGGGATCCAGGACCACCCCATTGCCGATCACGCACACGGTGGCGGGGTGGAGGATCCCAGACGGGATGAGATTGAACTTGAAGGTGCGGTCATCCACGACCACGGTGTGGCCGGCGTTGTTGCCCCCCTGGCTGCGCAGCACGATCCGGGCATCCTCGGCCAGCAGGTCCACGACCTTGCCCTTGCCCTCGTCCCCCCACTGGCCACCGACCACCACGATCACGCCCACCAGAACACCACCTACTCGGACTCCTGGTGGGTGTGGTCGACGTCGCGGAAGGCGGTCTGGCCGGCGTTGAAGAACAGCTGCAGCCGCCGGATCGGTCCGTTGCGGTTCTTGGCGATGTCGAGCTCGGTCAGCCCGGGGTCCTTACCCTCCTCGTGCATGCCGGGACGGTAGAGGAACATGACGATGTCGGAGTCCTGCTCGATGCTGCCGGAGTCGCGCAGGTCGCTGAGCTGGGGCCGGCGGTCCTGGCGACGCTCCGACTCGCGGTTGAGCTGGGACACCGCGATCACAGGCACGTCCAGCTCCCGCGCCAGGCTCTTCAGCCCGGCTGAGATCTCGGAGACCTCCTGCGCTCGGGAGTCGGACCTCCCCTGCGAGCGCATCAACTGCAGGTAGTCGACGATGAACAGGTCGACCGGATGGGCGGCCCGCAGGCGCCTGGCCTTGGCTCGCATCTCCATCACCGATAGCCCGGGGGTGTCGTCGATGTAGATCGCGGCCCGGCTCAGGGTGTCCATCGCCGCCGCGATCCGGGGCCAGGCGTCGTTGCCCAGCTGGCCGGTGCGCAGCCGGTAAGCGTCGACCGTCGCCTCACTGCAGAGCAGCCGCTGGACCAGGGTGTCGCGGCTCATCTCCAAACTGAAGAGGGCCACTCCGTGCTGGCGGCGCACGGCGGCGTTGCGGGCGACATTGAGGACGAATGAGGTCTTCCCCACCCCGGGGCGGGCGGCGATGACCACCAGCTCGGAGCGCTGGAACCCGGAGGTGACCGCGTCCAGCTCGCCGAAGCCGCTGGCGACCCCGGTCACCGAGCGCACCTCCCCCTGGTGGAAGGCGTGGCTCAGGGCATCCCAGGTTGTGACCAGCTGCTTGCTTATAGGCTCGAACTCCCCCTTCGGCCGTCCCCGGTCGGCGACCGCGAAGACGGTCTTCTCGGCCGCCTCGATCGCCTGCTGGGCCTCCAGCGACTCGTCGAAGCCCAGCTCTGCCAGTTGGCCGCCGGCCTGGATCAGGCGGCGCTTGATCGCGTGGTCGTGGACGATGCGGCCGTAATAGCCGACATTGGCCGCGGTCGGCACCGCTGACGCCAGGGAGGTCAGGGCCGAAAGCCCGCCCACCCGGTCCAGGGTGCGCTGACGCTCCAGCTCGTCGGCCAGAGTCAGGGTGTCCAGGGGGGTCCCCTGCGAGAACAGGCTCAGCATGGCTCTGAAGATGTCGGCGTGAGCGTCGAGGTAGAAGTCGTCCGCCTCCAGGGCCCCCACCACCTGCCCGATCTGGTCCTTGTCGAGCAGCAACGCCCCCAGCACCGAGCGCTCGGCGTCCTGGTTGTGAGGAGGGACCCTGAGTTGGGCTGCCGGCCGGAGCTCCGGCCGGACGCTCACGCGGCTACGACCCGGACCGTCACCCGGGCCTCGACCTCGGTGTGGACCTTGACCACGGCTTCGTACTCACCAACCTCGTGGGCGGGCTCGAAGTCGATCTTGCGACGGTCGACCGGGGTGCCCAACTTGGCCTCCAGTGCCTCCGCCACGTCGATGTTCACGACCGCCCCGTACAGCTTGCCGGTCTCCCCAGCTCGCGCCGAGATCTCGACTGTGGTGGCGCGCAACTGCTCGGCGAAGGCGCGGGCGGCGACCACCTCCGCCTCCTGCCGGTGGCGCTGGCGCTCCTTCTGGGCCCTGATCTGCTGCTCGGCTCGGGGCTGGGCCGGCTGCGCCAGCCGCTTCGGCAAAAGATAGTTGCGGGCGAACCCGTCCGCCACATCCTTGACATCACCAGCCTTGCCGGTGCCGGCCACATCGTCGGTGAGAATTACCTTCAATTCGATGACTCCTGAGACGGTGGGTGCGAGCCCACCCCTGGATCAGACAGCTCCCCGCCCATAGACTCCGCGGAACGGTACCACGGCCGAGGCCCCGGCACCACCGCCGGTCTCGGATCCCTGGACCGCAATTTTGACAGGCCGCGGCCAACAGTGGTGATTCTGACTGCGGCCGACACTCCCCGGGCCAGGTCCTGGTCGAACACGCTGGTGCGCTGGCGGATCTGGGCCTCGACATCGGCCCGGACCTCCTCTGGCACCTGCGAGTTGAAGGTCCTGACCGCCAGAACGGTAAGAGCGATGGTGTCCATCTGACCGACAACCGGGATCCAGCCTGGTAGGTCCAGCGCCGGATTCAGGATCACCGCCAGTGCACCCCCCAGGGCGGCCTTGGCGGCGGGCGGGGTACGCGGGTCCCGCGCCAGGCAGTAGGCCAGGCGCAGCTGTTGAGGCAGCTCAAGGATCAGGCTGCGAAGGCGCTTTACGCGCGAGAGCACGGCCATGTGTGGTTGGGAACTCCCGAATACGAACTCTGCCAGTCTAACCCGGCGGGTGACCCACGCCGTCCTGAGCCGGGCCGACCTCGGACGATCCGGCCTCGCCGGGCCGCGGCCACCAGCTGTCGCGATCCTCCTCCAGCAGCCTCAGGGCGTCAGGCTTGGCGACCTCGCCGTCCCTGGGCTGGAGGCGCCCCTCCAGCACTGCCTCGACCAGCTGGCTCTGGGCCCGGCGGATCCAGGGGCCGTCGCCCAAGGAGAAGTGCTCCTTGAGGGGATTGCCACCCAGAGGGGGACCCAGTCCCCCGGGGTGGTCGGCAGCCACCTCGCGGAGGCGGCCCTCCAGCTCCTCCAGTTCGGCGGTGCCGGGGTACGAGCTGGCCTTGGTGTCGGCTCGCGCCAGCTCAAGGAGGTCCCAGATGAGGTCGTCGGCGTCGCGCCACAGGCGCCGCACCGCCGAGTCCGCCCAGTCGCTGTGGTACTGGATGGGGCGCATGTGCAATTCCACCAAGCGCGCCACCTGGGCGGTTTCCGCAGCTGAGAAACGCAGCCGGCGCAAGACATCCCGAGCCATTCCGGCCCCCACCTGGGCGTGCCCGCGGAAGGTTGGTCCCCCCGGGGCCGGTTGCCTGGTCGAGGGCTTGCCCACGTCGTGGAACAGGACAGCCAGGCGGACCTGTCGCGAGGGGGCCGACAGGTCCAGCGCCAGCGCGGTGTGCTGGAGCACGTCGCCCAGGTGGTACCCCCCCTGCTCCACCCCGCTCATCTGCTCCAGCTCCGGAGAGATCTCCAACAGCAGCCCGGTCCGGTGCAGCAGTTCCAACCCCCGCGACGGCCGCTGGCCCATCAGGAGCTTCAGCAGCTCTTCACGAACCCGCTCCCGGGACACGATCCGAAGCCGGGGAGCGGCCTCCTGAATGGCCTCCTCCACTCCGGGCGCGAGCTCAAAGTCCAGCTGGGAGGCGAAGCGGACCGCCCGCAGCATCCGCAGCGGATCCTCCTCAAATGTCAGCCGCGGCGCCAAGGGGGTGCGCAGCAACCTCCGGCGGATGTCAGCCAGACCCAGGCCGGTGGGGTCCAGCAGCTCCCCCTGGGCGCTCAGCAGCAGGGTGTTGATGGTGAAGTCGCGGCGCAGAACGTCCTCCTCCATCGTCCCGGGGCTGACCGTTGGCTTGCGGCTCTCCGGGGAGTAGGCCTCGCTGCGGGCACGCACGAATTCGACCGTGAACCGGCCTCCGGCGCCGATGGGAAATGCGATCTGGGCGGTCCCGTAGCGCTCGAAGGAGACCACCTTGCCGCGCCGGCCCCAGCTGCTGCGCAGCCAGCGGGCCCCCAGCTCGGCGTCGACCTGCTCCAGCACAACGTCGACGTCGGGCGAGCTGGCCCTGCCCATCAACAGATCACGCGGATAGCCGCCGACGAGACAGGCCCTGGTGCCCAGCGCCGCTTCCATCGCTGGCAGAAGGTCCAGGAGTCCCTCGGCCGATGGCGTCTCCGGGAGCACCTCGACCCCTGGCCGGCGTTCAGGCATCGACCACCTCCTCCTCGGCTGGCGGGCTTGCAACCACCTGGTCGCACTCGGGGCAGTACCAGCGGCTCTCCATCTTCGAGCCGCAGGGCTGATGCACGGGTGCGCGCTCCACGGGGG
The DNA here is from genome assembly GCA_021809895.1 of bacterium. Lineage (GTDB taxonomy): Bacteria > Chloroflexota > Dormibacteria > Aeolococcales > Bog-877 > AG-12. The sequence goes on from JAJZJU010000078.1 coordinate 9,312, forward strand.
ACGGCCCCGCCCAACGCTCCAGCTCCTTCAGCGCCGGCGCCAGCAGCTCACCCGCATGAGCCAAGCGGTACTCCTCCCGCCAGGGGCGGGTCGAGTACGGATGGGTCTCCAGCAAACCGGCCGCATCCAGTCTCCGGAGCCGCTGGGTCAACACGTTGGAGGCGATCCCCGGCACGGCCCGGCAGAGGTCGGTGACCCGAAGGGGACCCGGCAGCAGAGCCGCCACCAGCGGCAGTGTCCAGCGGTCGCCGAGCACGTCGAGCGCCGCCGCCGGCCCGGACGCGCCCGCCTCCCCGCCACGGCCTCTTTCGACATCCATGGGTCCATCTTCCGCCGAAAAGGTAGCCCGGTGGTGGCACCCAGCCATCGTCGTTTTAGTTGTTTCGTGCAAGTGACACGCACTGGATGGAGAATAGCCATGACCGAGTTCCAAGACCTCAGGGGCGCGGCGGCCGCAGTCCAAGAGCGCGGCCCGGGCGCGGTGGTGGGGATCGGCTCCGCGAGGCGGTTGGGCTCGAGGAGCGCCGGGGAGCTCTGGTGCGCCAGGTGGTTCCCGGGGGCCAGCTGACCAGGCCGGGCTGCGGCGCGGCGACCTCCTGCTCCGGCTGGGCGACATGGAGATGGGATCGGGCCGGGAGCTGCGCTCCGCGCTCGACCGCCTGGTGCCTGGCGCCACTGTCCCGGTGCAGCTGCTGCGGGGAGCCGAGGAGATGCTCCTGGAGGTCGTGGTCGCCACCTCTCCCCCCGGCTACCAACATCACCGGCGGGGGCCCGGCCGAGGCCGCCCTCACTCACGCGGCTGAGCAGGTTCGTTCAGCAAAGCGGAACGCGGTGGTATGCTCCGCCGGTGGGCGCTTTCCACTCCTGGTTCGGACGATGTAGAGGCTCCCGTTGCCCCGCTTGAGCGGACGGCAGCGAAACCCCCTGGGGCGCACCGTCCGGCTGCTCGGATGGATGGTCGACCATGATGCCGAGGACTTCGGGGTGAGGCAGCTGGCGGCAGCGGTGGGGATGGCGCCGAGCACCGTCCACCGCTCCCTGGGCGCGCTGGAGGAGGAGGGCCTGGTCGAGTCCGATCTCGAATCGGGGCGGTACCGCCTCAGCCTCGGCTTCTACCGGCTCGCTCTCAAAGGAGGGCGCAGGGCTCCACTCCGCGAGGTGGCCCACCCATTTGTCCTGGACACGGCCCGCGCCGCCGAGGAGGCCTGTCAGCTGGCGGTGTACGGAGAGATCCAGCTGGCTGTGATGTACCTCCTGGAGATCCCCTCTCTGCGACGGCTCCAGGTTCGCGCACGCCTCCACGAGTGGCAACCGCTGACGCGGTCCGCCGCCGGGCTTGCCGTTCTGTCGAAACTCGACTCCGAGTCCGTGGTGGCGGCGTTTGCCAACGGCGCCAAGGGCAGAAGCGGTTCCGATCTGGCTGAACGGTTGGAGCAGGTGAGGCGCCAGGGCTTCGCCGTCACCGTGGGCTGGACCGAGGCGGGATGCGTGGAGCTGGCGGCGCCCTTCACCGGCGCTGACGGGCGAGTCCAGGGTGCGCTCTGCCTGGGGCTTCCGGAGGTCCGCTTCACGCCCCAGCTGGAGAGCGCCCTCGGAAACCTGCTCACGGTCGAGGCGACCAAGCTGGGTCGCGCACTGGACGCTCCGCGCCCAGAGAGCTGAGCTCAGACGCCAGCGGGCGTGGTTCCGACCGGCCCAGCGTCCATCGCCAGCTCGAACGCACCGACCAGCCCCTGGTCCTCTCCCAGCTCAGCCCTGAGCAGACGGCAGTGCTCACGAGGAGCTCTGAAGCTCCCGTGGGCGACACCCGCGGTCATCTGGTCCCAGAAGGCGGGGCCGGCTGCGAACACCCCTCCTCCGAAGGCGATCGCGTCGGGGTTGAGCAGGTTGATCAGGGACCCGCCCACGGCCACCCCCAGGTGCCAGGCGGCCTGGGCCAGAACCTTAGCCGCCTCCTCGTCGCCTTCCTGGGCTGCTCGCGAGACGGCTGCGGCGCTAGGAAGGCCGGCCAGAGCGGCGATGGCGGTGCCCGATGAGAGGGCCTCTAAGCAACCGCGATTGCCGCAGTGACACGGGGGGCCGTCAGGGTCGACGACTATGTGGCCGAACTCGCCGGCCTTTCCCTGGCCGCCGCGAAAGAGCTTTCCATCCAGGCAGAGGCCGGCGCCTATCCCGGTGCTGACGGTCACGTACACGAAGTTCCGAAAACCACGTCCCGCCCCCTGGCGATGCTCGCCAAGCGCGGCCAGGGTGGCGTCGTGGTCGACCAGGCAGGGGCTGCCGACTTCTGCCTCCACGCGGTCCTTGAGCGGGAACGCTCCCCAGCCGGGCAGGTTGGGAGCTCCCTCGACCACCCCGGTGAAGGGATCGACTGGCCCCGGAACTCCGATCGCCACCACCCTGGCGCCGGGGTCGGCGGGGCCGACCGTCTCGACCAGGTCCCGGATCTGCTCCACCACGGCGGCCGGGCCCAGGTGGGCGGCGGTGCGGTCGCGCGCCCGCTTGCCAATCTTTCCGGTGGGCGAGAATCTGGCGGCTCGTATCCAGGTTCCTCCCAGGTCCAGCGCCACGACTTCGCGACGCACTTCCCCCACCATTCTCAGGCGCCCCGCTTCATGCCTGGAACCGCGCCCCGGACGCGAGCTCCCGGAGGCGCTCGACATTGGCCAGGTCGGGGCCCTGATGCTCCAGGCCGGGCACCTCCAGGATGAAGGGCACGCGCCCGAACAGGGGGTCATGCAGCATGCGCCCGAACGCCTCAGCGCCGATGTAACCGTCACCGATGTTCTCGTGGCGGTCCTTGTTCGAGCCCAGCGGCGCCTTGGAGTCGTTGGCGTGAATCGCCCACAGCCGGGCCCCGCCGATCTCCCGCTCCAGTTCCTCCCGCATCGAGCCCATCCCCTCGGCGGTGGAGAGGTCGTACCCGGCCGTGAAGGCGTGGGCAGTGTCCAGGCAGAGGCCGACCCGAGGATCACCGACGGCGTCGAGCATCTGGTGGATCTGGGCGAAGGTGCTGCCGATATTGTCGCCCGCACCTGCGCTGTTCTCGATCAGGAGCCGGCTATCCCCCCCGGCCTGGCGGAGGGCATTCCGCATGGCGTCCGCCATCTGGGGGAGGGTGGGCTCGAACCCGCGCCCCTTGTGCGACCCGGGATGAAAAATGACCCCACTGGCGCCCAGGCGGTTGGCGAGGTCCAGGTAATGGGCGAGCGCCTGCTCGGAGGAGGCCAGCAGATCCTCCCTGGCGGTCGCCAGGTTGATGAGGTACACCGCGTGAAAGAAGAAGCAGGTGAGCCCGGTCTCGTCCATCCGCTGTCGGAAGTGGGCGACAGTGTCGGGGTTGGGCTCCAGCCGTCGCCAGGTCTGGGGCGGGGTGGGATGGATCTGGACCGCCTCAGCCCCGATCTCCAGGGCCCGGTCGAAGGAGTTCAGGATGCCCCCCTTG
>JAJZJU010000079.1 GCA_021809895.1 bacterium
CCTGGGTCCCCCCAGATGTCGAGGCTCTCCAACAGGATTCCGGGCCCTTCTTTGGAGAGCTGCTCGAAGGCCACCGAGGGCACGGCTAAGGGAATGGGAAGCTCCACCCACATCGGCACAAGTGGGGATGTTCCTATCTGGCTTGAGATCGACTCTGGATCGGGATGGATCCGCAGTTGCGGTGTCAAGTTACCCTCCTGGACAACAAAAAAGCCCCGGGCCTTGTGGCCGGGGGCTTGGTGCCGGTTCTCTGGGCGGCTGCGTCAGAGGCGCGCGGACACTGAACCCCGGGGGGGCCAGCGCCAGATCACAACCTTTGATTGCAGCATCGCTCCAGGATTGTGCTCGCCCGGACCGCGCGAAGTCAACTTCCGGCCCTGGGCTGCGGGGATCGGATATTGTCACCGCCATGCCTCGTGCACTCATCCTGGGTGGAACCGGCGTGATCGGACGGGCCGCCGCCGCTCGTCTGATTCAGGCGGGCTGGCGAGTTGACGTCACGGGTCGAGATCCCAGCCACTTTCCTGCCGAACTGTCCGAAATGGGTGCCAACTTCATCGCGGCTGATCGCCGCCGGGCCCAAGATCTTCGGGTAGCGATGGGGAACGGGGCTGCGCTCCTCCTGGACGTCATCTGCTACACGGCAGAAGACGCCCGGCTGCTGCTTCCGGTTGCCCAACTGGCCGAGTCCACAGTCATGATCTCCAGCAAGGCGGTCTACGTCGACCGCTTCGGAAACCACTCCAACTCGGACCAGGCGCCCGACTTCGAGGGCCCGATAACCGAGCAACAAGCGACCCTGGAGCCCGGCGGCGGCGACTGGAACAGCAGGGATGGCTACGGCCGCAACAAGGTCGCCGCGGAGCTGATTCTGCTCGAGAGCGGCCTGCCCATCACGGTCATCCGGCCGTCCAAGGTCCACGGCAGAGGTGCTCGGCGGCCTCGGGAGTGGGTGTTCGTGCGCCGAGTCCTCGATCACCGACGAGCGCTGCTGCTCTGCGATCGCGGAGCGGGAACAGACCACACGACGGCAGCGGCCAACCTCGCCGAGCTGATCGCGGTGGCGGCGGCCCACCCGGGGTGCCGAGTCCTCAACTCAGCTGATCCCGACGCGCCGTCCGCGCTCCGTATAGCCCAGGTGGTTGCCGCCCTCATGGGTCACCGCTGGGACGAGATCCTCCTGGATGGGAGGTGCGAAGGGGGGGTCGGGATGCACCCCTGGTCGGCCCGCCACCCGATCATCCTGGACACCGGTGCCGCCTCAGCCCTGGGCTACCAGCCGGTTGGCGACTTCGCCTCGACCGTGTCGGAGGAGATTACCTGGCTGGTCGACCTCTGGCGGGAGTCGGGAATGGCGGAATCCGCGATGGGTCTGGATGTCGACTTCTTTCAGCCATTCTTCGACTATCCCGGCGAGGACGCCTTTCTGATGGCTGGTGTAGCTTGCCCCTGACTTCGACCACGGCTGCTATTCCGGCCCAGATGCCACCTCTGCGGCTCCGGGTGGACCCCCGGCTTCGTACCATTCCGCAGCTCGAGCTTCCCGACCGCTGCCGCCGAGCCCGGGTCATGGCCAAAGCCGCTACCTGATCGTCCATCTCCGCGACGGCTGGATGCCTGGCCTGGGAGCAGACGGCTCGTCCAACCCGAGAGCGCCGTCGCGAAAGCCGAGGTGAGTTGACCGGTGTCCCCGGCCACCCACCCTGGACCCGTCTCAGCTCTTTCGGGGGGGCGCGGCGGCCCAGAGCAGCTCCTGGCGCTGGGGTGTCTCCAGCGCCACCCCACCGATCCGGCTCAGGGTGAGCACGGAGGCGGCTTCGACCGCGGTCGCGCCGCCGCCGACCGCGCGCCAGGAGCCGGCCTGCTGCCAGCTGCCGTCTTGTCCCTTCACCCAGATCTGGCAGCGCAGAGTGGCCGGCAGTCCCGACACCCGGATCACCAGCTGGGTACCCCACGACGTTGGCTCGTAGGTCACAGTTCCGCGGGCCTGGGGCCAACCGGGAGTGGACCGGAAGGCAACCGTCTCTGCAGACCCCCCGAATAGAACGGTCGCCGCTCCCAGGGCAACCGCGGTGGCACCAAGGGCGGCTCCGACCGCGATTAACCGGGGAAACCTGCGCCGCTTCCCTGCTGCGCCTGATCCAACGGGTGGGCCCTCCCCGACTCTGGCCCTGACCACCATCGGAGCCACGGATTGCAGCTCCGCCAGCTCGCGGCGGCACTCGGGGCAGCCCCGAAGGTGCCCCCTCAAAGCGCGCGCCTCGCCGGCAGCGAGAGCCCCCAGGGCGTAGGCGCCCAGGTCGTCGCGGAACCGATCTGGCGGGCTCACGGCTCGTACCCCATCTCCTCGAGGATCAGCCGAAGCGAGCGCAGGGCATAGTAGGTCCGGGACTTGACCGTGCCAGGGGGAATTCCCAGGGCCTGGGCTGCCTCCGCGACAGTGCGCTGCGCCCAGACGCATTGCACCAGCACCTCTCTGTGTTCGCGGCTGAGCCTGGCCATGGCCTCCCGCACCACCTGAGCCTCCAGGGCCTGGTCGAAGGCGGACTCATCCAAGAGCCCATCGCCTGTCGCCGCAACCTCCGCCGCCCGTCGCCGGGAGCGCTGCCGCCATCGATCCGTCAGAACGTGGCGGGCCACGGTCAACAGCCACCCCCGCGGCGAGGTCCCGGGGCCCCTGAAGGCCTGGGGATTGCGCCAGGCTCGCAGGAAGGTCTCCTGCACGACATCCTCAGCCAGCGCCAGGTCACCGGTCGCACGCAGGGCAACCGCCATCACCGCGCTCCGGTGCTCGCGCACCAGGACCCGCACACCCTCCTCCCCGGATTCCCAAGCGACAGCCGGGGATTCGGCCCCTCTGGGCACCATCAGACCATCCTGCACCGGCAAGCTCCCGCTGGCAAGTCCCGGACGAAAGCTTTCCGTTGCCACTGCGGTGAACTTGAGTCAAGCCCCCTGCTGTGACACCCCTCGCGGGTTTCTCCCTCGTTGCCGGGCTCGGTTCTGGCCTCACCGCAGGCCGCCCGCGCCGAAGCGCTGGTCTTACACCCACTCCCCGGGTGCCCAGTCATCCGAGCATCCGAGCATCCGAGCCGCCGCCTGTACCGTCCGAGGACGGCCCGAGAACGAACGGGGGCCGCGGCGTCAACCACACCGCTTTGGCTGGCTATGTCCAACCAGTCACAGGCGTTCTGGACGGTGGCTGCACGGCCTTGAAGGTCATCCCCGCTCATTTTAGCTAAGCGTACGTACAACAGTGCGCAACCACACCGAAACAGCCCCTCCATCACCATGGCCGCGACCAGGATTCCCAACCACCTATGCTGGAGCGGTGAGGGCGAACTGCATCGAGGACGGCCGGCTGGTCTGGCGGGACATGCCCGATCCCACACCCGGTGACCGCGAGGTGCTGATCAAGGTCGCGGCGGCTGGGGTCAATGCCGCGGACATCCTGCAGTTGCGCGGGCACTATCCCGCTCCGGAGGGTGCTGCCGCGGACATCCCCGGCCTTGAGCTTGCCGGCTCGGTGGTCGCGGTCGGTGCGTCTGTCCGACGATTCCACCCTGGGGACCGCGTTATGGCACTGCTCGCAGGAGGCGCCCACGCCGAGCTCGCAACGGTCGATGAAGGGTCGGTCCTGCCGGTGCCCGAGCAGATGGAGATGTCCCAGGCGGGGGGCTTCCCCGAGGTCTTCACAACCGCCTGGGACGCCCTCTTCCTTCAGGCTGGTCTGCGCGTTGGCGAGCGGGTTTTGATCACCGGCGCAGCCGGTGGAGTCGGCACCGCCGGAATCCAGCTGGCAGCGGCGGCCGGCGCCACGGTCACCGCCTCGTGCCGCAACCCTGACCGCCTTGGGGACCTGCTCGCCCTGGGAGCATCCACTGCCGCCGAGCCGAGCGAGGCCCTCGCTCGCGGCCCCTTCGACCTCATCCTTGAGCTGGTGGGCGGCCAGGAGATGGCCGATGGGCTGTCCGCTCTGGCCACCCAGGGACGCATCGCGGTGATTGGGCTTGGGGCCGGATCCAAGGTCGAGGTGGACCTGCGACTCCTCATGGGTCGCCGAGGCCGCATCTTCGGGTCAACCCTTCGCGCCCGCTCCTTGGCTGAGAAGGCGACGGTGATCGCCAGCGTCCAGCGGCATGTGCTGCCGCTGGTAGAGGCCGGCCGGGTGAGCGTCCCCGTGGCCGCCACCTACCCCCTGTCGGCCGCAAGCGACGCCTACTCCCATCTCGCCGGTGGCGGAAAGCTGGGGAAGATCGTGCTCCTGGCGGCCGGCGCCTGACCCGGTCGTGGCGTCGGCCCGGGCTGGCTGCCACCACTTCGTTGGTAGAGTAGGAACATGGAGGCTGCGCCATTCCCCCGGCAATTGGCGGTGCCGGTGCTGGAGGTGCCGATACCTAAGGCTGCCGGGCAGCTCTCCTTCTGGAACGACGTCGGCCTCGACCAGCTCCCCGTGCGTGAGATCGCCAGCGCCGAGCTGGTGAGGGAGCGAGTTTGTGAGCTCGCCAAGGAGATCGCCACCGAGCTGGGCGGCGAGCCGCTCACGCTGGCCGTGGTGCTGCGCGGTGCATTCGTCTTCGCCGCCGACCTGGCCCGTGAGCTCATCTCCAACAAGATGGAGAACCTGCTCATCACCTTCTTCCACGCCAGCAGCTATCGGGGCACCAAGGCGTGGCGGCCACCGGTCATCCAGGAGCTGGGGGAGATGAGCACGGATGGCCGCCAGACCGTGCTCATCATCGACGACATAGTCGATGCCGGCCACACCGCCCACGCCATGATCCAACGGCTCAGCTCGCCCAGCCGTCGGGTGGAGTACTGCTCGCTGCTGGACCGGCCAGAGGCCAGGGAAGCCCCGGTGCATCCTCGCTACGTTGGGTTCAGGCTGGACGGGCCCGGCTTCGTGGTCGGCTACGGCCTCGACTACGACGACAAGTATCGCGAGCTGCCGTATCTGGCCCAGTGGATGCCGCCGTCCACCTCAATCTGACCTAGCTGGGAGGAGGGTCAGGCGCTGCCAACCCTACCTGACCCTCCCCATGGTCAGCTGGCGGGTTGAGTGCCTGCCACCATCTCGCGGCCGATGCTGCCGACCGACATCACCAGGTAGGCGAGTCCGCCCACCGCAATCCCCACGGCCCAGCTGAAATCGGCGCCGCCGGTTGCCTTGGAGATGGGCCCCACGAAGGAGGGCACGTAGAAGGCGGCGTCTATCCACATCATCGCCGCCACCATGCCCAGCGCCTGGGCGATCAGAGCCTTCCAGTTGATCCCGCCGTTGCGCCAGTACAGGCCACCTCGCGAGGAGGCCAGGGAGTCGGCGTCATAGCGGCCTCGGCGCAGCAGGTAGTCCACCGCCAGGATCCCGAACCAGGGGCCCAGCCAGACCACGATGTAGTCCAAAAAGCCGGACAGGTCGGTGTAGAAGTTCCCCTTGAAGATGACCAGCGCGGTCACCGCTCCCGCCACCACGGTGTCGATCACCACGGCGCCCCAGCGCTTGACCGGGACTCCCAGGGCCTGCAGGGTGACTCCCGAGGAGTACAGGTCCATCGAGTTGATCGCGAACAACTGGGGCAGGACCAGGATCAGGAAGGGCCAGAAGAACCAGCTGGCGAAGGAGGACGGCACTCCCGTCACCGCGGTCGCCTTGGGGCTGACGATGAAGGCCAAGGCTCCCAACAGCTCCAGCAGGATCGACGGGATCGCGGCGCCCAGGGTGGCCGCCCAGAAGGTCTTGGCCTTGGCGGTCGCCCTGGGCAGATACCTGGAGTAGTCGCTGGCGTTTTCTGTCCAACCCAGACCGCCGGCGGCGATGATCAGCACCACCGCAGTGGTCCAGATAGCCCATGGTGCCTGCTGGTGGAAGTGGCTGAGGTTCACATGTGGGACAACCAGCACCGCCATCACCGCGAATACCAGGATGAAAACGAAGGAGAGGTAGCGCAGCGTCTTGGTGATCATGGCGTGGCCAAAGAAGGGCACCACGAACTGGATCGCCACCGCCGCCAGAATCACCAAGACCTTGAGCCCGGTTGTGGCTCCCACCCCTCCGCGGGCGAACATGGCCAGGGTGACCAGAACGATGAGGACGATGCCCTCGATCTCAAAGCCCACCTGAGTGAGCCAGTTGAAGGCGGATACCACCCGGTTCCCGTTGATCCCGAACGGCGCCCGGGAGACCATGAAGGCGGTGGTCCCTGCCTCCGGCCCCGGCAGGCTGGCAAGCCCGAGGAACACATAGGCGATGTTGCCGAGCAGGATCGCCAGCACGGCCTGACCGAAGGAGAGGCCGAACGAGATCACCAGCGCACCGTAGACCAGATACTCGACATTCCAAATGCCGCCCGCCCAGAGCCAGAAGAGCCCCGCCGGGGTCATGTGCCGCTCCGAGGCTGGGATCAGCTCGATTCCCCTTTGCTCGACCTTGAGCGCCGAGTAGTCGTCGCCGGCCGAGAACCCCGTCCGCTCCATCGGTTGACTGGTTGCCAAGCCTCTCCTCCCACCGGGGTCTGGTAACAGGTCGGGGGCGCCCCTCGCGCCACGCCGTTGCAGGCATTGTCAGCTATATGTGGTGGTATGTCAATCCGGAAGCCACAATATGCTGCGCATGGGTCAAAACCGTCCGGAGCGTTGCTCAGCTCACGGTGGAGGGGCCGGGTAAGCCCCCCAGGGTGCCACCTCGGACTGGCTCCGACCGCTCACTCTGATGCTCCAGAGCCTCGGCTACCAAGGTTCGAAAGGAACCCCGGATCTCGAACCGGGGACTGTCCTTGTCTGAAGACGACTCCAGCAGTCCCACCTGCGCCAGGGCTGAGAGGTGGTACAAGCTCTCCTCCTGGCTCATCACCGTCGCCTGAGCGACCTCCTCGGTGCTGGCCGGCCCCGCCACCAGGCAACGAACCACCGCCAGCCTCGGCACCGTCGCCAGAGCATGGAGAAGCTCGGCCGCCGACTCCAGCTGCGGGTCCTGAATGGCGGCTCCACCTGGGGGCGGCGCGTCGATCGTGTGACGCCTCAGATACACGGTGTGCAGCAACGCCTCACCAACCGTCGCCCCGGTGCTCCGTCTGGTCACGAACAGGTACAGGGCCGCCAGCGCGGCCAGCACCACCGCGCCGTCTGCCCAGGTTGCCACCAATCCAATGCCTGTCACCCGCCGGGCGATCGTGAGGAACCCGGTCAGAATGCTGGCCACCACTCCCAGGTCAACCAGCGCTGCCAGTGCGGTCTTCACCCAGCCTGGGAGACTCACCAGCGGCTCCCGGTCCCGGGCGGGAGCCTTACGGATCGCGAGGTAGCCACCGACACCGATGACCAGCATGATCGCGCCCTGCACGGCCAGCTTGGCGAGCCTGGTGAGGAAGTGTTCGACGGGAATTCCCGCCACCACCCCCAGAGCGACGAACGCCACCACCCAAATGGCGGTGCTGGGGATGAGGCCCTCAAGAAAGGTCCGGCGCCTCACCCCGAAGGCCCCCGCCACCAGGGTCGTGTAGATCCGCAAACCCGGTATCAGCCTTGAGGTCCCAATTCCCACCGGCCCGGCGGCCTGGACTCGGTGGGAAACCCGCTCGAGGGCCCTGGCCTGGTGGAATCGGACCGCCAACCCGGTCAGGCCGTGCTCGCCCACGATCCGGGCCCAGCTGAAGCCGACCATGGCCCCGGCCACGCAGACCGCGAAGGCGAGGGGCACGAAGACGAATGGGTCGAGCCCGCCCGCGGCGATGAGCAGGCCCCCGGCCAGCAGAGTGAGCTCTCCCGGCGCGAACGGCAACGGCACCCCGGCCTCCTCAAGGAAGAGAAGACTGCAGAGCAGCACGATCGCCACCACCCCGTGAAGACCCGAGAGGAAGCTCACCACCTCTCCTTATGCTGGCTCTGGCCCTGCCGTCGGCTGCTGGCTTCCGCAACGGCAGCGGCTCGAGAATAGCTCAGCCGCCTGGTCTTGGGGCTTTGGCTCACACCGGACCAGCGGTGACCGGGCGCCTTGACCGGCTCGAGGGAGGCGAGTCGGTACCCTGGGGAACAGTCAGTCTCGCACCAAGGTGTCATCCCCGCCGTCAGAGGGCGCCCCTTCACGGTCAAGCGGTAGAGAAAAAGGAGACCATTCCGATCGAGCTCCACCACCCCCTCACACCCCTTTGGAGGTGGCGCAAGGCGACCCTGGTCGTATCGCTGGCCTTGGCAAGCGGGCTGGCCGGGTGCGCCGGACCGGGTACGGCGCCACGCAGCAGCCCCTCGGTAGCCGCGGTACGACCCGGTGCGGCCGCGCTTAACCTGCCGGCCGCGGAATCCGGTGTCCTCCCCTGGACGCTTGCCAACCCAATCAGCCGCGAAGTGGTGTTGCCAGGGGCAAGCGCCGGCGAGCTGACTATCGCCGGCGGGGTCTCGGTGAGTGGTGTCTCCGCCGCCGGCGTGTACACCCTCGACACCAGCAACGGAGCGCTCAGTCGATCGGGAGCATTGCTGGCCCCTCTGCACGACGCCTCCGCCGCCATCGTGAACGGCAACCCCACGGTGTTCGGTGGAGGAGTCTCATCCAGCACCACAACCGTGCAGTCACTGTCCCCGAGCTTGGGGCAAGCATCGGCTATCGGCAACCTGCCTCAGGCACGGTCCGACTCGGCGGCGACCACCATCGGCCGGACCGCCTACGTTGTCGGCGGTTACACCGGCAGCACCTTCGACGCCGCCGTGCTGGCCACCACCAACGGCATCTCATTTCGGAAGGTGGCCAACCTTCCGGTGCCGGTGCGCTACCCGGCAGTGGCCGCTCTCAAGGGAAATATCTACGTCTTTGGCGGCCAAACCGCCAACGGCCTGGCCGCCTCCCAGATCCAGATGGTCGACCCCACGACCGGCGTCGCCCGGGTGGTGGGGAACATGCCGGAACCAGACACTGGGGCAGTGGCTGCAGCCCTTGGCGGAACCATATACGTGGCCGGCGGGAACACGTCCGCCGCCTCCGGCACCGCCCCAATTTCGTCGATCTGGGCATTCAACCCGGTCTCGGGCGCCTTGCTCACAGCCGGGACACTGAGGACCCCGGTCGCCCACGCCGGACTGGCGGTTCTGGGTCCACGGGCCTGGATAATCGGGGGTGAGACCGCCCAAGGGTCCACCGCCAACGTCCAGATGATTGTCCCCAATCCCAAGTTCGGCAGCGCGGGACAACCTGGCGCGGGCTCGCCGTATTACGGCGGAAACCTGCTGATCGCCGACAGCGGCAGCAACCGGTTGCTGCTGCTCAATCCACAGGGGCAGGTCATCTGGCACTACCCCAGCGCCACCGCCCCCGCCCCACCAGGAGGATTCCTCTACCCCGACGACGCCTTCTTCGCCAACCACGGGACCGCGATCGTGATCAACATGGAGAGCTACCAGGAGGTCCTGATGATCTCCTACCCTGCGGGTAAGGTGCTTTGGACCTACGGCCACCCGGGAGTGGCTGGGAGCGCGCCGGGATATCTCCACACCCCCGACGATGCCTACCTGCTCAAGACCGGCCAGATCTCGGTCGCCGACATTGGCAACTGCCGGGTCATCATCCTCAATCGCAATGGCACTATCGCCCGGCAGATGGGCACCCCCGGTGTCTGCACCCACCAGCCGCCTCGGTACCTGGGATCCCCCAACGGGGATACCCCGGTACCCGGCGGGGGAGTGCTTGTATCGGAGATCAACGGCTCCTGGATCGACGAATTCACATCCTCGGGCACTCTCAAGTGGACCACCCATCTGGCTCTGAGCTATCCCTCGGACCCTCAGCGGCTGGGCCCCAACCGCTACCTGATCGCCGGCTACACCAGGCCGGGCCAGATAGTGGAGTTCAACCGCCAGGGGCAGATCCTCTACCGCTACGATGTCACCTCCGGCCCGGGAGAGCTCAACCATCCGTCCCTGGTCGAGATGCTGCCCAGCGGGGTCTTCATGCTCAACGACGACCACAACGACCGCATGCTGGCCATCGACCCTGCGACCGGAGCGGCGGTCTGGCAGTACGGCGTAACTGGCGTGGCCGGCAACACACCCGGGCTGTTGCACGACCCTGACGGATTCGACTTCCTGGCCGCCAACGGACAGACTCCCACCCACTCGGCATCGGGATGAGAGGCACACCAGCCAGTGGACCGTGCCCTCCAGCCACCACCCGGCCCCCGGAAGGCGGGCCCGGTGGTGGCTGGGTTAGCGAACTGATCAGCGCAGGCGGCGGTACCTTCTGATCAACTCGTTGGTGGAGCTGTCGTGCTTCAAACTGGGGTCCAGCTTGGCCTCCAGCTCCGGGGTGATCCGGTCAGCCAGCAGCTTGCCCAGCTCCACTCCCCACTGGTCGAAGGAGTCGATGCCCCAGATCACGCCCTCCACAAACGTCTTGTGCTCGTAGAGCGCTACCAGCTTGCCCAGGCTCTCCGGAGTCAGACGGTCGATCAGGATGGTGGTGGTGGGACGGTTGCCCTCGCAGACACGGTGTGGGATCTGCCATTCCGGAACCCCGGCCGCCCGCAGCTCCTCGGCGGAGCGACCGAAGGCGAGAGCCTCGGTCTGGGCGAGCAGGTTGGCCATGAGCAGGTCATGATGGCGCCCCAGCGGATGCAGCGGCTCGCAGAACCCGATGAAGTCACAGGGGATTAGCTTGGTGCCCTGGTGGATCAGCTGGTAGAAGGCATGCTGGCCGTTGGTGCCCGGCTGGCCCCAGATGATTGGACCGGTCTGATGGTCCACCGGCCGGCCCTGCAGGTCCACATGCTTGCCGTTACTCTCCATCTCCAGCTGCTGCAGGTAGGCGGGAAACCGCGACAGATAGTGGTCGTAGGGAAGCACCGCCACCGTCTCGGCGGCGAAGAAGTTGTCGTACCAGACCGCCAGCAGCGCCAGCAGCGCAGGCAGATTCTTGGCCAGCGGAGTCATCCTGAAGTGCTCGTCCATGGCCCTGAAGCCGGCCAGCATCTCCCGGAACCGCTCCGGGCCGATGGCGATCATGAGCGAGAGTCCGATCGCCGAATCGTAGGAGTAGCGGCCGCCCACCCAGTCCCAGAAGGGGAACATGTTGGCGGTGTCGATGCCGAACTCCGCCACCCCCTCCTGGTTGGTGGATACCGCCACGAAGTGACGGGCGATGGCCTGCCGCTCCCCCCCCAGGCCGGCCAGCAGCCAATCCCGGGCGGTGGTGGCATTGGTCAGCGTCTCCAGGGTGTGCCAGCTCTTGGAGCAGACCACGAACAGAGTCTCACCAGGATCCAATCCCCTGGTCGCCTCCACAAAGTCGCTGGCATCTATGTTGGAGATGAAACGCAGGGTGAGATCGGGGCTGGCGTAGTCGCGCAGCGCCTCGTAGGCCATCATCGGGCCCAGGTCCGATCCGCCGATGCCGATGTTGATCACGTTGCGGATCCTTCGGCCGGTCTGGCCCAGCCAGCTCCCGTCCCTCACCCTGGAGGCGAACTCAGCCATCTGATCCAGGACCCGGTGGACCTCGGGGACGACGTTGCGCCCATCCACCAGGATCTGGCTGTCCCGGGAGGCTCGAAGGGCCACGTGCAGAACCGGCCTCTGCTCGGAGACGTTGATGCGCTCACCGCCGAACATGGCCGCAACCCGCTCCGCCAGCCCAGACTCCTCGGCCAGCCGCGCCAGCAGATCCATGGTCTCCGCGGTGACCCGGTTCTTGGAGTAGTCGAGGTAGAAGCCCAGCGCCTCGGCGGTCAGCTGGGCTCCCCGCCCCGGATCCTGCTGGAAGAGGTCCTTGAGATGGAGCTCGCGCACCTTCTCGAAGTGGGTCCTCAGTGCCTGAAACGCCGGCCGCTCATGCAGGGGCGGCACCGCTGACGGCGCGTATGCCGCCCCTGGCTCAGGAGGCAACGCCAGCCGCCTGGCGCTTGCCGTCGATGCAGGCGATCAGGTTGTGCCAGGACTTGGCGAACGACTCACCACCCTCCCGCTGAAGCCGGGCCGCCAGCTCTTGAGGATCGAAGCCAGCCGCTTTGAGGTCTGCCAGCAGCTGAGCGGAGCTGCCCCCGTCCACCGCCAGCATCTCCCCCACCCGACCGTGGTCGGCGAACGCGATCAGGGTCTCGTCCGGCATGGTGTTGATTGTGAACGGTGCCGCCAGACCGCTCACGTACATGGTGTCGGGAGAGCTAGGGTCCTTGCTCGAGGTGCTCGCGAACAAAAGCCGCTGAGCCCTGGCCCCACAGTTGCTCAGGCGCTGCCAGCGGTCCGAAGCCAGCAACTCGCGGTAGCTCCGATAGGCCTGCCAGGCCGCCGCGATGCCGACCTTGTCGTGGAATTCCTTGGGGGCTTGGCCTCGCACCGCGGTGTCCCAGCGGCTCACGAAAACCGAGGCCACCGAGGCCACCTCCGGGCTGAGCCCAGCCTCCACCCGCCGCTCCAACCCTCGCATGTAGGCCTCCGCGGCCCTGGTGTACTGGTCGGCGGAGAAAAGTAGTGTTACGTTGACCGGAACGCCGCCGAAGACGGACTCCTCGATGGCCTCGAGGCCTGCCTCAGTACCGGGGATCTTGATGAACAGGTTGTCCCGCTGGGCGCGCTGGTGTAGGTCGCGGGCCATCTCGACCGTGCTCCGGGCGTCGTTCAGCAGCAGCGGCGAGACCTCCAGCGAAACCCATCCGTCCACCCGGGCGGTGCGGTCGTGGATCGGTCGGAATAGATCGGCCGCCCGGCGCAGGTCGGCAATCGCGAGATCA
>JAJZJU010000002.1 GCA_021809895.1 bacterium
CCGAGCGGCTGTACCGAGTCGACGACCACGCCGTCCGGGGGCTTCGTCGGGCGCTGATCGACGCCACTCGGGCGACCATGGCCAATGCCCTCACCTTGCTCGGCCTGCAACCTCTGGCGCGAATCTGATCGCCGCGGCATTGGCATACTGATTAGCCGTGCAGGTCGTCCCCATCTTTCCACTTGGTACCGTGCTCTTCCCCGGAGCCAGGATCCCCCTCCACGTCTTCGAGCCCCGCTACCGTGCCCTGGTTAGAGACTGCCTGGTCGGCGACGCTCATTTCGGCGTGGTCGCGATCAGGCACGGCTCCGACACCGACCCTCTGGCCGACTGGTACCAGATCGGGACACTGGCCAGGATCGAGCGGCTCGTGCGGCTGCCCGCTGGCCGCCTCAACCTGATCGTTGCCGGCGCCACCAGGTTCCAGGCGCTCCGCCCCCTGGAAGGACGCCCGTACCTGCGAGCCGAGGTCGAGCTCGTCGAGTCGGCGCGATCCAGCCCCGCGTCCCCTGTTGTGGCGGCGCAGTTGCAGAGTAGCTATGAGAGATACCGCATGAGCCTGCTGGGCATGAGGGTCGCCATCCCTCCGTTCGGGGAGCTTCCCAAGGAGCCCGCCGAGCTCTCGTGGGCGGTGGCGGGACACCTGGTGGTCGAGTTACGGGACAAGCAACGGCTCTTGGAGGAGTCCGACCCGGCCAAGCGCCTTCGCCTTGAGCTCTCCCTGATGCGGCGGGAGTCCCTGCTGCTGCAGCGCAGCCTGGCCAACCGGCTGGTCGGGTCCGCCTCTTACAGCCTCAACTGACCAGGCCCGGCGGCAAGGTCAGTTCTGCAGCTCCAAGACCACCCGTTCACCGGCCGAGCTGGTCTCACTGCCCGGCAGCAGGTAGGCGCTGTCGATCTTCGTGGTTCGGCTGAGCTGGAGCACATAGGCCGCCCCCGAGAATCCGGGCACCTGGGTGGGGGTCACCGTGGTGATGAGCCCGCCCGGAGCGGGCTGGGCAACCGTCGCTCCCGCTGCCACTCCGGACATCTCAAGGTATAGCGAGGTCTGACTGGCAAACCCAACCGTGACCTTGGGAGCTCCACTTCCCTGCACCAGCTGGAAGACGACCCACAGCTGGGTGTTGCTCTGGTGCAGGCCGTAGCGCACGCCCTGAACCTGATACCCGCTGCCCGTGCCCCCGAAGGTCTGGGAATTGGTGAGGGTGACCGCCGGCTGGGTGGGAGCCGTGGGCTGCTGGGTAGGAGTCGGCTTCGACTGCACCGGAACAATGGCGTGGTGGTGGGTCGAGGGCGCCGTAGCGGGCTTGGTCGAGTGGTGCAGGAGGCTCCACCCGATGAGGAACACCGCCAGGGCGGCAACCGCAATGGTCGCGGTCTTGGTCCAGCTGCGTGGCGGAGCGCCCGCTGTTGCACTCCGAGGTTCCCGACTGCGTCGAGGTGGTGCTGTCGAGTGACCGCCCGCCTCCAATCGACCGGATGTGGCGGGTCGGGCCAGCGGCGCCACTGAGTCAGCTGGCCGGGCGGCCGCACGGGAGCCCCGCGGAAAGTCCTCGGCCGAGGGCTGAAGAGAGGGCGGGATTTCCACGGCGGGCTTGGGCTTGCTGCCGATCAGGTCCAGCGTCTGCGCCGTCGCGATTTCATCCAGCCCGAGGTTGAGGGATGGGCTGGGCTCCCACCCCTGGTTGCCCGGAAGGTTGCTGATCGACGGCGGCGGTGGTATGGCCGGCTCGGCAACCCCCGGAACCGGCGCCACCGGACCCTGTGCAGGGAACCGGTCCAGGGTGCTCAACTCGCCGAGGAGGGCCGACTCCTCCAGGGCCACCTGCATGACCTCGTCGCTCTGGCGCGTGGTTGAGGACTGTGGGGACAAAGGGTTGGAGGTGGATTCGGCTCCCTCGGCAGTCAGCTCTTCCGCCGCCAATTCCTCGGCTGGTGGCCAGCTGACTGCGGGCGCTCCGCCCGACTGGGGGTCCTGGCTCTCGATGCGGAAGGGCACGAAGAGAGGAGGCGGGTCATCTGTGCTGTCGACCACCGCTTGAGGATCGGCGGCAGAGCTGGAGGCGAGCCACGGCTGCTCGGGAGTCGGCTCCGCGTCGTCGGTCGCCGGGACAGCCGGCCACTCGGGGAGCACGGGTATCTCCACGTCATCTGCCCGGGAGTAGACGTCCGTGCCGCTTGAATCCACCTCCGCGCTATCGCTGCTTGACGAAAGCCATGGCTCCTGCGGCTGCTCAACAGCCGAGGGCCGATCGCCGCCCTCAAAGGGATCATGGGTCTCAGACCCGGGGCTCGCGTCGGCCGGGTTCGGATCCCAGCTCGGAGACTCCACCGCCGAGGGGGAGCTAAGTCCGAGGCCGGGTTGGCCCCCCTCGCCTGCCGGGGAAGTACCCGTGGTGTCGGCTGGGGACTCCTCCTGCCAACCAGCGCCGGAGGCCTCGGTGCCGATCTCGCCACCGGCTGAGACGTCGTTGAGCTCCAATCCGACAGCGCCACCCGCCTCCAGGACGGTGGGGCTGTGGTCGGGCTGGTCTGACACCGCTGGCCGCGCTTCGTCGGACGTTCCATCGGCCGTGCCGACTGCGTCTGCGGCCTCTGGCTCTGCGGCGGCGGGCTCATCGAAGGGAGAGGTCACGCCCTGCTCGGAATCGGCTGTCTCGGCGACATCGCTCAGGGGCTCATCACTCTCTGAGGGCCCCGGTCCAGTGACCTCAGTGCTCATGTCAGCGTGTTCGCCGCCGGACAAAAGGGAGCTTGGTGGTTGCTCACCCGGGTCCGGTGCCTCCGAGTCCGCACCTCCCGCAGTGGTCTTTTCGATCGGGATGATCTGGGTGCCGATCCCCATCATGCTGAAGGGTTCGACCGTGCTATCGGCGCTGTCCGCGCTCTCCTGGCTCACGGACTCCTCTGCGGCCGGGCCGCCCTCCTCAGGCTCCGACCCGGGTGTCACCACCACTCGAGCCCGTTCCAGGAGCGCGGTCGCGGTCCCCCCGGACACCGCGACCCGGGCCAGCTGAGAGATCCGGTCGGTCTCGTCGCGGAGATAGCGCATGCCGGTCCGGCAGCGCTCGCAGGTGACCAGATGGGCCTCCAGCTCCGACTGCCGTTCCCTGGACAGCTCCCCGTCCAAGGCGCAGCTCAGGGTGAGGAGGCTGCACTTCATGGTCAGATCGAGATGTCCCGATAGATGCTGCCGAATTCCCGTCTGGCGGTGGCGACCAGCCGCGAGGCCGCCTCCGGCGAGCACTCCAGGGCCACCCCGATCTCTCGGTAGTTGAGCTTCGCCAGGTCGCGCAGGAGGAGCGCGGAGCGCCGACCGAACTCGCAGGCCAGCAACGCGCGCTTGGCGGTGTTGATTCGGGTGGCGTCCGCCCCGGTCGATCCCAGGCTGATCAGCGGAGGGCGCTTGCCGAAGAGGCGGCCCACCCCTCGACGCTGCGGAGGGTAGTGCTGATGCTGCCGCGCCGCCCGGGTGACGGCGCGATACAGGATGGCACGCCCATCTCTCTGCAGACTGGCCGGCGGAAAGTGCCGTGCGTAGTACAGTCCCGCCGTCACATATTCCACCGCCTCTTCGGGAGTGCCGGTCAGGTGGAGCGTATAGGTGACGAGAGAATCGAGATGCTGGCGGGCGAGCTCCTCCAGCGTGCTCGCGGCGGTTTGAGGTCGTTCTAAGACGCTGTTCATGACGTTGCGTGGTGTGACACGCGAGCTGGTGGTCAATATAGCGGTCCCTCTGCGAAAGTGCAAGCTCGACATCGAATCAGCGAGGAGCGCACCCGAAGCCGATCGTTGCCTCACCAAGGAATGACACCGAGGGTCGGCGGCCGGAGATGGCCGGGGAGGCTGCCAACGACCGGATGACCGCTGGACTGCAGCTGCCCGGCCGCCAGCTCCTCCTCCCCTGCCTCAGGCCGGGTCCGGTCCCGGATGCTCTGGCGGCTCGAGACCTGCCTCGAGGTAGCAGGACCGGGGAATCCCGATGTCAGCCAGCCACAGCCTTCCCACCCAGTGACGGGCGCCCAGTTCCTGGCAGCCGCGCTTGGCGGCCCCCAGCATCAGGGTGTGGTCGGCTCTGACGCAGTCGCCAGGGGCCTGTCCGGAGTCACAGTCGAGGCCGCTGGGCAGATCGATCGACAGCACCACTGCCGAGCAGCGGTTGACCCGGCCGATCAGGTCGGCGAGGTCACCCCGTGGGGCGCCCACAGCCCCGGTGCCCAGCATCCCGTCCACGACCAGGGCGGCATCGGTGAGGCACCAGTCGGCAGCCTCCCGAAGCCCTGGCGAACCGGCCGCGAGCCGGCGCACGGCCACCGCGGTCGCCTCCGCGGCGCGCCGCAGGCCGTCTGCCATCGGCTCGGCGCCGCCAGAGGAATGCATCTGAAGGCAGCGGACGCGGAGGCCCCAGGCGGCCAGGTGGCGGGCCGCCACCATCCCGTCGCCGCCGTTGTTGCCCTTGCCCGCGAGCACAGCTACCGTCGGGTCTGGCTGTTGACTCTCCCCCAGCAGGCGCCGGGCCAGCCGGGCAGTCTGAAACCCGGCCACCGCCATAAGCATCGCGGAGGGCACCCCCATCCGTTCCGCCGCCCGGTCGAGCTCTTGAGCCTGAGCTCGCGAGGCGCCCTGGTCCAGGGTCAAGTGGTCGCTCCCTCCAGCGCGATCCGGGCCGGGCTGGACCAGAGGATCCGCACCCGATCGCCCGGGCGCAGGCCGAGCTGCCGGGCCGCGCTGATCCTGTTCCCCGCTATCTCAAGGTGCCCGGAGCTGTTCCACAGCAGCGCGACGTCTCCTGCGATCTCCGAGTAGGTGTTGACCACCTCGCTCACGACCCGCCCGTCGCCCACCGCCACCCCGGCCGGGATCGGCGAGTACCACGGAGTTCTGGTGACCGCGGTGATGAGGTTCCCGAACCGGTCCACCACCACCACCGGCGCCTCCGTGCCGCCCTCGTCTCCGTCCGGAAGGAGCTCTGGAAGCATCTGGGGGCTGCGCAGTCGGGGACCGAGGTCCTCCAGGACCAACTTTCCCTGGGCAAGCCGGGCCGCCAGTGGGCCGCTCAGATCGCGGCCGTGAAATGTGGGGCTCAGAGCGAGCGGCCGCTGCAGGGGCTCATCGATACGAAAGACGGCACGCTCCGTGCCCTTCAGCCACATGAAGTGCAGCAGCCCGTTGTCGGGAGCGACCACCAGCTGGTGGTCGATCAGGCCCGCCACCAGGGGGCGGTCGCTGCCGACTCCCGGGTCCACCACCGCGCAGTGGACCGTCCCCTCGGGGAAGAAGGGAGCGGCGGCGGCCAGCCAGTAGCTGCCTGCCCCGACGTCGTGAGGCGGGATCCCATGTGTGATGGTCTCGATACGAAGCTCGGGCGCGATGCGCAGGACCGCTCCCATCAGTGCACCCACATACCCGTCGGCGGTCCCGAAGTCGGTCAGCAGCGTGAGCACGGTGGCCATGAGCTGGGGCCATTGTCCGTCATGGGACGGTGCCGGGAGGCCACGGCCGGAGCCCATGGCAAAGAGAAAGCGGGGTGGCCCGAGGGCCACCCCGCTTGACACTTCCCCGATTAGGAGATCAGTACTCGGGCATCGCCGGCGCCGCGGCCGACTTCTTCTCCGGCAGGTCGGTGATCAGAGACTCGGTGGTCAGCAGCAGGCCCGCGATGGAGGCTGCATTCTGGACCGCCGACCGGGTCACCTTGGTGGGGTCGATGATCCCCGCCTTGACCATGTCCACGTACTCGCCCGTGGCGGCGTTGTAGCCCTGGCCCGCGGGCAGGCTACGGACCTTCTCCACCACCACCGAGCCCTCGGCTCCGGCGTTGTTGGCGATCTGCCGGGCCGGCTCCTCGAGCGCGCGGCGCACGATCGTCACCCCGATCTGCTGGTCGCCCTCTAGCTTGGTGTTCTTGAGGGCCTCCTGGGCCAGCAGCAGGACAGTGCCGCCGCCAGGGACGATGCCCTCCTCGACCGCCGCGCGAGTGGCCGAGACCGCGTCCTCCATGCGGTGCTTGCGCTCCTTGAGCTCGGTCTCGGTGGCCGCCCCGACCTTGATCACGGCGACGCCGCCGGCCAGCTTGGCGAGACGCTCCTGGAGCTTCTCCTTGTCCCAGTCGCTGGTCGACTTGTCGATCTCAGCCTTGATCTGCTCGATCCGGCCCTTGATGGCGTCGGACTTGCCGGCACCCTCCACGATCGTGGTGTCGTCCTTGGTGACCTGCACCCGGCGTGCCCGGCCCAGCTGTCCCAGCTGGACGTTCTCGAGCTTGAGCCCGAGCTCCTCGCTGATCACGGTCCCGCCGGTCAGGATCGCGATGTCCTGGAGCATGGCCTTGCGCCGATCGCCGAAGCCGGGGGCCTTGACCGCAACCGCGGTGAAGATGCCCCGGATCTTGTTGACGATCAGAGTGGCCAGCGCCTCGCCGTCGACGTCCTCCGCAACAACCACCAGGGGCTTGCCGGACTGATGGATCTTCTCCACCACCGGCAGCAGGTCAGCGATCGCGGAGATCTTCCGGTCGGTGATGAGGATGTAGGGGTCCTCGAGCACCGCCTCCATGGCCTGGGTGTTGGTGACCATGTAGGGGCTGATGTAGCCCTTGTCGAACTGCATCCCCTCGACCAGCTCGAGCTCGGTCTCGATGCCCTTCGACTCTTCCACTGTGATCACGCCGTCCTTGCCAACCTTCTCCATGGCGTCGGCGACGGTCTCCCCGATGCCGGGGTCGGCGGCCGAGATCGAGGCCACCTGAGCGATCTTCTCCCGCTCGCTGATCGAGACGGAGTGCTTCTTGATGTCGGCGACCACCAGGTCGACGGCCTTCTGGATGCCGGCCTTGACCTGCACCGGGTTGGCTCCATGGGCCACGTGGCGCAGGCCCTCGTTGATCATCGCTGCCGCCAGCACAGTGGCGGTGGTGGTGCCGTCACCGGCGATGTCGTTGGTCTTGCTGGCCACTTCCTTGACCAGCTGGGCCCCCATGTTCTCGAAGGGGTCCTCCAGGTCGATCTCCTTGGCGATGGTCACCCCGTCGTTGGTGATGGTGGGGCTGCCGAACTTCTTGTCCAGGACCACGTTGCGCCCCTTGGGGCCGATCGTGATTCGAACCGCGTCCGCGACCTTGTCGGCTCCCCGCTTGAGCGCGGCGCGCGCCTCGGTGTCGAACAACAACTGCTTGGGCATATGCTTCCTCTCCTAATTTCCCCACGGGATACAGCTGATCACTCAGTGCCGCCATTTTAGCACTCGCTGGCCGCGAGTGCTAGCAGCTGGCTCTGGAAAGTGCCAGAGCAAGTGGATGGGTGGGTCGAGGATCATGGGCCGGTGAGTGAGTCAACCTCTGCCTCATCGGGATTCGTAGCGGTGCGTTCACGTGAGGATCGCGATGCGGTGGGGAGCTTCCTGCTCGCCCAGGGGTGGGCGGGGTTGCACTTCGGGGACACCCTGCGACGTCTGGAGGCGGAGGAGGACCCGGCCGGCTTCGAGCTCCTTTGGGTGCGCGGCCCAGCCGCCGAGGTCAGGGCGACCGCCCTGGTCCACGGGCGCCGCCTGCACCTGTTCGCCCCCAACCGCGACGAGCACCCTGCGGCCGCAGGGCTTTTGGAGGAACGACTCCATGCGCTGGACCGGGTGAACTGCCTGGAGGCGCATCTGCCCCTGGACCTGAGCGAGCTGTTCTCGGTGCATTTGAGGGAGATGACCGTGGCTGCGACTCTTCGCGTCCCCGCCCGACAACTCCCGGAGGTGAGAGTCGCTACCCCGGGTGACGGGGCTGAGTTGTGGCGGATCTACGACCCGGTGCCCTGGATGCGGCTGGGTTCACCAGCAGAATGGGCTGCCAAGGTCGCCAGGGAGCGGACCTGGGTGGCCGAGCTCGACGGTCAGCTGGTGGCGGCGGCGCGCTGGACCAAGGCTTTCGGACAGGTGGTGGAGGTTGGTGGGGTCGCCGCCGACCCGGCACTTCGTCGACGGGGCGCGGGCACGGCGGTGGTGCTGGCGGCCACGGCAGCGGCCCTTGCCGAGGGCCTGACGCCCGTCCTCTGCTTCGGCGACCCCGAGCTGCGACCTCTCTATCACCGTCTGGGATACGAGCTGGTGGGAAGGGAATTCGCGTTCCAGCGCAGCCTGGTCTGATCGATCGGAATATGATCAGCTCATGCCCGACCTGAAGTCGGTGCTGGCCTGGTCCGCAGTGGCGGCCGGGGTGGCCATTGCCGCCGAGCGCAGCGTCTCCAAGATGAGATCAGGCTCCGACGAGTCCATGCTCGACTGGGACCTTGCGCGTCGAACCGCCTATCAACGGGTCGGCGCTGACGGCCTGGAGGAGGCTTCCCAGGCGTCCCTGGAGTACGAGCCCTTGGTGGCTGAGCTGGTGCCCTTGCTTGCCCAGGCCTGTGGGACCCCAGCCCAGGGCAACAGTTTCGGGCGGGTGCGGGTGGTCGGCAGGAGGGGGTTCCTCGATCAGAACCTGGCCATGATGCGGCGGATGGTGCAGCCCATTGAAGCCGCCCATGGACAGCTGGGCCAGTTCCGTCCCAGCGCTCTGATGCGTGTGCCGACCAGCCTTTACCTAGGCACCCTCCTCGGCTACATGGGCACCCGGGTTCTCGGCCAGTACGATCCCGTGCTCAGCTTCCCGGGGACGGATCGGGAGGGCCTGCCCCAGCCCGCCTTGCTGATTGTGGAGCCGAACGTGCGCGACTTCGAACGCAAGTCCGACCTGCCGATCGACTCGCTGCGCCGTTGGTTGATGCTGCACGAGCTGACCCATGCCTGGCAGTTTGAGCTGCACCCGTGGTTGGCCCCTCATCTCATTGGGATGGTGGAGGAACTGACCAGGATGCCCACCGGCAGGGGCCTGAACGGGGTCGAGGAGTGGTTGCGGACCGCCCGTAACATTCGTCCCCAGCTCGCTCTGGTTGGCAAGGTGCAGGCGGTGATGGCGGTCCTCGAGGGCCATGGCAACTTCATCATGCGCGAGGTCGGGCGGCGCCACATCCCGGACTTCGACTCCCTCGACGAAGCCTTCCACCGCCGGCACCAACCCCCGAGTGCGATCGAGCGCCTGATCCTCCTGGTCTCCGGGGTGGGGCTCAAGCTGCAGCAGTACCAGCAGGGAGAGCGCTTCCTGCGCGAGATCCAGGCCCGAGGTGGCCAGGCGGCTCTGGACCGGGTGTGGGTGTCCGCGGACACGCTGCCGAGTTGGCGAGAGGTGCGCCGCCCAGATCTGTGGTTGGGGCGCATGGGTTTCGACACCGCTGGGCAATCGGGCCAGAGCCCGGTGGTGTCGCCCTTCCCCGCCTGAAGGCTCGGACTCGATAGAGCGTGGTGGTGCCAAGATGGCTGTTCTTGCGT
Organism: bacterium; assembly: GCA_021809895.1. Taxonomy (GTDB): domain Bacteria; phylum Chloroflexota; class Dormibacteria; order Aeolococcales; family Bog-877; genus AG-12. The sequence goes on from JAJZJU010000002.1 coordinate 9,352, forward strand.
ACACTTCGCAGGTGAATTGCCTCACCCAGATGGGGTCCAATTCTCAGCAGCGGGGAGAGCACCCTCCTCTCAGGAGTTGAAGCTATGGAAAAGAGCCAGCGCAGAACCGGGGACGGTCGCGGCCCGGCAGAGGGTCGGGGCTTCCTGGGGCGGCTGCACGATCTTCTGGAGGAGAGCCTGGCGGGGCGCCGCCTGGTCCCAGTCCCGATTCCGGCTGGTGCTGAGGGAGCCTATCGGCCCCGTCTGACCCCGCCCGCCGAGATGTCCTTTCATCGAGTCTTCGGGCGGCGCAAGGATGAGGAGCGGGAGCGCGAGGAAGCAGCGGCGGACCAGGGTTCGGATGAGCAGCCCACTCCAGAGGCTGACGCTGCCGCCGACGCTGCGGATGACCTCGGCGGCACCGGGTCCGACCAGGCCGCGTCGGACCTCTCCGACGCAGACGGGACCGACCTGACCGACTCCTCAGGGGAGTCGCCGGCCGAGTCCGTGGCAGCCGAGGACGAGAACGCAGTCGCGGCCGACCCAGATCCCTGGTCTGGGCAGGCCATGACCGATCCCTTCACGTTCCCGCCGAATGCGGAGGCGACCGAGCTTCCTGCCTGGACCCCGAGCCCGCTCTCGGGGACCGGCTTCCCATCCTTTGAGACGACGCCGGCGACGGAGAGTTCGGAGACGTCTCCTTGGTCCGGGGGGTTCGGCGTGGAGGAGGAGGCGCCCGCGCCAGCTGAGTTCTCCGGGGTGAGCTCGGAAGCACAAGCCTGGCCGCCCAGCTCGGCGGAGGGCGGTGGCCAGCTTTGGTCGGCCGCCGGTGACGAACAGGATGAAGGAGGCTCCTCCGCACTGGGCGCAGAGGAGGAGCCGACCCAGCCGGTGGCAGCCCCGGACTATCCCGGGCAGGCTGATGAGGGTGGGTACCAACCGCCGGAGTTGGTGGAGACACGGGAGGAGGGGGTCGGTATGGAGGCGAGCGACGAGACCGTCCAGGGCGAACCTGGTGATCTGCAGCCATTTGAGCCGGACCAGCTGCCCGAGGTGGTGGCGGTGTCGGAGACGGCTTGGGCCGTCTCGTCCACGGGAGCTGGCTACCAGGCGGTGGACGAGCCTGAGATCCCTGAGGCCGTGGTCGTGGACAGTGCCAGGACATTTCCGCTGCCCGAGGGCGAGTTGCTCTTCCGCAACCTAAGCGTCGGCTTCACCGATCCCGCCAGGCTGCTACGCCACCTGGCGGGCGAGGGGCACACCGGGGTCATGCATGTCGCATCCCCCGATGGGCGCAACACCTACATCGTCTTGGTGGACGGCTATGTGGTGGCGGTGGCTTCGGACTCTCAGGGTCGCCTCAGCACCTCGAGCAGGGTGTCCTTCCCGGCCTTCCCCAACAGCCAGGACATCATCACAGTCGTCAGCTATTCCGCCGAGATAGCTCGCGGCCTGGGGCTGCTGTTGCACGCTCCGGTCCACTTCTCGGGGCTGGGGGCGATGTTCGTGGATCTGGACGGGTTGCGCAGCTTTCTCACCAAGCGCTCCGCCTCCGGCGGCCTGGTGGTGGAGTCGGCCACGGGCACCGGCGTCGCCCTCTTCGACGAGGGTCGGCTGGTGGGTGCCTACTCCGGGGCCTCTGTGCCCGAGGAGGATCTGGCTCCACTCAGGGAGTTGATCAAGGATCTCGACGCCGAGATCGACGTCAGGTTCGGTGGGCCACACTCGTTGGAGCCGATCCCGCTGGAGACTCTCCTGGCCGGCTATTCCTTGTGAGCTCGGACTCCGAACCTGGAGGGGAACGAGAGCCCGGTGACAGCCGGGAGCAGTTCGCGCGAGTGGCGGAGGCCTACCGGACCAGCCGCACCCACTCCGATCCGGTCTCCTTGGCGAAGTTCATCTCCATCTGCGATCTCAAGGCGAATCACAAAGTCCTCGATGTGGCGACCGGAGCCGGCCATGTGGCCATGGCCGCGGCCCCCCTGGTGCGCGAGGTGGTGGCCCTCGACCTGACCGAGGCGATGCTGGAGCAGGCCCGCACCCTGGCGGCTTCTCGCGAGGCTCGCAACGTCACCTTCGTATTGGCCAACGCCGAGCAGCTGCCGTTTCCAGCGGAGACGTTCGACCGGGTGCTGGTGCGATCGGCGCCTCACCACTTCCATCAGTTGTTCCCGGCCCTCGCGGAGGCGTACAGGGTGCTCGTCCCAGGCGGCGCCTTCGTGGTCAGCGACTGCTCGCCCCCGCCGGTTGTGCGGGACTGGCTGGAGGTGGTCGAGGTGGGCAGGGATCCATCCCACGTTCGCAGCCGCGCGCTGGAGGAGTGGCGGGCATTGCTCCAGGCCCTGGGCTTCACGGTCGAGCACGCTGAGCGGATCGAGCAGGAGAAGGACATCCTGGACTGGTTCCAAGTGGCGGGGGTCAGCTCGAAGGACCGCCAACGGCTGCTCGACTACTACGAGACCGCCCCGGCCGCCATTGCCGGCCAGCTCACGCCCCAGTGGCGCGAGGGCCGCTTCTATCACCGCTACTGGCACGCCATGATTCGCGCCCGGCGGCCGCTCCAGCCGATCTTCTGATCGAGTCTGGGTTAACCTGAGCGGGTGCCCGAACCGATCGACCTGAGCGGTGTCCATCGTGAGCTCGACCAGCTCAAGCGCCAGCTCTGTCACTGCCAGCTGAGGGGCGAGTGCCTGGGCTGCAAGGGGATCGAGATGATCCGCCAGCAACTGGAGGCGGTGTCGGCCGCCGCCTCCCAGCCGGTTCTTCTGCAGGTGGCTCAGGAGACCGCGGCCAAGGACATGATGGACCAGTTCTCCAAGATGCAGGAGCGGCTTATGGGGGATCCCCAGATCCGCCAGGCCGCCGAGGCGTTCCAGGAACGGCTGCTCGAGGATCCCGAGGCCCGTCGCATGATCGAGGACCTCATGCGGCGTCTCGGGGAGGCAGGGGAAGAGGAGCCGGGACCACCCTCGTGACCAGGCTGCGTCGATCGGTCCTGATCTGTCCCGGCAACAACGCGAGAATGGTGGCCAAGGCCGCCACCCTCCCCGCCGACGAGGTGGTGCTCGACCTCGAGGACGCGGTGGCGGCGGACGAGGACACCCACCGCAGGGCGCGCGTGGAACTGGCGTCCCTGCTTGAGTCCATCGATTTCGGGGCCAGGTCTGTCGCGGTACGCATCAATGGCGTGGGGGGTGCCCTGGCCCTGCAGGATCTTCTGGAGCTGGTCCCCCGGGTGGGCAGCAGAATCTCCTCACTGGTGGTCCCCAAGGTGTCCCACCCTTCGGAGGTCGGGTTCGTGGAGCACTGCCTGGACGCCCTCGAGCAGCCCGGATCCCCTCGGCTGGGGCTGGAGATCCAGATAGAGGACGCGGCTGGACTGGAGGCGGTCTCCGAACTTGCGGCCAGCTCCTCGCGTCTTCAGGCTCTCATCTTCGGGCCGGGAGACTTCGCCGCCTCCATGGGCATGCCCCAGGTAGCCATCGGCACTCCTGCCGAGGGCTACCCGGGAGATGTGTGGCACTACCCGCTCTTCCGGATCGCGGTGGCAGCCAGGGCCAGGGGGCTGCAGGTGATAGACGGGCCCTACGCTCTGCTGGGCGACCCCTCAGGGCTGGAGTCAGCCTGCCGAAGGGCTGCCGCTCTCGGCGTGGACGGCAAGTGGGCCATCCATCCCGACCAGCTGGCCACGATCAACTCGGCCTTCACCCCCTCGCCCGCTCAGGTCGCTCGCGCCCGAGATGTGCTGGGGGCGCTGGGAGCCCGGGGTGGGGCGTCGCGCCTGGGCCAGGAGATGGTTGACGAGGCCAATCGCAGGATGGCGGAGATGGTGCTGGCTCGGTCGCGGGGAGATGAGGAGTGATGGAGGAGCCGGCAGGTCCGACCTCGAGGGCTGCGATCTCGACCAGGGTCGTCCAGGGGTCACAGTTTCTGGACGAGCAAACCGGGGCGCTGGCCCCTCCGCTCGTGGTCTCAGCCACCTTCAATCACGCCAACCCCCAGGGGCTCAGCTATGGGAGAGACCACAACCCCACCTGGACCCTGCTGGAGCGCGCGGTCGCGGATCTGGAGGAGGCGACCGACGGGGTGGCGTTCAGCTCGGGGATGGCCGGTGTGGCTGCGGTCCTGGAGCTGGTGCCGGACCGGGGTGTGGTGGTGCTGGCGCGGGATTCCTACACCGGCAGCCGGCTGCTCCTGCGCGACCTCGCCGGGCAAGGAAGGTGCGAGGTGCGCCTGGTCGACGCCACCGACCTGACTGCGGTCACGGCTGCTGTGGAGGGGGCTGCCCTGCTCTTTGTGGAGACCCTGGGCAATCCGCTTCTCTCGGTGCCGGACCTGCTCGGCTGCTCCCGGGCGGCCCACGCCCAGGGCGCCCTCCTGGCTGTCGACAACACCCTGGCGACACCCCTGCTCTGCCGGCCGCTGGAACTCGGAGCGGACCTCGTGGTTCATTCCGCTTCCAAGTACATCGGTGGTCACGACGACCTCATTTTGGGGTTGGTCCTGACCAGGGCAACGGAGCTGGCCGAGCGCCTTCGCCATCTCCGCACCAGCCGGGGTGGATGCCCCGGCCAGCTGGAGGCGTGGCTGGCTCTGCGTGGGCTGCGCACCTTGGACGTGAGACTGCGACGCCAGACTGAGAATGCGAGCTGGCTGGCCGGGCGGCTCGCCCAACGAGGGGCGGTCAGCCGGGTCCACTATCCGGGCTTGGCGGAGCACCACCAGCACGCCCTGGCCAAGAGCCGATTCAGCTCCGGATTCGGAGCCATGATCTCGATCGAGCTGGAGGCCGATGCGGCCACCACCGAGCGCTTCTGCTCGGCCACCAGGATCTGGGCCAACGCCACCAGCCTGGGCTCGGTGGGGTCACTGCTGGAGCGGCGCGGGCGCTGGGAAGGGGAGGAGTACCTTCCCGCCGGGCTGGTCCGTCTCTCGGTGGGGATCGAGGACAGAGCGGATCTGCTGTCAGATCTCGATCAGGCACTCTCCGCGGCGGGACTTGCCGGGTGAGCGCCGACTGAGGTGAGCGCCCCCACCAGGGTCAGGATCGCCTCCCGGACCTGGTCCAGATCTAGCTGAGGGCCGGCCACCGCCCACTCCACCACCACCCCGTCCAGGAGCATCGCGATCGCGCGGGACAGGGCGGCCGTCGCGATCCTCTCTGGGAGGACCCCCTCTGAGACCCGCTCCGCCAGGAAGGCCTCTATGAAGCCGGTGATCACCTCGCGGCGGAGCCGCAATGAGTTGCGCACGACCTCGTTTGTCGGGGCCTCCGCCATCGCCCCCAGGAGGAGCCCGGCGCCGCCGTCGCTGCCCAGCCGGTCCAGGTAGAAGTCGACGGCGTGCTCCAGCCAAAGTTGGGGATCTGAGATGAGCTTGAGCTCATTGCGCAGCCCCTCCGCCTCCGCCTTGGCCTCGGCGGTGCAGATGGTGGTGTACAGCTCGGCCTTGCCTGTGAAGTAGCGGTAGAGAAGCCCGACGGAGATTCCACACTCGGAGGCGATCTCGGGGACGCTGGTCCCCTGCAGCCCCGACCGGGCGAAGGCCCTCGCGGCCCCCTCCAAGATCCGTTGGCGGACCTGGTCAGCGTGCCCGGACGCTCGCTCTGCGACTTCCCGCGAGACGATGACCACACCTCCTGCCTCTGGTGCCTGCTGCACCTGATACCCTGTGAGTCTACATGAATGAACATTCATTCATGCACGTCGCCACAGTCCGAGCGTCCGAAGGGAAGAGCTGATGTTTCACCGGCTGGGCAGATTCACCTACAGGCATCGGAGGGTGATCCCCGTCGCTGCAGTGGGCCTCATGGCGGTCATGCTGGGACTCTCCATCCCCTTAGGCGGCCAGCTCTCGGCGGGCGGGTTCTCGGTCCCGGGCTCCCAGAGCCAGCGCGCCACCGAGCTGCTTGCCAAGTACTTCGGAGCGGCCAAGACCCAGCTGCTGCTGGTGTACCGGAGTCCAAGCGCGAACGCGGCGAGCCCGGCGGTGCAGCGAGCCGTCGACCGCAGCTTCAGTCGCCTGGCGCAGCGACCCCAGGTGGCCAGCGTGCTTGACTACAGCAACACCAAGGACCCTGTGTTCATCGGTGCCAAGGGCCACGACACCTTCGCCGTCATCAACCTCAGGCTCGGAGAGACGGCGGCCACCAACCAGCTGGCCTCTCTGCAGTCATACATCGCCCGGCCCGCGGGGCTGCACATGTGGGTCACCGGCGCTCCTGCCATCGACGCCCTCTACAACAGCGCCCTGGAGCAGCAGTTGAAGCGGGCGGAGGTGATTGCCCTGCCGGTCTCGCTGCTGCTTTTGCTCTTGGTGTTCGGGTCGGTGGTGGCGGCTCTGCTGCCCCTTCTGATCGCGGGGCTGGCGGTGCCGACCGCCCTGGCCGTCATCGGCATCCTGGCCGCTCACTTCGGGATGTCCATCTTCGTCACCAACGTGGCCACCATCATCGGCCTGGGGCTGGCGATCGACTACTCGCTCTTCTTTGTCAAGCGATTCCGCGAAGAGCTGGGTCAAGCCGGGGTGGCGGGCGCGGTGGAGGCGGCCACCGCCAGTGCCGGCAAGGCGGTCGCGATCTCAGGAACAGCGGTCGCCGTGGGTCTGAGTTCGCTTACCCTGTTCCCGGCCTCGGCCCTGCGCAGCATGGGGATAGGCGGGGTGGTGGTGGTGGCCTGCACCCTGCTGTTCGCCCTCACAGCCCTACCTGCGATCCTGTCAGTGCTGGGCACTCGAATCAACAAGTTCAGCATCCGGCGGAGCCTCCACCGGGCCAGCCGTCCGGCCGATCACCACTCCAGCTTCTGGGGCTGGGTGGCGGAGCGGGTGATGCGCCACCCGGTCCTGATCGCCCTCCCCACGGTGGTGGTGCTGCTGGTCGCCGGGACGCCGTTTTTGAGCCTGCGGCTCTCCACCGGCAGCAGCGTGAGCGAGATCCCCCAGGGGCCGGCGCGTACCGGCTACGCCCTGCTAAACCACGCCTTCCCTCAGGCGGGAGGGGTTGACGATATGGGGCTGGTCGTGGCCTACCGTCAGTCGCTGCGAGGCAGGCTGTCGGCCTCCCAGGAAGTGCAGCTCGCTGGCTACCTGAGCCGCCTGCGGGCCATCCCCGGGGTGGAGGCCCTGCAGGGGGTGCTGACGCCGCCCCCTGGTATGGGCCAGGCCGGGTATCTCCATCTGCTCCAGCTGGCTCCCTCCCAGCGGCCGACGGCGGTCAATCGATACATCGCCTCCAACGTGGCGGGCCCGATCGCTCAGGTGGAGGTGGCCGACAGCTACGGCCCTGACTCCAAGGCGGGGGCGGCGCTGGTGGGTCACATCCGCGCGGTCGCAGGCCCACCCGGGACGACCGCCCTCCTAACCGGCGGCGCCGCCCAGTCGGTCGACTTCATAAACGCCTTCGCCGCAACCATCCCCTGGGCCGTCCTGCTGGTGGTGGCCGTCACCATGCTGGTGCTCTTCCTCACCTTTGGGTCGGTGGTGCTCCCGATCAAGGCGGTGCTCATGAGCATGATCTCGATCAGCGCCGCCTTCGGGGCGATGGTCTGGATCTTCCAGCAGGGGCACCTATCCAACATTTTGGGGTTCACTGCGCCGGGTTCGATCACGGCCACCGATCCCGTCCTGATGTTCGCCATCATCTTCGGGCTATCGATGGACTACGAGGTCTTCTTGCTCACCAGGATCCGGGAGCGCTACCTGGAGACTGGCGACAACCGCCGGTCGGTGGCCGAGGGGCTGGCCGCAACCGGCGGGGTGATCAGCTCCGCGGCTCTCATCATGATCACCGTGTTCGCGGCCTTCGCCCTCGGGCATGTCCTCGACATCCAGATCCTGGGGGTGGGGATGGCGATAGCGGTCGCCGTCGACGCCACCCTGGTGCGGGGGGTGGTGGTCCCGGCCCTGATGCGGATCCTGGGCGATGCCAACTGGTGGGCGCCGCGGGGGGTCAGGTCATGGATTTCCCGGCTGGGCTTCTACGAGGACTCGAAGTCGGAGATGGAGCGGAAACCAGTCTGAGACCTTCCCGGACGGGCTGACTTTGCGCGAGATCGCGATATGGTTGATAATTCGCCTGTGATCATGAGCACCCAGGAGATGATCGACAGACGCGCCCAGCTACGCCGCCTCGACGACATCCTGGAGGCGTTGGAGCAGCTCAACCTGACCGAGGCGTCGCAGTTGCCGGAGCGGCTGCTGCGGTCGCTGGCCGCCCACGAGATCCAGGTGGAGGATGGGGTGGAGGTCAAGGTGCTCATCGAAAGAGTCTGGCAAAAGCAGGAGGGGCACATGCTCAGCCCCCGCCAGGAACGCAGGCGCACCAGTACGCGTCGGGTCCACCCGCGTCGCCCGCCGGGCCACGACGTGATCGAGAGCATCCTTCGGCAGGGAGGTCGGGCGCAGGTTTCCGACTGACGCTGCGGCTGGGCCTGCCTCGCACTCCCGAGATCGAGTTCAGGCCCGTCTGGCTCCGCACTACCCCGCCGCCGCGAGGCAGATCGCGAGTGCGGGATGATGGTGCCCAGTTGTTGACAGAAGGAGGCCCAGAGTCTTGCCATCGCTGAATCAGGCTGCCAGAACGGCGATCCTGGCCGCCGCCCAGAACCGAGCGACCGAAGGCCTGATGAGCCGCTACGGGATGCGCCTGGGAGCCTCCCGGTTCGTGGCCGGGGAGACCCTGGACGAGTGCATCGAGGTCATCCGCGATCTCAATCGGCAGGGCTTCAAGTGCAACGCAACCGAGCTGGGTGAGGCCGTCGAGAGTGAGAGCGACGCCGCCCGGGCGGTGCAGGACTACGAGGCCCTGCTGCAGCGGCTGGCCCGGGAGAAGCTCAACGCCAACGTGGCGATCAAGCCGACCCTGATGGGGCTGGCCATCGACGAGGACCTGGCCGAACGCAACCTGGCGCACCTGCTGGAGGTGGCGCGGGGCCTGGGCATGTTCATGCGCATGGACATGGAGGAGTCGGCCCGGGTGGCGCCGACCCTGAGGCTGTACCGCGACCTTCGAGCTCGAGGGTTCGACAACGTGGGCTGTGTCCTGCAATCCTACCTCTACCGGACGGCGGCCGACCTGGACTCCCTCTTGGAGCTGCGACCCAACCTGCGTCTTGTGAAGGGCGCCTACCTGGAGAGCCGCGAGGTCGCCTACTCCAGCAAGGTCGATGTGGACCGCAACTACGTGCGGATCATGGAGACGGCTCTGCTGGGGGGCGGCTACACCGCGATCGCGACCCATGACGAGCGCATGATCGAGCACGCGATCGGCTTCGTACAGCGTCACCAAATAGGTCGCGACCGCTTTGAGTTCCAGATGCTGTACGGGGTGCGCCCCCAGCTGCAGCGCTCCCTGGTCGCCCAGGGCTACACGGTCCTGGTGGCGACCTCCTACGGGACCCATTGGTATCCCTTCTTCATGCGACGTCTGGCGGAGCGACCCGCCAACCTGCTTTTTTTGGCGCGCAACATGGTCCGCCGCTGAGCCAGCCCCGGGCCCTCACGCCAGCGGCCGGGGCCGGCAACCGAGAACACAGGAGATTTCTGGATGATCATCCCGCCCTTTAGCAGCGAACCCGCGCTGGACTTCGGACAGGCCTCCAACCGCACCGACTTTCAGGCCGCGCTGCGACGGGTGGAGGCGAGGCTCGGGGCTCGCTACCCGCTTCTCATCGGCGGCGAGCCGGTCGACACCAGTGAGAGCATCGAGTCATACAACCCGGCCCACCCCCACCAGCTGGTGGGCAGCCACGCCGTCGCCGATCCGTCCCACGTGGATCGTGCGGTCCAGACCGGCTGGGAGGCATTCCCCGCCTGGTCCAGGACCCCGGTCGAGGAGCGCGCCCTGCTGCTCCTGCGGGCCGCGGAGGTCATCCGCCAGCGCCGCCACGAGCTGGGTGCGCTGATGGTCTACGAGGTGGGCAAGCCCTGGGACGAAGCCGACGGGGAGGCGGCCGAGGCGGTCGACCTGATGGAGTGGTATGCACGACAGGCGTTGGGGCTTGCGGCGCGCGACCAGATGTCCCCCTGGCCCGGCGAGGCGACCCAGTTTCGCTACATCCCCCTGGGAGTGGGCGGGGTCATCTCCCCCTGGAACTTTCCCCTGGCGCTCACCACCGGGATGACCACGGCGGCCTTGGTGTCGGGGAACTGCGTCATCCTCAAGCCGGCAGAGACCGCCAGCACCACCGCCGCCTGGCTGGTGGAGATCCTGCACCAGGTGGGGATTCCTCGAGGAGCATTGAGCCTCTTGAGCGGGCGCGGAGAGGTGGCCGGCGAGGCGCTGGTGGACCATCCCCAGATCCGCTTTGTCGCCTTCACCGGCTCGAAGGAGGTGGGGATCAGGATCTACGAACGCGCCGCCAAGGTTCACCCCGGGCAGCGTTGGTTGAAGCGGGTGCAGCTGGAGATGGGGGGCAAGAACGCGGTGGTGGTGGATGAGACCGCCGACCTTGACCTCGCCGCCCTCGACATCACCAGGTCGGCCTTCGGCTTCCAGGGTCAGAAGTGCTCCGCGGGCTCCAGGGCGGTGGTGGTCTCGTCGGTCTATGACGACCTCCTGCCCCGAGTGGTGGAGCTGACCAAGCGGATCCGCATGGGCGACCCGGTGGACCCCGATGTGGGGCTGGGGCCGGTGATCGACGGCGACGCCGAGGAGAAGATCCTGGACTACCTGCAGGTGGGCCGCGATGAAGGTGAACTGCTGACCGGAGGCGGCCGGGCTGAAGGCGAGGGGCATTTCATCGAGCCGACCATCTTCGCCGGGGTCGCCGAGGGCGCCCGGATCGCCACCGAGGAGATCTTCGGCCCGGTGCTGGCGGTGGTCAGAGCGCGTGACTTCGAGGACGGGATCAGGATCGCCAACCAGACCGAGTACGGGCTCACCGGGTCCTACTTCAGCCGGGACCCGGAGCGGATCGCCTACGCCAAGGAGCGACTCCATGTGGGCAACCTCTACATCAACCGCCGTTCCACCGGCGCCCAGATGGGGGTCCACCCCTTCGGGGGATTCAACATGAGCGGCACCGACACCAAGGCCGGGGGGCCCGACTACCTGCTGTTCTTCCTCCAGGGGCAGAGCGTGGCCGAGAAGCTGTAGGCCCGGCCTTGGCCGCTGTCCGCGACGTCCTCGCAATCGACCTGCACGCCGCGGGTGAGCCGGGGCGGGTGGTGGTGGGCGGAGTCCCCGACCTCCCCGGGGGCAACATGTTCGAGAAGATGCAGTATTTCCGGACCCACCTGGACGAGCTCAGACTGCGGATGCTGCGCGAGCCGCGCGGGTACCCGGCCGCCAACTGCAACGTCATCCTGCCCCCGACCGACCCAAGAGCCGCCGCCGGCTACATCATCATGGAGCAGGTCGAGTATCCGCCAATGTCGGGCAGCAACACGATCTGCGTGGCGACCGCCCTCATCGAGATGGGGATGGTGGAGGTGACCGAGCCCCTCACCACCTTCACCCTGGAGGCGCTGGCCGGGCTGGTGGAGATCCGAGCCGAGGTGGTGGACGGCCGGGCCCGCAGCATCACCTTCGAGAACGTCCCCAGCTTCGTGATGGCGCAGGACTTGGAGATAGAGGTCCCCGAGCTGGGCCGGGTCGTGGTGGACGTCGCCTGGGGCGGGATGATCTACGTGCTGGCGGAGGTTGACCGGCTCGGGCTGGAGCTTGTTCCCTCCCGGGCCAGGGAGCTGGCTCGAGCCGGGGAGATGATCAAAGCGGCAACCTGGGAGCAGGCGCCCCAGACGCATCCCGAGAACGAGGAGATTCAGGGTCCGACCATCGCCCTCCTGGCCGGACCTCCCAGCGGTCCTCACGCCGATGGGCGCAACGCCGTCGTGGTCTCCACCGGGCAGCTGGACTGGGGCCGTCCCGACAGCTGGACCGGGGCCCTGGACCGCTCCCCGTGCGGCACCGGCACCTGCGCTCGCATGGCGCTCCTCCACGCCCGGGGGCAACTTCCGCTCTTCACCGACTTTCGGCACGAGGGAATTCTCGGCACCCTCTTCACAGGCCGGTTAATTGGTGAGACCATGGTCTCTGGTAGACCAGCCGTGGTTCCCACGATCACCGGGCGTGCCTACGTGACCGGGCACGCCCGCTACGTCCTCGACCATGACGATCCGTTCCCAGCCGGATTCACCGTGGGCGACATCTGGGGGACCGCGGAGGCATTCCATTGAGATCGACGGTTTAAGGCCGCAAGGCGATGAGGAGCGATGATGACCAGCTCAGATCCAGTGACCCGGCACTTCCCCAATCACCTGGCGGCTGTGATCCGCTGGGGAGACCCCGAGACGGCCTACCAGGCGGTGCTGACCGTCGCCCGAGCCGGCCTCGGCTCGGTGGAGATCACCTCCGGCACACCCAGAGCGTTCGAGCTCATCCGGCGGCTTCGGGATGAGGTCGAAGACAGCTGTGTCGTTGGGGCGGGCACCATAACCGATGCCGCGCTGGCGCTGAAGGCGGTGGAGAGTGGCGCCCAGTACCTGGTCACTCCCTACCTGGTCCCGGAGGCGGCCGCGGTCGCCCGTGAGGCGGAGCTGATGCTGGTGATGGGGGCGACGACTCCCAGCGAGATCGCCCAGGCCCAGGCGTTGGGTGCCGGGCTGGTGAAGGTATTCCCGGCGGCTCCCATTGGCGGCCCGGCGTACATCCAGGCGGTCCGAGGGCCGATGCCGGATGTGCCCCTGTGGGTCAGCGGCGGCGTCGGCATCAAGGACGTGGCCCAGTACCTGAAGGCCGGAGTCCAGGTGGTGGGACTGACCAACGATCTCTTCCGCCCGGAGATCCTGACCAGCGGAGCGTGGGATCGGCTGACGGACCTGTGCCAGCAGGCGCTGGCTGAGGCCGGTGTCCGCGCCGAGGTGCCGGCGGCCACCTGAGGTCCCGGGCGGGGCCGTTCCCCGGCTCCCATAGCCGGTCAGAGCAGGGAGGGCTCGACCGCGTCCTTGGGCGCGACGTCGCGACCGTGGAAGACCACCGGGCCGGTGGTTCTGCGCTTGGTCCACCACGCGAAGGCCAGGCCCATGACCAGCAGCACCGCGATCGTCTGATCGATGCCGTTCCCAATCGCCTTGGGCCCATAGATGAAGAACGCCACCAGCAGCGCTCCCATCACCACAGTGGAGAAGAGGGCGCCGACGCGAAGCAGGCGGTGCTCATGAGGGGCCAGCCAGGTGCCCGGCACCCGCCGGTGACCGATGGTGAGAAAGACGCTGGCGGTGACCGAGTCCAGGAAGAACTCGGCCAGCAAGAAGAAACCGGCGGCGGACAGCACCAGGTTGAAGAACGCGCTCAATGAGGTGATGAACACCTGGACGGTGACGACCAAGAGTGCCGACCCGAGGCTGGCGACGATGGCTATGTGCGGCACCTGGCGGCGGTTCAGCCGGGAGAAGAAGGAGGGGATGAGGCGCTCCCGGCCCATCGCGTAGAGGGCCCGGGTCAGGATGTAGGTGGTGAGCCACAGCCCCCCGGCGGTGGAGGCGAGGATGGGGATGAGCATCACCCATGGGGCACCCGGGATCAGCCGCGCCGACCAGAGCGCCAGCGGGTTGGTGGCTCCCGCCAGCTGGTGGAGGGGTGTCTCGCCCAGCATCAGCGGGTAGAGGATCGCGTAGAAGATCAGGGCCCCGATGGCGCCGACGATCCCTCCGATTCCGGGGTGGTCCCGGGGCCTCATCGACTCCTCGGCGGCGTAGCTGTCGATCTCCCAGCCGTCAAGAATGGTCGCCGCCACCACAGCGACGATCAGGATGCCCCCGATGGGAGGGGGCCCGAAGTGGATCGGCACGCTGATGCGGTGCCAGTTCAAGGCGCCCAGGACCCCGAAGGTGGTGAGGGAGACCATCTCCAGGGCGAAGAAGGCCTGGGTGATCCTGGCGGTCGGCTTGCCGCCCATGAGCAGGGGGACCGCAGCGAACAGGATCCAGAAGATGGTGACCCCCACGTGGACCACCGGTGGCGCCTGGTAATGGGGGGCTATCAGGTCCAGGGTGTAGCTTCCCGCCGGGATCGCGATCGGGGGAATCGAGGTGAAGTAGGCCAGGATGAGGATCCAGGCCTGGTATCTGGAGGCTGACCGCCCGATCACCCGAGCCGACCAGTGGTATGAGGCTCCCGAGTGCGGAAAGTGCTGGTTCAGGAGCCGGAACACGAAGCTCGACACCAAAAAAGGGAGGGCCAGGATCGCTACCGCCGGCAGGGTCCACCAGCCTGCGTCCGCCGCCATGACGCCCCCGGTGGCGGCCACCGAGAAGAGGGGCCCGACGCTGGACACCGACAGCGGCACCAGATCCGTGAGATGGAAGAGCTGCGCCAGCTTCGGCTCGCCGGCGGGCTCAGGCGACGTCAGTCCCTCGGCCAAGATGTCCTCTCCGCACAACCATCCCGTCCATCCCTTCGCGGCCCTGAAGCCGTCATAGCTACCCAGAAGAGTCTATCTGGCTATTGCCAGCAGGATGCAACTGGAACTAAATCGCGACACCGGTCACCGGCTTGGGGCGCGTTCCACCCAGGTGGCACCGGCGGCTAGCTGGGGAGTTCCTCCTCCCTCAGCCAGGCCAGGCGAGTGATCGTTGATGGGCGCCTCGAAGTCTCACCAGAGCGGCTGGCCGCTGACCACGGGATCGGGGGGGAGCCCGATCCCCAGGTGCGCCAGCGCCTCTCCGACCACATAGATCGAGCCCAGAACGACCACCACGCCCACCGGTCCCGCCGCCACCAGCGATCGTTCCAGCGCCTCTTGGACGGGCCCCACGATCGTGGACTCTCTCGGCCACTCCCTGGCCAGGACCCCCGGCTCCACCGCTCTGGCAGACTCCGCCCTGGCGAGGAACACCTCTTCGAAGGGGAGGGTGGCCAGCAGCTCAAGCATGCCGCGGTGGTCGTGGTCGCCCATGGAGCCGAAGACCAGCACCGCGCGACGGCCGGCCAGGCGGCGCCGCAGGTCCGGCAGGACAGCTGCCACGGCGTGGGGATTGTGGGCGGAGTCGACGATCACCAGAGGGCTCTCCCCCACCACCTGGAGCCGGCCCGGCCAGGTGGCTCCAGCAAGCCCCTGGCGGATATCTGTCTCCTGGATGGCGAAGCCCTGCTCGACGAGGCAGTCCACGACCGCCACCGAGACGGCGGCGTTGGCGAGCTGGACCTCTCCACCCAGGCCGACCGTGAGGTCCTCGTGAGCGCGCCTGGGAGTGCTGACCACGATCTTCCCAGCGGAGCCGTCCTGGCTCGGTCCGTGATATTGGACATGCCGGCCGAGCTCCCAGAGCCGAACTCCCGCGCTCCGGGCGGCCTCGCGGATCACGGGGACGGCGTCACCGGTGGCCCCGGTCACGGCCAGGTCGCCCGGCTTGATGATGGCAGCCTTCTCCCTGGCGATCTCAGCCACCGTGTTGCCCAGCTGCGCCTGATGGTCGAGGCCCACCGTCACCACCACCGCCACCCCGCCATCCCAGACATTGGTGGCGTCGAGCCTCCCTCCCAGGCCCACCTCGCAGACGGTGAGCTCCGCACCGTACTCGGCGGCGGCCAGGAACCCCATCGCGGTCAGGAGTTCATGGTGGGTGGGGAGGCCCGCGGAGCGGTCCATCTTCGACTCCGCCAGGAGCACCTGGTCGATCAGCTCCTCGAATCGCTCGGCCGCAACCGGCGCTCCACCCAGACGGATGCGCTCCCGGTAGCTGGTCAGGTGGGGCTTGGTCAGCAGCGCCACCCTGAGCCCCGCGCGCTGCCCGACCTCAGCCACCAGGGCGCAGACCGAGCCCTTGCCGTTGGTGCCAGCGACCAGCACCCCGCGCAGAGCATGCTCCGGGTTGTCCAGGGCTGCCAGCAGCGACGCGGTGGTCGCCAGGCCCAGTCTCATCCCCCGGTGGCTGGCATTGGCCAGCCGGGAGAGGGCTTGCTCATAGCTCACTTCTGGCATTCTGAGGGAGTGATCGCTCGGGTTACTCCAATCGCGGTGCTCAGCGCTGTGGCGGCGTGCTTGCTGCTGGCTTCCTGCGGCACCAGGCCGGCGCCGCGGGTGACGCCTCCCCCTGGGCCAACGCCAACGCCGCTCGCCTTTGGGGTGCTGCCGCTGGGAGGGGTGGCGGCGGCTCCGATCTCGATCGCTCCCCCGTATCAGCTGGCTCCAACCCTTGAGCCATTTCCGGCCCAGGTTCTGGCTGCCCATGTTCCCGCCAGCCCCGAGGTGGCGCTCAGCACCCTCGCCAGGGCCCTGGGTGTCCCCGGGCCTCCGATCAGCTTCGCCGGCGGCCTGGCCTACAACCTGGGGGCTACGACCGGCTACCAGCTGACATCCACCCCCGGCCTCTTGGACTTCAATTTCCATCCCAACACCCCGGTCGACGAAACCGGGGCCACCCCAACCGTGGCCGCGGCCGACGCCTTCGTCGAGCGGTTCCTGGCGGCGCACCACCTGCCCGGCCCCAGCGCCGGGCTCATCCCCCTCCCTCAGCTCACCGATGCCCACGCCGCCGACCGGCGGGTGTTCTTCCAGTGGAGCCAGGACGGCTATCCCCAGGTCAGCATCACCGGGCAGCCCGCGGAGATATACGCCGACGTGGCCGCCAACTACCTGGACAACCTGTCCCTGGTCGGGATCTCCGGGGCGGTGCCGGCACCGATTCTGGGTCCCGCCGCCGCCTATCCGGCGATCTCAGCCAAGCTGCTGGTGAGGGACCTCAATCAGAGGCTGTTGAGCCCGAACTCGTATCTCCTCCAAGCCGATGGCGAGCCCTGGAGCAGTCCCTCGCCGGGGGCGACCCCACCGGGCGGCCCGGCTCTGTTGACCAAGGCGGCTCTGGGGGTGGTCGACAGCGCCGGCTTCGCGGTCCCGGTCCTGATCCTGCAGGTTTCCGGCCGCTCACCGGTGACTGAATTCGTGATGTGCGCGGCGGCCACCGATGCCTGCGCCCCTCTGCGCTACAGCGCGCCCCTGGCCACGCCCTCGCCAGCCCCTGCCTCGGGCTGACCGTCGCTCTCGCTCAGGCGGCCTTGACGGCCGCCACCAGCTTGGTCAGGGAGTCCTTGGCATCGCCGAAGAACATGATCGTCTTGGGGTCATACATCAACTCGTTGTCGATCCCCGCAAAGCCGGGCCGCATCGACCGCTTCATGAACACGATGTTGCGCGCCTGGTCCGCGTTCAGGATGGGCATCCCGTAGATGGGACTGCCAGGAGAGTTGTGGGCGGCGGGGTTGACCACGTCGTTGGCTCCGACCACCAGGGCCACGTCGGTCGACTTGAAGGAGTCGTTGATCTCGTCCATGTCCTTCAGCTGCTCGTAGGGGACGTTCGCCTCCGCCAGCAGCACGTTCATATGGCCCGGCATCCTGCCTGCGACCGGGTGGATCGCGTACTCGACCGCGACCCCGCGCTTCTCCAGGGCCTCGGCCAGGTCGCGGGCGGCGTGCTGGGCCTGGGCCACCGCCAGGCCGTAGCCCGGGACGATGACCACCCGCTGAGAGTAGGCGAGGAGGGTGCCGATGTCCTCAGCCGACCCGGAGCGCACGTTCCGGGGACCCGACGCAGCGGTCTCGGGGCCGACCTGGATCTTCCCGAAGGCACCGAAGAGCAGGTTGGCGATGGAGCGTCCCATCGCCTCGGACATCATCATGGTGAGGAAGGTTCCCGACGCTCCCACCAGGGTGCCGCCGACGATTAGGACGGGGTTACCAAGAACGAACCCGTCGCCGGCGACGGCCAGGCCGGTGAAGGCGTTGAGCAAGGAGATCACGACTGGCATGTCCGCGCCCCCGATGGGCAGGACAAACGCCACTCCCAGCACCAGCGCCAGCAGGAGCAGCAACCAGAGCCCGAGAACCCCGATCCCGGCCACCACCACCAGGACTCCCAGGAGCAGGATGGCCGCGCCGACCGCGGCGTTCACCGGCTGCTGCCCGGGGTAGGTGATCGGAGTGCCCCGCATCATCTCCTGCAATTTGGCGTAGGCGATCCCGGATCCGGCGAAGCTGGTGGCGCCGATGACGACCGCGAACACCACCGAGATGGAGACCACCAGGGAGGTGGTCCCCGCCGGCCGCCCCAGGAACTCCACGATCGCCACCAGGGCGGCGGCGCCACCTCCCACTCCGTTGAAGCTGGCCACCATCTGGGGCATCGCGGTCATCTTCACGGCCCGCGCCGCCACCGCTCCGATGGGGATGCCAATCAGGATGGCAAGCGCCATCAGGATCAGGTTCAGCGCCGAGTGATGGAGGACGAACAGGGTCGTGATGAAGGCGATCACGGCTCCCGCGGCCGCCACCAGGTTCCCGCTCCGGGCGTGGCGTGGGGAGCTCAGCTGGTGCAGGCCGACGATGAAGAGCACCGCTGCCAGCAGGTAGAGCAGGGTGATCCCTGAAGGAAGGCCCATCAGAATCTCTCCACGGCTCGGGCCGCAGACCCACAGGAGGGCGAGAGGCCACGGCGGGCGGAGCCCATCAGGGCCGGCCCGGCTGCTTGCGGTTGCGACTCTTGAACATCTCCAGCATGCGGTCGGTGACCACATAGCCACCGACCATGTTCACAGTCGCCAGAACCACGGCCACGAAGCCGACCGCCAGCTGCAGGGGGCCGTCCGCTCGGGCCATGATCACCATCGCCCCGACCAGGATCACCCCGTGGATGGCGTTGCTGCCGGACATGAGGGGGGTGTGCAGTATGGTGGGCACCTTTGAGATCACCTCGAAGCCCAGGAACACCGAGAGCACGAAGATCGTGATCTCGTTGACCAGTTGTGCGTTCATGACGTGACCGCTCCTCTGGAGGCTGCTTCCCGCAAAAGCTGATTGCGGATCTCGCCGGCGTGGGTGGCGCAGGCAGCCTTGGTGATCTCGTCCTCGAAGTCGAGCACCAGCTTGCCATCTTTGACCAGGTGCCCGGCGATGGCGGCCACGTTGCGGGCCAGCATCTGGCTGGCTGTGGTCGCGACCGTGGCGGGCAGGTTACGCCACCCGAGGATCGCCACCTGTCCCGCCCGCACCTCCTCGCCCGGCCTGGTCAGCTCGCAGTTGCCGCCGCTGTCGGCGGCCAGGTCGACGATCACGGAGCCCGGTCGCATCCCCGCCACCAGCTCCTTGGTGATGAGAATCGGGGCCCGGCGCCCGGGCACGGCGGCGGTGGTCACCACCAGGTCACTCTGGCGCACATGCTGGGCGATCAGCTCCCTCTGGCGGGCGAGGAACTCCTCGCTCTGCTCTTTCGCGTATCCCCCCTCTCCCTCCTGGGCCTCCAGCTCCAGCTCCACGAAGGTGGCCCCGAGGCTCTGCACCTCCTCCTTGACCGCTGAGCGCACGTCGGTCGCCTCGACCACCGCGCCCAGCCGGCGGGCGGTGGCGATCGCCTGCAGCCCGGCCACTCCCGCTCCCATCACCATCACCCGGGCGGGGGCGATGGTGCCGGCGGCTGTCATCTGCAGTGGCAGGATCTTCCCCAGTCGCGCGGCGCCGATCAGGACCGCCTTGTAGCCTCCGATCGAGGCCTGGGAGGAGAGCGCGTCCATGGACTGCGCCCGGCTGATGCGCGGGATCAGCTCGAAGCTGAAAGCCGTGACCTGACGCTCCGCCAACCGGTTCAGGACCTCGGCCGGGGTGGATGCCGGCAGAAAGCTGATCATGGCCGAGCCACGGGGCAACAGGTCGGCCTCCTCCACGGTGGGGGGTTGCACCTTGCACACCAGCTCCGCCCCCGCCAAACACTGCGTGAGCTCGCCGGCGACCTCGGCCCCGGCCGCTTGCAGGGCCGCATCGGAGAACCCCGCTCCATCACCGGCACCGGACTGCACCCAGACCTCCAGCCCGAGGGCCATGAGGCGCGGGATCGAGTCGGGGCTGATCGGGGTGCGGAGCTCGCCATCCACGGTTTCGCTGGGAACGCTGAGCTTCACGCTCGGCATCGTATCGGAGCGAGGTGGCCCGCGACCCGAGGATTCCACCCATGCCGCCATCCGGATGTCAGGTCGAACTGCGGCCGCCAGCGCTCCATGCACGTCGCGGAAGTCGCCGCTCCCTATCTGCCCAGCCACTTTGGTGAGTGGAAACCTCTATGCAACTTCACCCCTCAGGTCGCACAATCACAAGCGTGAGCGACCATCCAAGTGGAACCCGGCGGCTGCCAACCCCCACGCCCGTGGCCCTGGTCGCCCAGAGTGATGCGCCTGTCGCGCTCCGGACGGGGCCGCCTTGACCGCGGGAGGCGACGGCGGAGCCGACCCGCCTGCGGCGACCGACGTCGGCAACCCCGCCTACTACCACCGGGTGGTGGACTGCCAGTGGGCCTGTCCCGCTCACACCAACGTGCCCGAGTACATCCGGCTCATCGGTCAGGAGCGGTACGGCGAGGCCTACCTGCTCAACCGTCAGTCGAATGTCTTTCCCGCCATCTTGGGGCGCACCTGTGACCGTCCCTGTGAGCCGGCCTGCCGGCGCCAGCGGGTCGACGGCGACCCTGTCGCCATCTGCCGGTTGAAGCGGGTGGCCGCGGACCTTAGAGGAGATGTGGCGGCTGGCCTTCCCCGGGCTCCAGACACCAAGAACGGCAGACGGATCGCCTGCATAGGTGCCGGCCCCTCCTCGCTCACGGTCGCCAACGACCTCATGCCCCTGGGCTACGAGGTCACCATCTTCGAGCGCCATCTCAAGCCAGGAGGGCTGATGCGCTCCAACATCCCCGCCTTCCGGCTCCCCGCCCCGGTCCTTGACGAGGAGGTGGGGGTGATCCTGGACATGGGCGTGGATATCCGCTACAACAGTCCGGTCGACAGCCTGAGGCAGATGCTCGGCGCGGGATTCGACGCGGTTTTCATCGGCAGCGGGGCCCCGCGGGGGAAGGAGCTGGACCTGCCCGGCCGCGGGGGTGACGACCCTGACGACCCTCATATTCACATCGGCATCGACTGGCTGGAGTCGATCGCCTTCGGCCACGTCACAGCCATCGGGGAGCGGGTCCTCATCATCGGAGTCGGCAACACCGCCATGGACTGCTGTCGCTCGTCGCGCCGGTTGGGGGGTCGGGACATCAAGGTTATGGCGCGCCGGCCGCGGCGGTTCTTCAAGGCATCACCGTGGGAGCTCGAGGACGCCGAGGAGGAGGGGGTTGAGATCGTCGTCAACCACGCACCGCGCCGCTTTGTCCGTGAAGGCGGCAGGCTGGTGGGAGTGGAGTTCGATGTGGTGGAGTGGGACGAGGAGGCTGCCCACTCCCGAGTCCTGGAGCAGGTCGTCTTGCCCTGCGACGATGTGATCCTGGCCATCGGTCAGGAGAACGCCTTTCCCTGGGTGGAGCGGGACCTCGGCCTGGAGTTCGGTCCGGGGGAGTTGCCGGTGGTGAACCCGGTCACCATGCAGACCAGCTTGCCGGAGGTCTTCATCGGCGGAGATGCAGCCTTCGGGGCCAAGAACATCATCTGGGCGGTGGAGCACGGTCACCAGGCGGCGATCTCCATCGACAACCACTGCCGCCAGGTGGCGGTCGAGGAGCGCCCACCGCTGACCATGAATTTGACCAGCCAGAAGATGGGCCTCCAGCAGTGGAGTTATCACAACGATTACAACCCCGCATCCCGCCAACCGATGCGGCATCTGGAGCTGTCACGACGGTTCCAGGAGCTCAATCTGGAGGTGGAACTGGGCTTCACCGCCGAGGCGACCGCTCGGGAGGTCCAGCGCTGCTTGAACTGCGACGTCCAGACCGACTTCGACGCGCCCCTGTGCATCGAGTGCGACGCCTGCATCGACATCTGTCCCGTCCGCTGCCTGACCATCGTGGCCGCCGCTGGGCTCGAGCCCGCCCAGCTCGGTCCCTTGCTCAGCACCCCTCCCACCAATCCTGAGCAGGCGCTCTTCATCTCGGAGCCGCTGCCCCAGACGGGCCGGGTCATGGTGAAGGACGAGAACCTCTGCGTGCACTGCGGCCTCTGCGCCGAACGCTGCCCGACCGCAGCCTGGGACATGGTCAAGTTCGACCTGGCCATTCCCTACGCCGGTCGGGTCGGGATACCGATCTCATGAACCGGCTCGGGGCGGCGGCTGCGGGCGAGGACCGGGCGACGATCCGGGCGGAGGGGGTGGTTGGCCGGGGTCGAGTCAATGACTTCGCGATCAAGCTCGCCAACGTGAACGGCACCGGATCCGCCACCGCCAACAGCCTGATCATGCAGGCCATCTTCCGCATGGGGGTGCCGGTCTCGGGCAAGAACCTGTTCCCATCGAACATCCAAGGACTGCCCACCTGGTACGAGATAAGGGTCAATGCCAAGGGGCACCTTGCTCGCAGCCGCGAATACGACCTGATGGTGGCCATGAACGGGCAGACCTACGCCGCCGACATCGCCGAGGTGAGCTCGGGAGGGTATCTGCTCTTCGACGACAGCTGGGCGCTTGACCCCGGCCTGCGCCGGGCCGACGTCACCTTTTTGGGGGTGCCCCTGGCCAGGCTCTGCAGTGATCGCTTCAGCAGCAGCCGGGAGCGCATCCTCATGAAGAATGTCGCCTACGCCGGGGCGGTCGCGGCCCTGCTGGCGCTCGACCCAGAGGTGCTGGCCGGGCTGCTCCAGGAGAGCTACGGCAGCCGTCAGCGGCTGTTGGAGGCGAACCAGCTGGCGCTGCGACTGGGGCACGACTACGCGACCCAGAACTTCTCATGCCCGCTGCCATTTCACCTGGAGCGCAGCAACCGCACCGACGACCTGATCCTCATCGATGGCAACACCGCCACCGCCCTGGGGGCCCTCTACGCGGGCGCGACCGTGGCCGGCTGGTACCCGATCACGCCGGCCACCTCGGTGATGGACAACTTCAGCCATCTGTGTGCCAGGTACCGCCGCGAGGCCAACCCCGAGGCGGCTCCCGGCGACCCCCCGTTTTCCAACAATTACCTGATCGTCCAGGCCGAGGATGAGCTGGCGGCCCTGGGTGTGGTGATCGGGGCTGGGTGGGCCGGCGCTCGTGCCTTCACGTCCACGTCCGGCCCGGGGCTCTCGCTCATGAACGAGCTGCTGGGGCTCGCCTACTACACCGAGATACCGGCGGTGGTAGTGGACGTGCAGCGGGCGGGACCGTCCACCGGGATGCCGACCAGGGTCCAGCAGGCCGACATCCTGATGGCGGCCTACGCCTCCCACGGCGACACCAAGCACCTGCTGCTCTTTCCTGGCGACCCCGGCGAGTGCTTTGAGTTCATGGTCGCGGCCTTTGACCTGGCTGAGCGGTTTCAGACCCCGGTCATGGTCCTGTCCGACCTCGACATCGGCATGAACGATTGGGCGGTGCCCCGGCTGAGCTGGGACGACGCCTACCAGCCCGACCGCGGCCGGGTGCTGGGTCCGCGGGAGCTGGAGGCGATGCCGCAATTTCATCGCTACGACGACCAGGACGAGCTCGGGGTCACCGCTCGCACCCTGCCGGGAACGGACTCGCGAGGCGCCTACTTCGCGAGAGGCTCAGGCCATGATCGACTGGGAGGTTACACGGAGAATGAGGTCTCCTACCAGGAGGTGGTCGATCGCCTTCTCAGCAAGCACCGGGCGGCGGCTGCGCACATGCCCAGGCCCGTGATCGAAACCGCCGCCGCCGCCACGCTTGGAGTCATAACCGTGGGCAGCTGCGAGCCGGCGGTGAAGGAGGCCATCGAGATCCTGGCGGCCAGAGGTACAGTTGCCGACTACATGCGCATCCGGGGATTCCCCTTCGCCGAAGAGGTCGCGTCCTTCATGGAAGGGCACGAGCTCTGCTTTGTGGTGGAGCTGAACCGCGACGGCCAGCTGCGATCGCTGCTGGAGATAGAGGCTCGGGCCCCCGCCCAGCGGTTGCGGTCGGTGCTCATCTACGGCGGGCTGCCTCCCAGCGCGGAACAGGTGGTGGAGCAGATCGCCAACCAGTTGGAGGCCTGACCGTGCCGTCCATAACCAAGCCGCTGATCCCGTTGCTGCCTTTGGCGCGCAACGAGCTGGGCCTCACCATGCAGGACTACCAAGGGGGGATGTCCACCCTGTGCGCCGGTTGCGGCCACGACTCCATCACCGCGGCTCTGATCCAAGCCTTTTTCGAGCTCTCCCTGCCCCCCCACATGATCGCCAAGCTGAGCGGGATAGGCTGTTCCTCCAAGACCCCTGCCTACTTCGCCTCTCGTGCCCACGGCTTCAACTCGGTGCATGGGCGGATGGCCACCATCGCCACCGGCGCCGGGGCCGCCAACCGCGAGCTGACCCTGGTGGGAGTATCCGGTGACGGCGACTCTCTGTCCATAGGGCTGGGCAACCTCGCCCACGCCATCCGCCGCAACGTGAACATGGCCTACCTGATCGAGAACAACGGGGTCTACGGGCTGACCAAGGGGCAGTTCTCCGCCTCCGCAGACGTGGGCTCGCGGTCACGCCGGGGCGACTCCAACCTGCTGCAACCTGTGGACCCCATCATGCTGGGGTTGAGCTTGGGGGCGACCTTCCTGGCCCGCGGTTTCTCCGGGGACAAGGCCCAGCTGGTGCCGATCCTGAAGGCTGCGGTGGCGCACCGCGGATTCGCCCTGGTGGACATCATCTCTCCCTGCGTCCAGTTCAATGACCACGAGGGGTCCACCAAGAGCTACCGCTACATGCGCGACCACGAGCTGCGTGAAATCGAGACCGACTTCATCGGTCAGCATGAGGAGATCGTGGGATCGCTGGCCCGCGACCGGGCCACCGCGGTAACCATGCACGACGGCGCCCGCGTCCAATTCCGGACGGTCCCCGAAGGCTACGATCCCAAGGACCGGGGGCAGGTGGAGGCGTACCTGCGGGAGCGTACGGGGCGCGGCGAGATCGTGACCGGGCTCCTGTTCTTGGACGAGTCCCAACAGGACATGCACGAGACAGCCTTAACTCCACCCAACGGCCTCGCGCAGCTCCCCTTCTCGAAGCTCTGCCCGGGCTCAGCCGAGCTGGAGAGCTTTCAGGACGGCCTCCGGTAGGACCGTCCGGCGCCTGTACCTGCGGCGCTTGCGGAGGTGCGAGCCGCCGCAGTCTGTGGGTCATCGTGTGTCCCAGGACGCGGAGGAGCCGGCGGCCATCACATCTGGCGCGCCCGCACCTTGCAGAGGCGTTGCCGCAACAAAGCGCGATGCCTCGACCCGCAATCCCGAGTAGGCCCCCTCCATGGGCCGGGGCCGGTCCGTCATCCTATGCGGCATGCCCGGAATCGAACCCTACCTGAGGCGAATGCTGCAGGGGTGGCAGACGATCGTGGTCGCCAACCGCCCTCCCATAGACGTCCATCTGGGGGAGGGCGGAGTGGACCGGATCACCCGGGGGGGTGGGGGGCTGGTCACCGCCATGGCGTCACTGGCCCGGTCCAGCAACTCCACTTGGATCGGCGCCGCCCGAGGTGAGGCCGACCACGCCCTCATCGAGACAGCAGGAGAGGACGGGACGGTCGAGGTCACCACCGAGGACCACGAGACCTTCCGGGTTGTCTTTGTGGAGCCCAACCCCGAGGCCTACGACCTCTACTACAACCAGATCAGCAATCCACTCCTGTGGTTCATCCAGCACTACCTCTGGGACCTGGGTCGCGAGCCGATCCTGGACTCCGCCACCGGCAGAGCCTGGCGGGAGGGGTACGTCCGAGTCAACCAGGACTTCGCCGACAAGGTGGTCCAGGTCGCCGCCAGGTCGTCGCTGCGGCCCTTGGTGATGACCCAGGACTATCACCTCTACCTCCTGCCGGCCATGGTCAGGGCCCGCCTTCCGGAGGCGCGGCTGCAGCACTTCATCCACATCCCGTGGCCGACTCCCCAGTACTGGAAGGTCATCCCGCGCCACATGCGGGATGGGATCCTGACCGGGCTCCTGGGCAACGACGTGGTGGGTCTGCAGACCAGCCTGGACGTGCGCAACTTCCTCATGACCTGTGAGGAGAACCTGGGTTTGGGTGTCGACCACCGCCAGCGGATCGTCTTCTACGAGGGCCGCTCGGTGTGGGTGCGCGCGTATCCCATCTCGATCGACGTCGCGGGCATGGCCAAGATGGCGGCCAGCCCAGCGGTGCGCCAGGAGGAGGAGCTCATCGCCGCCTGGCGCCCGGAGTTGCTGATCCTGCGGGTCGACCGCACCGATCTCAGCAAGAACATAGTCCGCGGCTTCCTGGCCTACGAGCGGCTGTTGGAGGCGCATCCCGAGCTCCGCGGCCGGGTGGTCTTCTGGGCCCTGCTGCAGCGCAGCCGTCAGAACGTGGACGCCTACCGCTCCTACCTCGGGGCGTTGGTGGCCGCCACCGCCAGGGTCAACCGCCGCTTCCAGACCGGTACCTGGCTGCCCATCAGGCTGGAGGTGGCCGACAACCTCCACCGCGCCGTCGCCGCCTACAAGAACTATGACGCCCTGCTGGTCAACCCGATCTACGACGGCATGAACCTGGTCGCCAAGGAGGGGGTGGTGTGCAACGAGAGGGACGGGGTCCTGGTCCTGAGCGAGAACGCGGGTAGCTACGAGGAGCTGGGCCAGCACGCCCTGGGCATCAATCCCTTCGACATAGACGAGACCGCCGAGGCGCTCCACACTGCCCTAACTATGGCCAAGCGCTATCGGGCCAACCGCTCCCGCCAGCTGCGCCAGACCGTTCGCCGCAACGACATCACCCGCTGGATCAGCAATCAGCTCCAGGATCTCAACGACCTGCTGGCGCAATAGGCCGCTCCCGGTGGCCGGGAGCCACCCGGTCGAGCGCGGAAGCCAGTTCCTGCAGCAGCCACGCCCACGCCCTGGGACCGTCCAGGCAGTGATCGGCCGCCTCCAACAGCAGGGGACTCGCATCCGCTCCAAGGATCCCGATCGCCCAGGCCAACTCCAGGACGTCACTGCGGCGGTGCAGCTCCTCCATCGCGGGCAGGTCGCCCAGATCGTCGCCCGCGAAGACGCAGCCGCGGGGATGGATGCGATCGAGTATGGCCGCCAGTGCGGTGCCCTTGTTGCCACTCCTGGGTGGACGCACCTCCACCACCAGCTTGCCCCTCACCACATCCAGGCCCTCGTCGCCGGCGACCCGGTCCACGATCCGGCGCACCAGCTGAGCGGCGCGGCGTGGTTCAGGGGAATTGCGATAGTGGACCGCCACGCCCATCGTCTTGGCCTCGACCTGGACCCCTGGCAGCCAACCGGTTATGGTCTCCAGGTCGCGGGCCAGCCGCATCAGGCGCTTGGAGGGTGGCGGGAGTGGCGGCAGCGGCTCGTCCCTGGTCAGTCGCATCCAGGGCTCCAGGCCATAGCTGCCCAGCAGCAGCACCCCCGGGACCGGGCACTGGATTGCCAGGTTGGCCAGGTCCCGAGCGCTGATCACCGCGACCGGGGTCCGGTGGGCGAGCCTGGCCAAGGCGGCGGTCGCCTCGGGGAGCGGCCGGGCCCGCCTGGGGTCCCTGACCACCGGCGCGATCGTTCCGTCGAAGTCGGTCGCGATCAGCAGGCTGCCCCGCCGCGCCAGCCGCACCAGCGGTGCGATCAGGGAGGACCGGCGGTCGGAGGCTTGAGGTCCCACCTTTTGATCATAGGAGTCCCAACTCGCCAAGCCGCCATCCGCTACCCTGCATGAGATGGCCAACTCCGACCTCTCCGAGGAGCCGATCTCGCGACTCGTCGGCGAGCTGGGCGACGATATCCGCCAGCTCGCGGCGGACGAGCTGGCACTGGTCAAGGCTGAACTCAAGCGCAGCGCCCGCCGAGGTCTCAGGGTGGCCATCGCCGGAGTCGTCGCCGGGGTGGGTCTGAGCCTGTTCTGCATCTTCGCCCTGATCACACTGGTGGAGTGGATCCCCAACCACACCCTGGTGGCGGGGCTGGTGGCCGCAGTGGGGCTGGTGCTGCTGGTGGTGGGAGCTGCCTGGATCTGGTCCAACCGCCACCTGTGGCCCTTCACCGATAGCAAGCAAAGCCTGATTGAGGATCTTGAGTGGGCACGACTCCAGAGCAAGCGCGCACACAGATAGCCGCCACCCGGGCCAGGGCCGACGCGACCCTTGACCGCATCGAGTCGCGTCTGCGGCAGGAGCTGGACCCCAAGCGACGGCTGCGCCGCGATGGTGCCCGGATCGCGCTCGGGGTGGGCGTGGTGGCTGTGGTCGGAACCGTCTACGTCCTGCGCCGACGCCGCCACCGCAGAGAGGATCCGGAGGCCAGGGACTGGATCGAGGAGATGCCCGAGGAGTGGCGCCAGCGGCTGCAGGAGCTGCTCAGGGAGGCTGCCGCCCACACCCACAGCGGCGGGTCGGTCCCCAGGCCGGAGCGCTCCAGGGGGCTCGCCCAATCCCTGGCTCTGAGGGCGGGCCGCATGGCTGTCCCGGTGGTCATGAACGCCGTCGCCGAGCGGCTGGCCTCCAGACAGTCTCGCAACCCGGCCTGAGGAGACATCCTTGACTGTGGTTTCAGGCCGCCGGGTCTGCCCTGCCCACCTCAACCTTCATGGCTGAGTCCGAACCTTCCCCAGCGGCCCCGCCGGTTAGACGACTCAACCAAGGTGACGCTGATCAACTCGGGGAGATGCTGGCGCGCGCCTTCGCCGGCGACCCCACCTCGGCCTGGCTCTTCCCTGGGGCGTCAACTCGAGCCGGGCGGCTGCTGCGCTGGTACCGGCTCACTGCCAGGGTCCTGACCGCCACCGGTGAGGGCTGGGGAACCGACGATCTGAGCTCGGCGGCCTTCTGGCTGTCGATGGGCGCCGGGCCCGGCGCCCCTGCCAGTGGCCGCGTCGGCAAGCTTCTGCGCTGGAACCTGGAGGCGGCTGCTCTTATGGGCAGGAGGTTGCCCGCGGCGGCCTGGACCACGGCTCGAGTGCACCGCCTCCATCCGCAGGGTCCGGGGTGGTACCTGGCGGTGCTGGGCACAGACCCGGCTCGACAGCGCCAGGGTCTCGCGTCAGCGGCCCTGGCGCCGGTCTTGGAGCGCTGTGACCGGCTGGGGATTCAGGCATACCTGGACACGGCCACGGGATCCGATGTTCATTTCTATGAGGGGCGCGGCTTTCGGGTTGTCGGCGAGCTCAGTCCCGCCCGGGCGCCTCACTTCTGGGTGATGAGGAGAGCTCCCCGCGCAGAAAGGTGAGGTGGAGCGTCATCGGGGCTGATCCTGGTGCCGGCGGCTCACTCGTAGCGGAGCACCTCGAGGGGGCGGACCCGGACCGGTCCCCACGCCACCAGAGCGGCGGTCAGCACCGCCACCAGGATCGCCCCCACCACAATTGCCAGGGACAGCGGGGTCGGGATCCCCAGTGAGATCTTGATCACCAACCGTCCCAGCGGCAGCAGCGCCAGTGCGATCGCCAGCATTCCCCCCGTGGCTCCCAGCCAGGCCACCGTGCCCGTCTCGATCAGCACCTGGGCGAAGACCGCCCTGCTCCCCTGGCCAACCGCCTTCTGGATGCCGATCTCGCGTCGGCGCTCCAGCAATGAGAGCGCGACAGAGTTGGCGATGATGACGATGCCGGCCAGCAAAGCCAGCGAGGCGATGGCGGTCAGGAACAGGATCGCGTTGTTGAGGAACTGGTCGATGATGAGGGTGAAGTCGGCTAGGCTTATCACCTGGGCGCCGGTGACCGCTCCACGCAGACTGGTGGCGGCGGCGTCCGCGCGATTGGGAGGAAACTTCATCTCGACCACCTCCATCACCCCGCTGCCACCGACCAAACTGGTGGTCCTGGTGGTGGCCAGGATGGGCGCGACTGTGGTGGTGATCGAGATCCCGCTCTTGGCGCTGCGCCGGGCGATGGTGTAGAAGCCGACCACCTTGACCTCGACTGCCCGGCCACCCCTCGCCAGCGGGTCCAGGAGGCCGACCCGGTCGCCGAGGCGCAGGTGGTAAGGGGCCTTCTGCAGGGCGTTCTCCAAGAGGACGCCGTTGCTGGACTGGTCGGACAGGTTCAGCTGGCGGCCCGAGGTGATGTCGACCGGGGGCACCACTCCGCCCTGCACGTTGAAGCCCTGGAGGCCACTGAGAAGTGCGGTCGCTCCACGCCCGCGGCCGGTCTGAGCGCGGCTGGGGACCGCCTTGGTGAATGGGACGCCGTTGATGGAGACCGGCTCGGAGACGGCTGCGTTGGAGGTCAGTTGCTGGTGGGGGTGCAGGTCGTTAACCGCCCGTGCCAGCGCTGCTCGGTCCGTGGACGGGGCGACCGCGATCACGTTGTAGGTGGTGGACTTGGTGATGATCGAGTTCAGGTCGGCGCGGATGTCGGTGCCCAGGACCAGGATGAGACCGACCGCAAACACCCCCACGAAGAGGGCGACCGCGGTGGCGGCGGTGCGGGTGCGTTGACGGCCGGCATTGCGGAAGGCGAACCTGACCACCGACTTGGCCGGACGGGGCAGCACCACCACCACGTAGCCGAGCAGGGCGAAGGCGATCATGAGTGCTCCCACGGCGCGCAGGCTGGCGACCGTGGTGACGGCGACAGCGACCACCAGTGCCACCGTGACCAGGAGCAGGTGGCTGGCCGTGAAGCGCTCCGGGACGGGCAGGCGGCCCACCGCCGCAAGGGCCACGCTGAAGAGTCCAGTCAGCAAGAGCAGGGCGATGCCGGTGCCCACCACCAGGAAGAGGGCAAGAGTGGCTGAGCCCAGGATCAGGGAGGCCAACAGCCAGAAGAGGACGCCCACCAATCCCATCAGCAGCAGGCTGGAGCCGATCACGGCTGCGCTGGTCGTCGCTGGATCGTCCCGCAGGACCGCCGCCGGCCGCACCCGGCTGAGACGGACGATGGGGAGGATGGCGAATATGCAGGTGGTGGCGACGCCGATCCCCACTCCGGCCAGGATCACCTCCCAGTCGAGCACGAAGTTGATGTCGAGGGAGGCTATGTTCTCCAGCAGCAAGCGGATTCCGTCGGACAGTCCGATTCCCGCCAGGGCTCCGGCGACCCCTCCGGTCAGCCCCAGCAGAGCCGCCTCCAGGCCGAACAGCAAGTAGAGATCACGTCTTCGGTATCCGGTGGTCTTCAACATCGCGATCTCGAGCCGACGCCGGGACAGGCTCACCTGCATGGTGTTCACGATCCCGATCCCTCCAATCAGGAGCGCCGCCAGCCCGGCCACCGCCAGAAATTGGGTCAGCTGCTGATCGGCCTTCCGATCCGAGTTCAAAGCCTGTTGCACGGTGGAGACCGTCGCCAGCGGTAGCTCGCGGCTGAGGTCTGCCGCCACTTTCGAGGCCTGCCCGGAGTTCCTGGTGGTCAGGTAGACCTCGCCGTAGTCCACCGGCGCCGACCTGGAAACGCTGGAATCCAGGCTGGCGTTGGAGGTGAGCACATCCTGGGACAAGCCGGCCGGGGCGTTACCCTGGACGACCCCCCCCACGGTCCAGTAGATAGGGTGTTTGGCGGCCGCCGCGTTGACCCGGACCCGGGACCCGACCCTGGCCTTGAGCAGGGTGGCTATCCCCGCCGAGAGGACCATCGTGTTGCGGCGCCTCATCAGCTCCGTGAAGGTGCCCTCGGCGCCCGGATTCAGCGCCAGTTTGCCGACCAGCGGGAAGGTGGCCGGGTCGACCGCGTCGATGACCGCGGAGACACCCTGGCCGTTGCCCTTGATCAGGGTCGCCTGGTATTCGCGGACCGCCGTGTAGCCGGTTATCTGTCCGCTCGACTTCAGGCTGGCGAAGGTGGAAAGCTCGGACGAGGACATTGGAACCGCTGTCGAGACGACCGATATGTCGCCCCCATTGGCCTGGCGCACGTTGGCGGTGAGCGAGGAGGAAACCATCGCGGCTGCCAGCTGCAGGCCAACGATCGCCATCACCCCGACGCCGACGCAGAAGGCGCCCAGCACCGTCCGTCGGCCCCCTCGTCGCAGGGACCTGGTCGTGTAGCGGAGGTAGAGCCCGGACTTCAACCGGGTGCGGCGCGAGGGCCCGCAGCGTCATCGACCAACTCCCCGTCCGCCAGCTGCAGCATCCGGGTGGCGTAGTGGGTGACACTGGCGTCATGGGTCGCAATCACGAAGGTGGTGCCCAGCGTCTGCTTCAGCTGCCAGAGCAGATCGAGCACCTCCTTGCCTTGGGCTGCGGCCAGGTTCCCGGTGGGCTCATCGGCCACCAGCAGGGGGGGCTGAGTGGCCAGCGCCCGGGCGATCGCGACTCGCTGCTGCTCGCCACCGGAGAGCTGGCTGGGGCGGTGCTCCATCCGGTGGGAGAGTCCGACCAACCCCAGCAGCTCCTCCGCCCTGGCGGATGGCGAGCCCTTCCAGGCCCCCGCATAGAGCGGCACCTCAACGTTCTCGCGTGCGGTTAGCGTGGGGATCAGGTTGAACGCCTGGAAGACCATCCCGACCGTGCGATTGCGGATGCCGGCCAACTTCGACTCGCGCATCGAGGACACGTCGGTGCCGTTGAGGAATACCTGCCCGGAGCTGGGGGTGTCCAGCCCTGTGATGCAGCCCAGAAGGGTGCTCTTCCCGCTGCCCGACGGGCCCATGAGGGTCACGAATTCCCCAGGCGGGATGCGAAATGTGATGTCCCGCAGGATCTCGATCCGCTCCTCTCCGAGCGCCAAGGTGCGGCCGAGGTGCCTCACCTCCAGGACCGGGACTTCGCCTGAGGAGGAGCCATTGCTCATCGCATCCGCGGGGGAGGCTGCGGGAGCGAAGTCACTCAAAGGATCGACTGCGGACCCGGCCAGGATCCGTAACCGGAGGGAGGCACCTCAGCAACGCTAGATTCTGCGCTGACACAGGTCCCCTTGCCATCCGCCAAAAGTATGAAATTTCCCCTCACCTGCTGAGCCAATATATTGGACGGGTAGTGTTCCCTGCCGCCGCCAGATCTGCCGAGCTCTCCATGCCCCGTCGGGCGGACCTGGGACCAGTGGAGCGCGCACTCGACCTGCTCGGCCCCGGAATCGGCATGGTGGGCCTGACCGACAACCACATGAGCCGCCCGCGGCTCTCGCCGCTGGCAGCCCTGCCCGCCTGCCGGAGCCGCAAGCTTGGGGCCATCGTCCACCTCTCATGTCGCGATCGCAACCGGCTCGGTCAGCAGCAGCAGGTGATGGGGGCGGCCGCGCTGGGCGCATCGGGGGTCCTGGTGGTGAGGGGGGATCGCGGAGCAGCGGTCGACAGCGGGCTGAGCGTGGTGGAGACGCTTGCCTCGATCCCCGAGTGGGCCGCGCCGGGCAACCTGCTGCGCGGGGCGGTGGCGAACCCCTTTGCCCCAAGAGCTCGGGAGCTCAGGCTGCTCGAGCGCAAGGCCAAGGCCGGAATCGACTTCATCCAGACTCAGATGGTGTTCGACCTAGCGCTGTTCGACTCCTTCCTTGAGGAGGTCAGGGATGTTATCCCGCCTGAGGTAGCTCTCTTCGCCAGCGTCGGGCTCATTCGGTCCTCTCGCAGCCTGGACTTCGTCCTCCGCTCGCTTCCGGACTGTCCCATCCCGGACATCCTGATCGAGCGGATCAGGGCCGGCCAGGGGCTGGAGGTCGCCGCCGAGCTGGCAGCCGAGGTGGGCAGGCGGGATGGGCTGAGGCTGCATCTGATCCCACTGGGCGGGGAGCGCCACGCCACTGCCTTGGCCCGGGCCTACACCGCCTCCAGGCAGCTCACAGTAAAGGCCACCGCCTGATGGGGTGCGATGCTCCCAGCCCCGCCGGCTCCCCGAAAGGGGAGATGAGTCCAGACCAGTTCCGCCGCCATGGGCATGCCGCGATCGAGATGGCGGCCGCTTACCTGGAGGAGATCTCGGATCTTCCACCCCTGGCTCTGGTGGAACCGGGCCAGCTGGCGGAGCGCTTGCCCAGCCGGGCTCCGGAAGAGGGTGAGTCGATGGAGCAGATTCTGGAGGACTTCGAGTCCCTGATCGTCCCAGCGACCACCAACTGGAATCACCCCCGCTTCTTCGCCTACTTCAACAGTTCGGCAGCCGGTGCCGGAATCATCGGGGAGCTCTTGAGCGCCACTCTCAACGTGAACGCGATGCTGTGGCGGACGGGCCCATCCGCCACCGAGCTGGAGTGGGTGGTTTGCCGCTGGCTGGCCCAGATGCTGGGGCTCCCCACGACCTTCGACGGACACATAAACGACACCGCCTCCTCCTCCACCCTGGTGGCGCTCGCGGCTGCTCGGGAGGCGCTGGATCTGGGTGTCCGCGAACAGGGTCTGGCGGGTCGGGCCGACCTCCCCCCAATTCTCATTTACGGCTCGGACCAGGCCCACTCCTCGGTGGAGAAGGCGGTCATCACCTTGGGGATGGGACGGGCCGGATACCGGCAGGTGCCAACCGACTCCGAGTTCCGCATGGATGTCGGAGCCCTCGACCGCGCGATCCAGGAAGACCTTGCCGCGGGGGCCCGGCCCTGCGCGGTGGTGGCCACGGTGGGAACCACCGCCACCACCAGCATCGATCCGGTCCTGGAGATATCCGCGATCTGTAGGCAGCGAGGGATCTGGCTGCACGTGGATGCCGCCCATGGTGGGGTCCTGGCGGCCCTCCCTGAGCACCGGGAGCGCGTGTTCGCCGGGGTCGAGCTGGCCCAGTCGGTTTTGGTGAATCCCCACAAGTGGCTGTTCACCCCGATCGACTGCTCGGTGCTGCTGACCAGTCGTCCGGATGTGTTGCGCCGTGCCTTCTCGTTGGTTCCGGAATATCTGGCAACTCCGGAATCTGGACGTGAGCAGGGATTCGGCGCCCGCAATCTGATGGACTTCGGAGTGGCGCTGGGCCGCCGCATGCGCGCCCTGAAGTTGTGGATGGTTCTGCGCTACTTCGGGCAGGAGGGGATCCGGCAGATCCTGCGCTCGCACTTGGAGATGGCGGGCTGGCTCGCCGCCGAGCTGCAGCGAGCTCCCGATTGGGAGCTTCTCGCGCCCATGCCGATGTCAACCGTCTGCTTTCGCCACCGCCCTTCCGAGCCGGCTTCAGAGGACGAACTGGAACGCCACAATCGGGCCCTGATGGCCCGGGTGAACGCCGGTGGCCAGGTATTCATCTCCCATGCCGTGCTCCGAGGGCGCTTCGCTCTCCGGGCTACCGTGGGGGGACTCCGGACCACGCCCGATGACGTGGCGATCCTGTGGGAGGAGCTTCGGGCCGCCGCTGGCTGAACCCGCTCCCTGGGTCGGGCGCCCGACTAGGAGGTCGGCCCGGCGAAATTGGCGACTGGGACACTGGGAAGCCGGCCCCATGGGAACGGTGGGCTGGCGGCTCAGGCCTCGAACAGCCCGTCCAGTTGACGGTATCGTGCCCGCCGGCGGGCTGGATCGAATCCGCGCTGGGTGAGCTGGAGCAGGCGCGCCTCCAGGCGCGGCCTCAGGATCGCCGCGGTGGCATCCCAGTCGGTGTGGGCACCGCCCTCCGGCTCCGGGACGATCTCGTCTGCGATGCCCCAGTCCAGCAGATTGGAGGCCTCCAAACGCAGGGCTGCCGCGGCATGCTGCTTCTGGCCGGAATCGCGAAAGAGGATGGCAGCCGCAGCCTCCGGGGACGCCACCGATAAGAAGGCGTGTTCCAGCACCATCACGGAGTCCGCCAGCAGAGTGGCCAGCGCCCCTCCGCTGCCGCCCTCCCCGATCACCACGGCCAGGTAGGGGGTGGGCAGAGCCAGCTGTGCCTCCAGGGTCTGCGCGATCGCCCAGGCCTGGCCGCGCTCCTCCGCCGCCACGCCGGGATAGGCGCCGGGGGTGTCGATGAAGCTGATCACGGGAAGCTGCAGCCTTCCAGCCAGGGTGAACAGCCGCTGGGCCTTGCGATACCCCTCGGGATGGGCCATACCGAAATTGCGCCGCCCGCGCTCCTCCAGGGTCCGGCCCTTCTGGTTGGCCACCACCGCCAGCCGCTGTCCGCCGAGACGGGCCAGACCGATCACCATGGCAGCGTCGTCGCCTCCCTGCCTGTCCCCGTGCAGCTCGATGAAGTCGTCCAGGCAGCGCTGGATCAGGTCGAGAGCATAGGGCCGGTCGGGGTGGCGGGACACCTCGACGTGAGCCCAGGCCGCGGCTGTGTCATCCGCCTCGACCTGAGCCCTGGGATCGACCGGGCTCATGCCAGAATCCGGTCGGTCTCCCGGTTGGGCGCTGCCAGCACGGCCAGGAGCTGGCCCAGGACCTCCTTCAACTCGCGTCGGTCGACGACGCGGTCGATGAGGCCTCGAGCGTGGTGGAACTCGGAGGTCTGGAAGCCGGCAGGCAACTGCTCGTAGGTGGCCTGGGTTATCACTCGGGCACCTGTGAATCCGATCATCGCCTTGGGCTCGGCCAGGATCACATCTCCCAGGGCGGCGAAGCTGGCGATGCTGCCTCCCATGGTGGGATCCACCAGGATCGAGATGAACGGCAGGTGGGCTTCGGCCAGTTGATGCAGAGCCGAGACGCTCTTGGCCATCTGCATCAGCGAGAAGACTCCCTCCTGCATTCGAGCCCCTCCCGAGGAGGTGACGCACACGAAGGGGATCTGCTGCTCAGCACTGTGCTCGATCGCCCGGGCCAGCCTCTCCCCGACCGCGGTCGAAAGGCTGCCTCCCAAAAAGCCGAAGTCAAAGGCGGCGACGCCGGCCGGGTGGCCCTCGATGGTGCCGGCTCCGGTGAGGAGAGCATCCGGTAGCTGCTGACGGGCCCTGGCCTCGTCAAGCCTTTCGGTATAGGCACGGGTGTCGAAAAAACCCAGCCGGTCAGTCCCGGCCAGACTTTCGTCCCACTCTTGGAAGGAGCCCTTGTCCACCAACTGGCGGATCCGCTCGTGGGCTCCGATCCGGGCGTGATGGGAGCATCCCGGGCAGACGTATAGGGTCCCGGCGACCTGGGCGGCCGGATACGTTGCGTGACAGGCGGAGCAGGTGAATGCTCCGTGGTCATTGCTGGTCTGGGCTCGGGTGTAGCCCGGGCTTATCGCCATCCGCGTCCTCCCTCAGTAACTTCCGGCTCGGGCGCACAGCCGGTACCTGGGCCGGTGAAGGCCGAAGGTCTCACGCGAGCAGAGTCCCGAGCCGATGGAAAGGTTACGCCACGGCCGGGAGGTCGGCCGACTGCGTAACCTTGGGGTCGTCGTGAACCTTGAAGGGCCCATGGGGCCAGTTTGGCGAGCCAACTCGACCCCCGGCGGCCCCGGTGGGGGATGTCGGGTGATGGGACTGGGCAGCGCTCTACCTAGCACCCGGGTCACCAACGCCGACCTCGAGGGTTTCCTGGACACCTCTGACGAGTGGATCGTCAGTCGCACTGGGATCCGCGAGCGGCGCGTTGCCGGCCCTGAGGAGAACCTTCTCAGCCTGGCCGCCAGGAGTGCCAGAGCTTGCCTGGCCGCCGCCTCGGTCTCGCCCCAGGAGGTCGACACCATCATCTGCTCCAGCAGCTCCCCCGACGAGACATTTCCGTCGCTGGCCTGCCGGCTGCAGGCGGAGCTGGGCTGTCCGCTGGGACCCGCCTTCGACATCCAGGCGGCCTGCTCGGGGGCGATCTACGGGCTGGCTATGGCGCAGTCCCTCATCCAGAGCGGCATGAGCCGCCGGGTCCTGGTGGTGGCGGCGGAGATCTTCTCAAGGCTTGTCGACTGGTCGGACCGGTCCACCGCGGTGCTCTTCGGGGACGGAGCGGGAGCGTTTTTGGTGGGAGGTCCCGCGGACCCCGGCAGCGAGATCCTCGCCTTGGAGCTGGGCGCCGACGGCCGAGGCGCGGCCGCCCTGGGCACCCAGGCGGTATCGCCGGATCCGCAATCCCTGCCGGGGATGCCCGATTACACCTCGTCCCAGCGGTCGTTGGGA
This sequence comes from bacterium, assembly GCA_021809895.1. GTDB lineage: Bacteria > Chloroflexota > Dormibacteria > Aeolococcales > Bog-877 > AG-12. The sequence goes on from JAJZJU010000002.1 coordinate 47,030, forward strand.
CGGGTCGTCACGATGAACGGCCGGGAAGTCTTTCGCTTCAGCACCAGGATCCTGGAGCAGGTGGTGGCTCGTCTGGCGCAGTCGGCGGGCATGACCACCTCTGAGATCACGCTGGTGGTGCCGCACCAGGCCAACTCCAGGATTCTGGCGACCGCGGCCGGCCGCCTCAACTATCCCATCGAGCGGTTCGTTTCCAACGTTGAAAGGACCGGCAACACGTCCTCGGCCTCCATCCCTCTGGCGCTGGCCGAGGGCGCGGCGGGGGGGCTCTGCCATGACGGCGACATGGTGTGCCTGGTCGCCTTTGGAGCCGGGCTGACCTGGGGGGGACTGCTGCTCCGCTGGGGCTCCATGGGCGTGGCGGTTGATGACCCCAGGGGGCCAGCATGAGACGCGGGCCTGGCCACTCCGACGACGGTCTGGGTAGGAGAAGTTCGCCGATGGGCGGAGGACGCGCTTGACCCAGGCCGGGCCGCGCCGGGTGGTGGTAACCGGGATGGGCGCCGTCACTCCCCTGGGGGTGGGGGTCGGCCCCACTTGGGAGGGGCTCCTTGCTGGGCGCAACGGTGTCGCCAGGATTCAAGCCTTCGACCCCGAGCCCTATGGGTCGCAGATGGCCGGGGAGGTCCGCGACTTCGACCCCACCGACTTCATCGAGCGCAAGCAGACCAGCCGTACCGCTCGCTTCACCCAGTTCGCACTGGCAGCCACCAGTGAGGCGATGGAGCAGGCGAAGCTGCCCATCGATGACTCCAATCGGGACCTGGTCGCGGTGATAGTTGGTTCAGGGATCGGCGGGCTCAGGGTCACCGAGGAGGCGACCCTGACCCTGGCTGACAGAGGCCCTCGTCGCCTCAGCCCATTCACCGTCCCGATGATCCTCTCCGACATCGCCGCCGGAGAGATCGCCATGCGCTTTGGCGCCAGCGGGCCCAACTTCGCGCTGGTGTCCGCGTGCGCCAGCGGCGCTCACGCGATCGGGGAGGCGGCCGAGATAATCCGGCGAGGGGATGCGGTCGCCGCCTTCTGTGGAGGCACCGAGGCCTCGATAACCCCGCTGGCCGTCGGCGCATTCAGTTCCATGCGGGCGCTGTCCCAGCGCAACGATGATCCCCAGCACGCCAGTCGCCCCTTCGATCTGGATCGCGACGGGTTCGTGGTGGCGGAGGCATGCGGAATCCTGATCCTCGAGGACTGGGAGCACGCCCGAGCCAGGGGAGCGCGGGTCCTGGCGGAGCTGGTGGGCTACGGTGCCAGCGCTGATGCCTACCACCTGACCGCCCCTGAGCCGACCGGGCGCGGCGCCTGCCGGGCTATGCAGCGAGCCCTCGAGAAGGCGGGCGCATCCCCAGCCGACGTCGACTACATAAGCGCGCACGGCACCTCAACTCCCCTCAACGATGCCGCTGAGACGGCCGCCATCAAGCAGGTTCTGGGAGAGCGGGCGCGCCAGATCTCGATCTCGGCGGCCAAGTCGATGACCGGGCACAGCCTGGGGGCGGCGGGAGCCATCGAGTCGGTCTTCTCGGTCATGACCCTGGTGGATGGCCGGGTCCCCCCCACGATCAACTACGAGACCCCCGATCCGGACTGCGACCTCGACTACGTGACCGAGGGTGCGCGCACGGTCAATCCGAAACTGGTGCTCAACAACTCCTTCGGGTTCGGCGGCCACAATGCCTGCCTCGCCTTCGCATCCGCTCGTGACTGACGGGGACATTTCAGGCTTGGGCCGGCCAGGAGCTTGGCGCCGATCTCCTGGGATGGACGGCGGTCGTCGCCCGCAGTGGCCTGCGTTGACACGCTGGCCAGAAGGCCCGGCCCGGTGACGGCCCAGGTCCTGGTTGCGCTGTCGGTCTTCGGCGCCTGCTCGGTGGAGATGGTGGAGGCACTCACCATCGTGATGGCGTCCGGGTTCACTCGGGGATGGCGATCCGCGCTCGAGGGGAGCGCCCTGGCGGTGGTCTGCCTTGCCATCGTGGTGGCCGCGCTCGGCCCTGCCCTGATCCACTACGTCCCTATCAACGTGCTCCGCCTGGTTGTGGGAAGCCTGCTGCTGGTGCTGGGGCTGCAGTGGCTGCGCAAGGCGATCCTGAGAGCCAGTGGCTACAAGGCCAAGCACGATGAGGCGGAGATCTACCGCCGCGAGGTGGAGCGGCTGTCGGGACAGCCACGCTCGGGCAGGGGACGCGATGCCACCGGCTTCGTGATCGCGTTCAAGGGGGTGTTTCTGGAGGGGATGGAGGTGGTCATGATCGTCCTGACCCTGGGGCTGAGTTCAGGCTATCTCGGGGTAGCCACTGTGGCCGCGGCGGCGGCGGTGGTGGTCATCGGGGGGATCGGAGTTGCGGTCGCGCGCCAGCTGAGTGAGGTGCCCGAGAACGGTATGAAGTTGGGAGTGGGCCTGATGCTGGTCACCTTCGGCACGTTCTGGGCAGGGGAGGGCGCGGGGGTCAGATGGCCAGGGGCGGACCTGGCCCTGCTGGGGCTGCTGGCCATCTACGGGCTGGTCACCTGGGGGGCCGTGACTGCCCTGACCCGCGGCCGTCCTACGGCAGCAGCAGCGACATGACGGCCAGCCGCGCTCTGTCAGTGTTTGGCCACTTCTGGTGGGACTTCATCATCGGCGACACCCCGGAGGTCGCGGTCGGAGTGGCGGGTCTGATGATCATCGGCTGGCTCCTCGCCCGCAGGCTGCCGGCGGCGGCGGTGGTGGTCCTACCCCTGGCGGTGGTCTTGCTGTTGGCGGCCAGCCTCTACCGGGGCACGCGTACCGCCTGATCCGCTCGTCGTGCGGGCATCCCTGGCTTCCGACGTGCTGCGCCGGAAGTTGGTGATTCCACGGTGTCCGCTGATGGCGTAACCACCCTGTCTCGCCGCGGCCGGCTCGGCCAGGATGGGGTTATGAGGTTCGCCGCCTCTGCCCCATCATCACAGCGGAGCAGAGCGGCGGTGACGCCGAGGAGACCCGGCATCAGTCGGTAGGTTCAGGAGGCGGATCATGAGACGCAAGACATTCGATGGGATCCTCACCGCAGGGGGTGGGCTGCTGACAGTGGTGCTGATCATGGCTGGGGCCTTGCTCATGTGGGGAGCGGTCTTCACCCAGAGCCAGGTGCACAGCCAGCTGGCCGCTCAGAAGATCTACTTCCCGACTGCGGCGGCCTTCGCCCACGCCGCTCCGGGCACGGAAATCACCCCTGGTATGAAGCCGTATCTCCTGAAGTACGCGGGTCAGCAGGTGCTGACCGGAGCGCAGGCGGAGGCCTACGCCGACCACTTCATCGCGGTGCACCTCTCGGAGATGCCGTACCACGGGGTCTACTCCCTGATCAGCACAGCGGCCCGCTCCGCCACTCCGGGAACCACCCAGGCGGCCCAGCTTTCAGCACTTAAGACGACCGCATTCCAGGGCACCACACTGCGCGGCTTGCTTTTGGAAGCCTACGCCTACGGGACCATCGGCTCGATCGCTCTGGTCGCCGCGATTGTCAGCTTCGTGCTGGCGGCGGTGTCGATCCTGCTCACGCTGGCTGGATACATGCACTGGCGGCGCACCTCACCTGCCGTTCAGATCTAAACCAACGCCTCCCCCAAGTGGGGAGGCAGATGGTAGGGGCTCCATCCCAAGCCGGGGATGGAGCCCGTTGCTCGCCCCGGCGGGCAATCTCCTCGAGGGCGACTATCCTGCACACACACCTTGCTGCCATGCGCTCGCTTGGCCCATCTCACTCACCACCTGGAGCGAAATTCCCCCGCTACCGGGACGTGACCATCTGCTCGGACGGTTGGCGCAGAGACGCCAACACCGCGGTCCAGCGCTGCAGCTCATCCAACATCTCCTGGGCGGCACCGTCCATCACCTGGTTGCTCTGCAGACGGCGGTCCTCGTCGAGGAATTGGCCGACAAATGGGATGTTGACCGACTCGAACACCGGCACCATCTTCAGGGTTGTGACCACCTGCTTCAGCATCTGCACGGCGCGGGTGCCGGCCGCCACTCCGCCGTAGCTGACGAACCCGATGGGCTTGTACTGCCACTCCTGGTTCAGATAATCAATGGCATTTTTCGTGGCCGCATTGAATCCGTAGTTGTACTCCGGGACCACGAATACGAAGGCGTCGGCCCTGGCCACGGTGCGGCTCCACGCCTGCGTGTGTTGATGGACGTATTGGTGCAGGCGCGGATGATTGGGCTCGTCCATCAAGGGAAGATTGACCTCGGCCAGATCTACGATTTCCAGCTCAAACCCGCCGTGCTCCACGGCCTGGCTGTGGAACCACTGCGACACGGGCAGGCCGACCCTTCCCGGGCGAGTGCTGCCGATGACAATCTGAAGTAGAGGTTTTGGCAAGGTAAGACTCCCGAGCTTCTTCGAACTCGATTGGATTGGGTGGCTCTGAGGCCGGAACACCTTTGAGGGTACCCAACACGCTCGCGCCACTCGCGGATCACGTTGGCCGCAGCGCCGTGACCACACAGCCGGGACCGTCCCATTCGTGACCTGACGGTCCCCCTGACCATCAGACCCACCTTCGCCTTCGATGTCACCGGAGCCCTCGTTTCCAGGGCTGACCTCAGCCCCGGCTGCCTCGGGCCGCCCAGCCCCGACCGCCAAGCCATGACCCAGGTAAGCGGTAGCGGCACCGAGGAGCCCGGCAGGTCATCGTCGAAAATAGCAGGGGCTGGACGGGTGGCTGCTGCGGTTCCGAGCGGCCCTGGACTCTGGGGACCAGCCGGGTAACTCCGACCGGTGTGTGCTCGTTCCGCCTCTGGTGATGATTCAAGGTGTTTGCCCGTGACCTGGCTCCGCGGTGTCACTCGGGTTCGCCCAGCGTTCATGGGGACCGCTGTCTTTGCCGCGGTCGCTGTCCTGGTCTGGTTGGCGATCGGGCTCGGGCCAGGAGGTCACGGGTCGGGCCCGGACCCAGGATCTGTCGCCCTGCATCCGACCACGACCGCGACTCGGACTCCGGCGGCCACGGCGACGCCGACCTTTACCTGGACCCCGTACCCGGGGAAGCCCCAGGCCCCCCCCTATGTACCTCCGGCCACCGCTCAGGTGGTCTCGACCGTCAAGGCCCCGCCCCCCCTTATCGTCACTTACGACACCAGCCAGAAGATGACCACCACCTCAGCGGTGCGCTACATCGCACGCAACTATCGGGGGCAGATCGTCGGAAGTATCACCATCGACCAGGCAGCCCAGGCGGCAGGGGTGCTGGTTTCGCCGGATGGCTCCAAGCTCCTGATCGGGGACCTGGTTTTCAACATCCACGGCCATGAGCTGGCGAATCTGTACTCGCCCATGTATGCGGATGCGCTGATCCAGCCGATCTGGGCCGACGACTCGGACCATCTCTGCGGA
>JAJZJU010000003.1 GCA_021809895.1 bacterium
CAGGGCGCCCTCAACAGAAGCCGCCCATAGCCTGACCCACCAGTCCCACTCGCCGGCCTCTTCCCGGTTCACTCAACCGTCCTTATGGGCACTACCGCACACTTCTCCGCCAGCTGCTGCCAACCCCAGGTAGCAAACTACAGGTCATGCAGGTTCGTTCCGCCAGCTACCGCGACCTGAGCCAGGTTGACTCTCTCTACCGGACCACCATGGTGGTGGAGGAAGAGCTGTCCCAGAAGCTGGCTGCCGCCGGCCCCCACAGCCCGGTCCCGGGAGCCGCGCTGGCCAGAGCCTGGTCGATCCTCACCAAGAGCCTTTCCGCCTTGATGCCGCTGGCCGACGTCGGTGACCAGCTGTACGTGGCCGAGGACGACGGCCGGATCGTAGGCTTCGTGCAGGCAGAGCCGGCACCGGGCGGGAGGGCCTGGCAGATTCTCAACCTCTGTCTGGACCCCACCTCCAGTGGCCACTTCGCAGGGGTTCCCCTCTTGCAGCATCTCTTCAACGAGGGGCTGGAGCGCGGCGTGACCAGGTTCCTGGTGCGCATCCCCGACGGGCACGCCCTGGCCAGCCTGCTCCGCGAGCAGGGCTTCCAGCCCTACGCCAGCGAGCAGATCAGCTTTCGAGAGCTGCCCAAACCCCCGCGGGTAGAGTCGGCTCCATGGAGGCCCGCCCACCGGGAGGACCTCTTGGGGGTGTACCTCCTCTATCTCAACACCGCGCCGCACTCTGTGGCAGCGGTGGAGGCCCCCTCTCTCAAACAGTGGCGGGCTACCTTCCAGCTGGGCTGGCTGAGCCGGCTCGACGCCCGCTCCGGCGACTCGCGCCACTACGTGGTCGAGAAGCAGTCCAAGGTGGTCGCCTGGGCCGGGATCAGAGACCCCTCCCAGGCTCGACCGACCCAGATCAGCCTCATGCTCGATCCGCAGGAGCGCGAACTGGCGGTGGAGGCAGTCCACAGCCTGCTGGGCCAGCTTCCCGCAGGTCCGACGGTGTGCCTGTTGCGGCACTACGACGGAGAGGTCGCACGAGCGGTGGCGGCCCGGGGATTCGAGCCGGTGGCGACCCAGTCGCTGATGGCCAGAGACCTGCCCCTGAAGTTGCGGGCAAGGCAGCCGCTGGAGCAGAAGAAGCGCGCCCTGGCGAGTGCCCTTCCGGTCGCCCAGGCCGTGCGGCAGCCCGAGCTTGGGTCCTGAACGGTTGGCTCTCGTCAAGATTGGCGCGGTGCGGTATATTCGGGTCGTGACGAGGAGTTGGACGGAGGGTCCCGGCGATCCTTCGCTGCCGCCCTCTCCTGGAGCGCATGGCGGCTAATCGCCGCTGGCGATCCGCGGGGGCGCGCCCACCTCTGAAGGAGGCAGCAGCCTGACCAACCTTCAGTTCGACTTCGGCCCCTCCTTCGCGGAGGAGCTGGAGCTTCTGGTGGGAACTCTGCCCCCGGCCCTGCGGGACTCCGTGCGCGCGCTCCCCGAGGAGTACGGCGACCTGCTGGAGATCGTGCTGGATCTGGGGCGCGACCCGGAGGCCAGGTTCGAGGGGCAAGAGGTCGTGCTCGGGCAGGAGCCGGTCTCGGTCGCCGACCTCGACTATGTGGCAAGCAGGATCGGGGCCTTCGGAGGCGACAACCGCGCCGGGATCGCCCGCACCCTCCACCGCATCTCAGCCATCCGCAACCGCTCGGGTGAGATCATCGGGCTCACTTGCCGGGTCGGTCGAGCGGTCACCGGCCGGGTGGAGATCATCCGTGACATCGTGGTCGGCGGTCAGAGCCTGCTGTTGCTGGGCAAGCCCGGGGTGGGCAAGACCACCATGCTTCGGGAGGTGGCTCGCATCCTCGCCGACGAGAGCCGCAAGCGCGTGGTGGTGGTGGATACCAGCAACGAGATCGCCGGCGATGGGGACATCCCCCACCGCGGGATCGGGCGGGCGCGGCGGATGCAGGTGGCCCGTCCGGAGCTCCAGCATGCGGTCATGATCGAGGCCGTCGAGAACCACATGCCTGAGGTCATCGTCATCGACGAGATCGGGACGGAGCTCGAGGCTGCCGCCGCGCGCACGATCGCGGAGCGCGGGGTCCAGCTGGTGGCGACCGCCCACGGCAACACCCTCGACAACCTGCTGGTGAACCCCACCCTCAACGATCTGTTGGGTGGCATCCAGACGGTGACTCTTTCCGACGAGGAGGCGCGTCGGCGGGGCACCCAGAAGTCTGTGCTGGAGCGCAAGGCCCCACCGACATTCGACGCCCTGGTGGAGATCGTCGACCGCCACCGGGTGACGATCCACATGCCCCTGGCGGACGTGGTCGACGACGCCCTGCGAGGACGCCCCCACCCCGCCCAGCTGCGGGAGATGCGGGAGGGCCGAGGGGTCACCACCCGCCTGGTGGAGCCGGCTCCCTTCGACGACCGCGGATCACGAGAGCTATTCGCTCAGGAAGCGCCTTCCAGGGGACGCCGCCCCACCAGTCTGGCGGAGCTGGCCGAGGGCCGCACGGATGCCCAGGGCGGTGCCGCCGACACCTCGGTATTCCCCTACGGGGTCTCCCGGGTCTACCTGGAACAGGCGGTGCGCGAGCTGAGGGTGCCGGTCCGGATCCAGCACCACGTCGACGACGCCGACATGGTGCTGACCCTGAAGAACTACTACCGCCGACGCGACTCGCCGCTGCGCACCGCCGAGGCCGATGGCATCCCCATCTCCATCCTGCGCAGCAACACGGTGGCCCAGATCCGCACCTTCCTGAGCCAGCTCTACAATCTGGAGCCGCTGGACCCAACCGATGCCGCGCTGCAGGAGGCCAGGGATGGGATCGAGCGCGCGCGCCAGGGGACGGTCGTGGAGCTCGCTCCCCAGAACGCCTACATCCGCCGGTTGCAGCATCAGCTGGTGGAGGAATGTGAGATGGTGGCGCGCAGCACGGGCAAGGAGCCGCGACGTCGCTTGCGGATCTACCCCACCTCGCAGGCTTCCTGAGCGCCCGCCGGCGAGCCGCCGACCCAATCCATCAGGAGATTTCTGACCCTTGAGTGACAGCGGCTTCTTCGTGAGTGTGGAGGGGCTCGACGGCTCCGGCAAGACCACCCAGGTTGGTCTGCTCGCCCAGACCCTGGCCACGACCGGCCGCAGAGTCACCGTGGTCCGCGACCCGGGCTCGACCGCGCTGGGAGAGCGGGTGCGCGACCTCCTGTTGGAGCCGAGGGCGGGAGCGCCGGTCAGCCACTGGGCTGAGACCGCCTTGTTCCTCGCCTCCCGACTGCAGCTTGCAGAAGAGGTGATCCGGCCAGCCCTCACCCATGGAGACGTGGTGGTGTCAGACCGCTACCTCGATTCCACCCTTGCCTATCAGGGAGCTCGCGGCATCTCCCGGAGTGAGATCCTGGAGCTGCACCGCCTGTTCGGGCTCACCCGCCTTCCAGATCTCACCGTCATCCTCGACCTCCCCGTGGTCCTGGCCCAGACCAGGCGCGAGAGTGGGACAGCTCCAGACCGGATGGAGCAGGAGTCCAGCTCGTACCATGAGAGGGTCCGGGCAGGGTACCTGGATCTTGCCGGGCAGTTCCCGGACCGGATTGTGGTCTTGGACGCCGACAGGCCGGCTGACGAGATCGCTCGCCAGTGCGGGAGCCTGGTCAAAGATCGGCTTAACGTGGGGAGAGCAACTTGAAGCTGGTAGTGGCGATCGTCCATGAGCAGGATGCCGCCCGAGCGCTGGAGGCGCTGGGCGCCCGAGGCTTCGGGGTGACCAGACTCACCAGCGAGGGGGGCTTTCTGGAGCGACGCAACTCCCTGTTGCTGTTGGGGCTCGACGACAGCTTGGTCGACGAGGCCATCGCGACCCTGCGCTCGGTGTGCCGCCCCCGTCATGAACAGATGAACGCAGGCCGGGGCCACGACCAGGCCGCCGCCTACGACGTCGACGTCGAGGTAGAGATCGGCAGGGCCACCGTCTTCGTGCTCGACCTGGGCAGGGTGGAGCGCCTCTGACCGGGGCCATCACCTATTGGCTAGCTCGGCTTATACTGCCGCCTGAGCGGGCAGGGGGTAGATCGGCGCCAAGCGAAGGGAGGACCCGGTGGGATCAACCGCCACCGAGCAGATCCGAGGGCTGACCGAGGCCGTCGGCACGGTGATCGTCGGCAACCTTGCCCAGATCGAGCTCTGCACCATCGCCTGGTTGGTCGGTGGACACGTGCTCATAGAAGACGTGCCCGGGGTGGGCAAGACCATGCTGGCCAAGGCCCTCGCCAAGGCCACCGGAGGGCACTTCGACCGGGTGCAGTTCACCCCGGACCTGCTCCCAGGAGACATCACCGGAGCCAACATCTACTACCCAACCCAGGGCGCCTTCGAGTTCCGCCATGGTCCGGTGTTCACCCAGATCCTGCTCGCGGACGAGATCAATCGGGCAACCCCCAAGACCCAGTCAGCTCTGCTGGAGGCGATGGAGGAGCGCCAGGTGACAGTCGACGGCACCACCCACCCTCTGCCCGACCCATTCGTGGTGCTGGCGACCCAGAACCCCATCGAGTACCAGGGCACCTTCGCCCTCCCGGAGGCCCAGGTGGACCGCTTCCTGATGCGGGTGTCGCTGGGCTACCCAGACCTGGGCGGAGAGCTGGAGATCCTGGACAGGTTTGGCAATGCCTCTCCGCTGGGCGACCTCCACCCGGTCACGGATCCGGAGGATTACCCAGCCCTGCGCGAGGCGGTGATGTCAATCTTCGTCGCCGCAGAGATCAAGGAGTACTTAGTCCGCCTGGTCCAACGCACCCGTCGGCACCCCGACCTGGCGATGGGGGCGAGCGTACGCGCCAGCCTGGGGCTGCTGCGGGCCAGTCAGGCCCGCGCGCTGATGCAGGACCGGAGCTACGTGGTGCCAGACGACATCAAGGCGCTGGCCCGCCCGGTGCTGCTCCACCGAATGGTGCTGAAGGCCAACGCCGAGCTCCGGGGCGCCACCGGCGCGGCGATCCTGGAGGAGGTCGTCGAGAGCGAACCGGTCCCTGTGGGAGGCCAGCGCGCCGCGGGATGAGGCCCGACTTCGCGCAGTCGCCGGCAGCAGACGCGGATACCCATGCATAGGGCGGCGCTGTTGGCGGTGGTGGCGGTGGCCGCCTTCTTCGCCTACATCAACGGGGTCCAGCTGGCTTTCTCGGTGGTGTACGCAGCCATCTTGGTCACCCTCCTCTCCCTGGGCTGGAGCCTGGTCGCTGCCCGCGGCGTCTCCTTCTCAAGGGAGGCCCCGGGAGGCACCCAGATGGTGGGCGAGCTCTTCTCACAGCGGTTCACGGTCACCAATCGGTCGTTCCTGCCCATTCCGATGATGGAGATGAGGGACTTGGCAAGGTTTCCCGGCTACCGCGCCTCCAGAGGACTCTCGCTTCGCGCCCATGAGGAGGCCGTCTGGGACAGTGAGGTGCGGCTTCTGGCTCGGGGACGCTACACCCTGGGACCCACCGAGATCCGTCTGGCGGACCCCTTCGGCCTATTCCCGCGGCGGGTGCGCTTTGCGGCCGGGGGGTCGGTGCTCGTGTATCCCGCGATCTACCACATGCCGGACTTCGCCTTCATCGGCGCCCGGGCGGGGCTGGACTCCGACCGCGGAGGCCGGCCGCGGGACCTGCCGCCGAGCGCCTCTGGCATCCGTGAGCACGACCCTGCCGACGGCATCAACCGGATCCACTGGATCTCCACGGCGCGCAAGGGTCGGCTCATGAGCCGCACGTTCGACGCCGAGGAAGGCTCGGACCTCCTGGTCGTCCTGGACCTGCGCCGCGGACTTCATCACGGCATGGCACCTGAGAGCTCTCTCGAGTACGCGGTGACCCTGGCGGCCTCGGTTGCCCACGGTGCCATCCGACACGGAAGGGCGGTGGCGATGCTGGCCACCGACCGCGAGCTCACCGACATCGCGCCCGGTCGCGGCGACGCCCAGGAGCAGCTGATCATGGAGAGGCTGGCGCTCGCCCAGGCAGACGGCCAGGTGGCGCTGGGTGACATCCTCTACCGCCACATCCCCGCCTGGCGGACCAGGGGCAACATCGTGCTGGTGACATCAGACCCTTCGGGTGAATGGGTCGAGGCGATGGCGGCAGGGTCTCAGCCCGGGCGGAAGGCTGTCGCGATCTACATCGACGCGCGCTCGTTCCAGAGCTCCGAGCAGACCACCGCCATCCCGGCCCAATGGCGCCTGGTGATGGACATCTGGACGATCCGCCAGGGCGACGACCTCTCCCGTCTCGACCCGGTCGTGGGCAGAGCCGTTGTCTGAGCTGGCACTGGTGGCGCTGGTGGCGCTGGCGGTGATGGCAGCGGTGGCAGCGGCACCGATGCGCAGCCCGTCTCTGGTTCCTGAGACGGGCATCAGGGCCAGCGGAGCAACCGGATTCGGGTATCCTGGCCCACCCGCCTGGGTGAGCTTGGTCCTCTCCCTGCTTCTGGCCGTATCCAGCGCGGGGGCGCTGGCGGTCACCGTGCTGGGCAGCCTGGGGCTGTCGGGCTGCCTGGTGGCCGCCATCGGCGTCCTGATGGCAGCAGCCGCTGCCCGCTTCATCGCCAACAGGGCGCTGGGAGTCCTCGGCCTGGTGGCGGGTGGGCTTGTCACGGCCGGGGTGCTCACATTGCAGGTGGCGGCCGGGATCAGCGCCACCGGGAGCCCCGCCAGCCTGCTCAAGCAGGTGCTCGCCAGCCCCGCCAGCTCGCAGCTCTTCGCCCTCCTGGTCGTCTGCTGGGCGACGGGTGCCTGGGTCGGCTGGCTGGCGATCCGCGAGCACATAGGAGCGCTGGCCTGCGCGGTGCCCCTGGTGGTCCTCGTGGCAGATCTGGTCAACGTTCCACCGGTGCTCGAGAGCGCGCCCGCCTGGCCGGTGGTCGGAGCCACTGTGAGCGGGCTTGCCCTGGTCGGTTGGGCCCATCAGGAGCAGCAGCTGGTGCGCTGGACGAAGCTGGGCGTTCCCTGGTCCGGGACTCAGCCTGGTCGCGGCCTGGGGATTGTGGTGGGCCTGGCGCTGGTGGTGGCGCTGCTGGCACTGATCGCCCCCCCCCTGAACCGCACCAACATCAGCGAGCGATTCTTCCACTCCGGCCCTCACATCAGCAAGACGAGTCCCTCGGCCCAGATAGCTGCGATCTCGGGCTACTCCACCGCGGTGGTCCCGGGAGGGCCAATCCGCCAGGTCCGGCAACCGGTCCTCAGCTACCGGACCTCCGCTGCCGGAGGCACTGTCTACCTGCGCGGGGTGGCGCTCACAGACTTCAGCAACGGCAACTGGTACCCCGCACCTTCGAATACCGTAGCCGTCAAGAGCGGCGGTATCATCCCCTTCCAGGCCTCGGCGGCACAGGGGACCACCGCCACTGAGCTGGCCCGCAAGGAGGTCTCGCTCACCGTCACGTACCTGGGGACAGGCGCCCAGGCCGTGCCCGACCTGCTGTTTCCCGGCAGCCCCTTGCAGACGCCGATCGCGCCCGCCGCATATCGCGTGCACGGACAGACTTTGGGTCGTTCCCTGCTCACCATCACCGACGTCACCACAACCACCGGCCTCGCCAACTCACTGCCCTCGTCCCAGACGCTCACGACCTTTGGGTCGGTGTCGGACGCCACCGCCCAGGAGCTGGAGTCGGCCGGGACCAATTACCCCTCGTGGGTGAAAGCTGACGCCTCCCTGCCTCCGGAGGCCTCATTCATTGACGTCAACGCGCTCGCGTCCGACGCCACCGCGATGGCCGCCGGGGCGACCAATCCGTACCAGATCGCGATCAACATCCAGAATGCCCTGCGCTCTCAGGAGATCTACACCCTGGATCCGCCCAAGGTCCCGGCCGGTGTCTGGCCGATCGTTTACTTCCTCAATAACTCGCACCGGGGCTACTGCCAGTATTTCGCCTCGGCGATGGGGGCCATGCTCCGCAGCATGGGGATCCCGACCCGACTGGTCAGCGGCTTCGGGCCAGGACAGGAGGGCAAGCTGAGGAACGGGCAGCGGCTGATCACCGAGGCCGACGCTCACACCTGGGTGCAGGTGTACTTTCCCCACTACGGCTGGGTCAACTTCGAGCCGACTCCGGACGGTTTCTACCAGCCCACCGGAGCCGCCGCGACCCGGACTGGACCGACACCTCCCTCGACCGTCGCCGTGCCCCACCCCGGGGTGCGCTCGACTGGAGCTGGCACAGCGCTGCTGAAGCCGACCCGGCCAGGGGCCAACCTGCGCCGCGATCTGGTCTGGGTCGGCCTGGCGGTGGCCCTGCTGCTTATCGCCGCCTTCCTGGGGGGAGCTCTGCGCTGGCTGGCCTGGGTCACCACCCCCCGGCAGCTGCGCCGCCGGCTCGCCCTGGCGGTCCGCCTGGGTAGAATGGGCGACCCGCGCTGTCTTACGGTTTCCGAGCTGGCGCAGTCGTGCGCCACGCTCGCTGGGGCAGGCAATCTCAAATGGGAACAAGAGCTGATGAAGCTGGCTGTAACCGCCGACCGGATCTCGTTCTCACGGCCGGAAGACTCAAGGGGAGCGGACGGGCTCGAGGGCTGGGCATCCGTGCGCTCCGCCTATCCCCGCCTGCTCTGGCTGGCCTGGCGAGCCGGTCGAGGCCGGACCAGCGGTAGCCCCAGGCCGACCGTGATCCGGCTGCAGAGCATCTGAGTGGAGCTAGCAGTCCTGGGCAGCGGATCTGCCTTTGCGGACACCGGCCACCAAGCCGGCTATGTGGTCGACCGCAAGCTGCTACTGGACTGCGGTGCACCCGCGCCTCTTTTGCTCTCGCGGATGGGGATCGACCTGGCCGAGATCGAGACGGTGGTGATCTCCCACCTCCACAGTGACCACGTCGGACAGCTGCCCATGCTGCTGGTGGCCAGGGCAGTGACCAGGCCGGAAGCACCGCCCCTGCTCGTGCTGGGCCCGCGCGATCTTGCCGACCACCTCCGCCGGCTCGGCGAGCTGAGCCTGGGCGCGCAGTTCTGGAACTCCTTCTACTCCCAGCACACCCCGATCCTGAGGGAGGTGGCAGAGGGACGGATCGAGGAGCTGGGATCGCACCGGCTCGAATTCATCGAAGTGGAGCATGTGCCACAACTTCATTGCCTGGCGATTCGGGTGGAGACCCAGGAGGTGAGCCTGGGATACTCCGGCGACACCACCCTGTGCCCGGGGATCCGCCGCCTGGCGGGCTCGGTCGACCACCTGTTGTGCGAGTGCACCGGATGGTCAAAACCAGCCCCCATCCACCTCTGGAAGGAGGAGGTCGAGCTGCTCATGCGCGAGTTCCCTCGGACCTCGTTTCTGCTGACCCACCTCAGCGAGCGCAAGCCGGTCGGGGGAGCGCTGCTCGCGTTTGACGGGCTGAGGCTCAGGCTGACCAGGCCACCCGCGGACTGAACGCGGCCAGCTCTGGAGGGTCGGTCCCTGTTAGGACGGCTCTACCCAGCAGGTCCGCGGTCACCGGCGCCAGCAGGATTCCGTTGCGGTGGTGCCCGGTCGCCAGCAGCACCCGGTCGGTGGTGGGAACCCGGCCGAGGAGGGGCCCGGCCGCCGAGTGGGGGCGCAAACCCGCCCAGCTGTTAGAGAACCTTGCCCCCGTCAAGGCGGGGATGAGTTCGGCGGCTATCTCGCTCAGACGCTCCATGCCCGACAGGGTGGGCCATGCATCGAAACCGGCCGCCTCCTCGGTCGCACCGACCAGCACCTGCCCGGACCGCTTCTGAAGTACGTATCCACGGTCGCCGAAGACGATCCGGGGCAGCGCTCCTGGCGCTCCGCACACCGCGGCGATCTGGCCTCTGATCGGCTCGACCGAAGCTTCCACGCCAAGGCCGGCCAGGAGGTTTCCGCTCCAGGACCCGGCGGCGATGACAGCGAGATCCCCCTCGAGGTCGCGGCCCGGCACTGTGGCTCGCACCCGGTCACCTTCAGCCTTCAGGGAGGTCACCTCGACCCCGGTCTCGATCCTTGCCCCGTGGCGGCGCGCCGCCAGCTCCAGCGCCTGGGTGACCCGGTGGCTGTGGACGTGCGCCTCGTCCGGATAGAGGAGGCCGGCTGCTACCATCGCGGACACCCCTGGCACCTCGGCGCGCAGCTGGTCTAGGCTCAACAGCTCGGAGACATTGATCCCCTGGGTGAGCTGCCAGGCCCGGCGGACCTCCAGATCCGAGATGGACTCGGGCCGAGTGGTGACTCGCAACAATCCGCACGTCTCCAGCTCACAGTCCACCCCCGAGTCCGAGCGCAACTCCTCCGCCCAAGAGCGCCACATCCGCGAACTGCGCCGACAGAGGTCCAGAAAGGGGCCGGGAGCATTCGCCTCCACCCCCGCCGCGAGCATCCCGGCGGCGGCCGCTGAAGCCCCCTGCCCGCACTCTGGCTCGCGCTCCAGGACGGTGACCGCCAAGCCCTGCTTGGAGAGCTCCCAGGCCAGTGCCAGCCCCACCACCCCGGCACCGACAATCAAGCAGTGGGCGCGGTCCTGGATGGCGGGCGAGGCGGTCACGGACTCGAGCATATCCCCACCGAGTGATGTCGCGCCCTTCTCAATCCAGCAGGCCGGTCCGCCACTGCTGGGGCAGCAGACCGGGGTCGGTGAATGCGACCGACTCCATGCCGACCGCCCTAGCCAGCGAGAGCAGCGCGGCGCGGATCGCTGGGGCCCGGCCGGAGTCGGCCGGGCAACCAGGCTCCCGGTGCACCGAGGCCACCTCAAGTCGACCGCTGAGGGAGTTGCGACGGCAGTCCAGCCGACCCACCAGGCGGTCCCCGGCGAGGATGGGTAGCACATAGTAGCCGTACCGGCGCCGCGTGGGAGGGACGTAGATCTCCATCCGGTAGTGGAACTGGAAGATGAGCTCGGTGCGTCGCCGGTCGATGATCAGGTTGTCGAAGGGGGACAGCAGGGTGGTCCTGCCCTGCCAGCTCTGCAGAGCGCCACTCTCCCATTCGCTCAGAGCTGTCTGCGAGACCAGCCACGGTCCCGGGATCAGCCCGTCGCGGCTGCGGACCGTGACCTCTTGGGCCAGGCCCAGCCGCAGCAGCTCGGCGACAAATACCTCGATCCCTGACGGAGCACCGCCATTCAGATGCCTGGCGACCTGCCTGGGTGTCGCCACTCCCTGGGCCTCCAGCGAGCGACGGGCGAGCTCGAGAACCGCCTGGCGCCTGCTGACGCGCGGTGCGGCGGTGGCCGCCGGCAGGGAGCGTTCCATGAGATCCCAGAGTCGTCCTCGGGCATCTCGGCCCGCTACCGCCACCAGGCCCTGGAACCAAAGCACCTCCAGCATCCGCTGGTGATCTGTGAGACCCGCCCATCCGGATCCGTCCCGGGGCCGGGTGGACGAGTCGCCGATGGCGCTCGTGGGCATGGGTCCGGACAGGGCCAGACGCCGCAACAGGTGGCGTCTCAGCTGCTGATGGTCGACGATCCAGGACGCCATCCCCGCTCCGTACGCGGGTGGCCGCTGCCGGTAGTGCCGCATCCGCCATAGATGGAGCGGAAAATCGGAGCTGGGGAGAACGGCGGCCGCGTGGGCCCAGTACTCGAAGAGTTCACGGTCCTGCCACAGGGCACGGTCCACGGCCGCACGATCCAGGCATCCAAGGCGGCTCCACAGCACCAGCTCATGGCTCTGGGCCACCACGTTGAGCGGATCGCGCTGCACATAACCCAAGCGGCGGATAAGGTCGACCACAGACTTCGGTGTCATCGGGGCCACCACCTGCGCGAGCGCTCCCAGCAGCTGCGCATCCACCGCGATGCGGCGGATGTCGCCCAGGGTCAGCTCGGGAAGTTTGGGACTGACCATGGCAGGGCTGACCTACCTGGAGGCTGACGCGTCAGCCCAGACACGCTCGCCGGGCGGCCTCCCACCAGCCCGATCCGTCAAGTCCTCTGAGCTCCGCCTCGGAAGCCTCCCGGGCGGCCTGGTGCTCCAGCTCAACCCTGACAGTGAGCCGGCGCAGGGCCGGACGGAGGTCGTGGCGCCCGCGGCGAGAGATTTCGTCCATCCACTCCACCAGTATCGCGAGGTCGTGGAACCGCCCCAGCATGGACTGAAGCCGGCGCAGCTCTTCGACAACCCGCCGGTGCTCATCTGACAGCGCGGGCCCGAAGAGCTCAAGACGGTAGCGCAGCCGCCTGGTGCGGATACGGCGACGGTGCAGATCCCGCTCGCTCTCCTGGGGGATGGCCGCCCGTTCGAAGAGCCGCGGCAACTCCTGATCGGCGACCTCCCGCGCCCGCTTCCGGCTGCTCCGATTGTCCAGGACCTCAAAGCCGGACGCCAGGCGTCCGAGGCGGGGCAGGGAGCGGCCGCTCAGGAAAACCTCTCGCTGAGTGGTCATCTCCGCCGCCACCGCGTCCGCCAGCCAGCCGCGGGCCATTGCCTCCAGCCCCCGCAGGCCGGCCACGGGCCCGGTCGCACCCGGCAGCACCGATGATCCGTAGACCGCCGCGGCCCTGGGATCGTCGCGACGATCCCAGGAGACCGCCACCGGGCCCAGCACCGAGGCCAAGAGCTCGTACCGGGCCTCGGCATCCCGGAGCGGGCCCAGGTCCCTTTCGGCGGTGCGCAGCCGAGGTGCGCGCCCCTGGTCTTTGGGTCGCAGGCATGGGGAGAGCGCCGCAATGGCCTCTCGCAAACGGCGGAGCGCGACTCTGGTGTCATGGACCGCCTCTTGGTCGCCGGCCAAGGGGAGGCGGGCGGTTGCCCAACGCAGCGCCTGAACTCGGTCTTCCAGGGCTGCGCCGGCCAGCTCCGCGTAGGTCATCCCGTCAGAGCTGGACAAGCTCTGCCTCCTCGGCGACGGGCGGGGTCCCCTCCACGGGCGCCAGCGGGCGCCACCAGTCGTCGCCTCGCTCCAGAATCCCCGCCACCATCCCGTCTCTGAGCCCACGCTCCGAGCAACGGATCCGGGCCAGACCGAGAAGGTCCATGAGGTGCGCCAGGATGAGCGCCCCACCGCGGCAGAGGCGGACCCGCTCCAGATCCATGCCTGTCCGAGAGGCGACCTCCCAGACGGGACGCTCACGGAACACCTCGATCACCTCCTCCACGTCCCGCAGGCGCAGGGAAGAGCCCTTTTCACGCCCGATCAGGCGGGGCAGGTTGGTGATGGTGCCGCCGGTCCCCAGGGCCAGGGTCCGTGGCGGCGGTGGTACCAGATCGGGGATCAGCTCGCTGACCCTTCGCTGCATCGCCCGCCACTCCTCCGGGCTGGGTGGGTCTCCAACCGCCAGGGCCGCGATGGACCCGGACCCCAGAGGCAGGGAGTGGTCGGAGCAGACTCCTCCGGCCGGCCCCAGTGCCACCTGGGTGGAGGCGCCCCCGATGTCCAGGAGCAGGGTCAGGGTGCCCGGGGCGACACCCATGCCGGCGCCCGTGAAGGCGAGCTGGGCCTCCTCGGCGGCCGGCAGCACCACCACCTCAGGGATTCCTGCGCGCTCAGCCAGCAGCCGTGCGACCTCAGCCCCGTTGCCCGCAGCCCGCAGGGCCTGGGTCGCCCCCACGGCCAGGCTCCGCGCCCCCCGGCGGCGCGCCTCCGCGACCTGCCCCGAGAGTGTGCTCGCGGCCAACTCCAAGCGTTCGGGGCCGATCCTCCCGCTGCTGGCCACATCCAGGCCCAACTGAACGAACTCCCGGCGCCGGAACAGGTGGCGGGGGGCGCTCTCCGGTCTACAGCCGGCCAGGAGCAGATGGATGGTGTTGCTGCCGACATCGATGGCGGCGAGCCGGGGCGCCCTGCTCACGGCGCCGCGGCGACCGAACGGCAAGCGCTCACGATCACATCGTATCGTCGCCGTGCGACGCCAAGACGCTCCAGATCCAGATCGCCCAGGATCGGCGCTCGGCACGCCTATACTTCGCGGCAGTGCCCACCTTGCACCTGGTGCGCCATGGGGTGGCGCTGGACCGTGGGGCCTGGCCCGGCAGCGACCAGAGCCGGCCGCTGACCGAGTTCGGCTGGCGCCAGAGCCTGGCCATCTCCTGCGTTTTGGCCGAGCAGGCAGTCCAGCTCTTCTGCAGCAGTCCCACCGTCCGCTGCTGCGACACCCTGATGCCGGCGGCTCACAGCCGCGGACTGGAGGTCACACCGCTCTCATTGCTCTTCGAGAGCAATGAGCCCCAGAGCCCCGAGGAGGCTGTGGGGCTCCTCCAGCGGATAGTCTCCACCTGTCTAGTCGGCGGAGTGGAAGTGGCCGCCGCGGCCACCCACGGCAACATCCTGCTGCCCTTGCTGACCCATGCGCCGGGCGGCGGCCAGCAACGCTGTCCCAAGGGCGGGGTGTGGCGCCTGGAGCTCAGCCCTCGGCTGGACCCGCTCCACGTCGAGTTTCAGGGCTACCTGAACCCCAAAACCGGGGAGTGGGCCAGGTGACCCGTCCCGCAGAGAGTGGCCATGAGCGGCTGCGGACCGAGGTGCTGACCGCGATGGCGCGCCTGGGCACCGACGCGGGGCTGTTGCTCGACCGCAGCCGGCGGCTGCTCTGGGCCAGCCCCAACGCCCCCGAGCTCCTGGCCAAAAGCGTCCCCCCCAGGGAGCCGGTCGCTCCTCCTCTCGAGGCCGGGAGCCCGCTGGCTCTGATCCTTGATGACCCCAGAGCCGCGGAGCTGGTGGGGATCGCCTTCGAGCAGGGGGAGATCCAGCGTTCGGAGATCACCCACGACGGCTGGCGGCGGGTCCTGCGCGCGGTGGCGGCGCCGATGGGCTCCGGTCCCGCCCCGACTGTCCTTCTGATCCTGAGTGACATCACCCACGAGCGCCGGCTCAACCGCGCCCACCAGGACCTCCTGGCCAACCTGTCCCACGACCTGCGCACCCCACTCGCCAGCCTCACCCTGCTGGCTGACACCCTCACCGGAGAGGCGCGCGGCGACCCCGAGGCAACCCAGGAGTTCGCCTCGCGGATCGCCACCGAGGCGGCCCACATGCACTCGCTGTTGTCGGGGATCCTGGACCTGGCCCGGCTGGAGGCGGGCGCAGAGCGAGCAAACCTGGAGGCGGTTGACCTCTTGAAGCTGGTCCGCCGCGTCTGCGAGGGACTCGGCCCCCAGGCCAAGGAGCGGCGCCAGACCCTTCAGTGTTCCGGGGAGCCGGTTGTCGCCCGCGCCGACTCGGAACGGCTGGAGCGGGCGCTTTCCAACGTCCTCGACAACGCTATCAAGTTCACCGGCGAGGGTGGCCGGATCACGGTCACGGTCGCGATGGCGGGCGCCTGCCCAACCGTGGCGGTGCGCGACACCGGCAGCGGCATACCGGCGTCGGCGCTGCCGCTTATCTTCGACCGCTTCTACACCGGCGATCGCTCCCGCTCCGGCTCCGGCAGCGGCCTGGGGCTGGCCATCGCCCGCCAGGCGGTCGAGCTCCAGGGCGGCAGGATCGAGGTCAGCAGCCATCCGGGAGCCGGCACCGAGGTTCGGATCCAGCTGTGCCCTCCCGATCCGGCCGTCTGATGCGCGTCCTCTAAGATCGCAAGATGGCGAGCGTTCCACGGCCCCCTGACCTGGCCGCCGAGGTGGCAGCCCGTCGCGACGGGGTGCGTCTGCTGGGCGGGCTGGTCGCCGAAGGGGTTGCGGGCGCGATGGGAGGTCTCGAGGATCGCGACGGCGACCGCCTCCGCAAGGTCGTCTCTGGTGACCTGGAGATAAACGAGCGCCACCGCCTGGAGCGAGAGCGCGGGATCCAGGTCCTGGAGGAGCTGCACCCGACCGGGCCCGACCTCCATGCCATCTTCGGCCTTCTTCTGATCGCTTCAGAGCTCGAGCGGATGGGCGACCACGCCAAGAGCTGCGCCCGGTATGCCCTGCCCCTGATCGAGCTCTCCTCGCGGCCGCGCATGGACGCCGTGATCCGGCTGGGGAGGTATGTGGAGGAGCAGGTGCGCGACATCATGGAGACGATCACCGCCACCGATGTCCGCCGGGCCCAGGACATCGCCGCTCGTGACGATCGGATCGACCGCATCTACCACCGCGTCTTCGACGACATGGTGGAGACCATGCGCGAGCATCCGGACTGGGCATATCCCGCCACCAACCTGCTCTTCATCGCCCACAACCTGGAGCGGATCGCCGACCGCGTCACCAACATCGCCGAGGATGTCGTCTTTCTGGAGACCGGCCAGCTGGTGGAGCTGGGCTGACCTTGAGCTCCCCCGAGCCGGGCCAGGGGCACGGGCGTCGCGTGCTGCTGGTGGAGGACGAGGAGGCGGTGCGCATGACCCTGCGCTACAACCTGGCGGCGCAGGGGTACGTGGTCTCGGAGGCCAGCTCCGGCACCGCCGGGCTGGCCCTGGCCAGGTCCCGGAGCCCTGACCTGGTGGTGCTCGACCTCATGCTCCCGGAGCTCTCCGGCGAGGAGGTGTGCCGGGCCATCCGCCAGGAGTCGGACGTGCCCATCCTGATGCTGACCGCCCGTGGGGCCGAGAGCGACAAGGTGACAGGGCTCGGACTGGGCGCCGACGACTACATGACCAAGCCGTTTGGGGTGAAGGAGTTCATGGCCCGGGTCGCAGCCCTGCTGCGGCGCTCTGAACGCCCCCCCCAGGCGCCGCCCCAGGGCCAGCTGATCCGGGTCGGCAACTTCACAGCCGACGCGGATTCGCGCCGGGTCATGGTCGACAGGCAGGAGGTGAAGATGAGTCCCAAGGAGTTCAGCCTCCTCTTCTTCCTGCTGACCCACCACGGCCGGGTGCACAGCCGGGACTCACTGCTGCGGGCGGTCTGGGGCGCCGACTTCCACGGTGACAGCAAGACCGTGGCGGTTCACATCAGATGGATCCGGGAGAAGTTCGAGGCATTTCCCAGCCTGCCATTCCGCGTCAACACCGTCTTTGGCGTCGGGTACCGGGTTGACCTGGCCCCGGGCGAAACCCTGCAGCCATGACCGCGGCTGCGCCCTCCGGGTCCGCCATCTCGCTGGTCGGAGTCTCCAAGTCCTACGGGGATAGGGTCGTGGTGGCGGACTTGAGCCTAGAAGTGGAGATAGGGGAGCTGGTGGCGGTGGTCGGCCCCAACGGAGCCGGCAAGACCACCACGATCGAGATGATCGAGGGATACCGTCGTCCCGATCGAGGCACGATCAGGGTTCTGCAGTGCGATCCCGCCGGGGATACCGGGCGGGTCCGGCCGCTGGTCGGGCTGATGCTGCAAGAGGGAGGCATCTACCCCACCATCAAGGTGGGCGAGGTGATGCGGCTCTTCTCGTCCTACTTCCAAGACCCGGAGCCAGGGGAGGCGCTGCTGGAGCGGGTGGGATTGCTGGAGAAGGCCGACCGCCGCTTCCGCCAGCTGTCGGGAGGTGAGCAGCAGAGGCTGTCCCTGGCGCTGGCCCTGGTCGGTCGCCCCCGGATCCTCTTTCTGGACGAACCGACTGCGGGGATGGACCCCCGGGCCCGGCTGCTCACCTGGGAGATCGTGAAGGAGAATCAGGCACAGGGGGTGACCGTGGTCCTGACCACCCACTCGATGGAGGAGGCCGAGCGACTGGCCGACCGCGTGGCGATTCTCAAGGATGGAGCCCTGATCGCCTTTGACTCGCCGGAGCGCCTCCGAGGTGGCTCCGGCCCCGACCTGCTCCACGTCGAGCTCACTGAGCCGCTGACCCCCGACCAGCTGGACGTGGTGGCGCATCTGACCGGCGTCGATCACGTCCAGGATCGCGGCCGCGGAAGTTACGACCTCGCCACCTCTGAGCCCGCCGTGGTGGCGGTCGGGCTCACCTCCTGGCTGCTGGAGCGGGAGCTCTCCTTCAACCAGATCCGAATCGGACGGTCGTCGCTGGAGGAGGTGTTCCTGAGCCTCACCGAGGAGGCAGCAGAATGAGCTCTCTCCCCCTTGGCACGAGGCGGGGCAGCCACGGCCCCCAGGCCAGAGCATTCTCAGCCCAGCTGCGGGTGGAGCTGCTGCTGCTCCTGCGCCAGCCCGAGAACCTGCTGGTGATCCTGGTGCTCCCGGTCTTGCTGCTGGTCTTCTTTGCGGGGATCAAGGTGCTGCCCTCGCAGAACGGCCCCCCGATCTACTTCCTGGTCCCGGGGATCCTGACCCTGGCCCTGATGTCGACGGGAATGGTGACCCTGGGAATCTCCACCGCTTACCAGCGCTACTACCGGGTCCTGAAGCGGCTGGGGGGGACTCCACTCAGACGAAGCACGCTGGTCCTGGCCAAGGCCGCCTCGGTGCTGCTGGTTGAGCTGGGCCAGGTGGCGCTGGTATTGCTCATTGCTCACTTCGGCTTTCGCTGGGAGGGCAAGGGCGCCTGGTGGCTGCTCGGAATCCTCCTGCTGCTGGGAAGCTTCACCTTCGCTGCGATCGGCCTGACGATGGCCGGTGGGCTGCGAGCGGAGCTCACCCTGGGAGGGGCCAACGGGCTCTACATCCTCTTTCTGGTGGTCGGGGGGATCGCCCTTCCGATTGGCCAGCTGCCCACACTCATCCAACCGATAGCGCGCGTGCTGCCCGCGGCCACCTTCAGCAGCTCTATGCGGGCTGTGATGGAGGGCCACGGCTTGCCACTCCTGCCGTTCGCCCTCTGCCTCGCCTGGGCGGCGGTGTCGGGGCTGGCGGCGGTGACACTGTTCCGATGGGAATGATTCGGAAGGCCTGTCCACCCACCACGCGGTGGTAGGGTTGAGCCCTAAGTGCTGGAGGTATTACGCCGCATGCTTGACACCACTCGCCGCACCGAGCTGCCGCCGCCTTCGAGAGCTCTGCCGGGACGCCAGGAGGCCATGCAAGTGGGGGCAGCGCACCCGGTTCTGGGCCAATCCCTGCAGCCGCCATTCCCTCCCGGGGTCGAGGTCGCCATCTTCGGGATGGGCTGCTTCTGGGGCGCCGAGCGCCGCTTCTGGCAGGTGCCTGGGGTGCACACCACCGCGGCCGGCTACAGCGGTGGGATCACCCCCAACCCGACCTACGAGGAGGTCTGCACCGGGATGACCGGCCACGCGGAGGTGGTGCTGGTCACCTTCCGGCGCCAGCGGGTGACCTATCAGGAGCTGCTTCGGGTCTTCTGGGAGTCTCATGACCCCACCCAGGGCATGCGCCAGGGCAATGACCTGGGCACCCAGTACCGATCGGCCATCTACTGCACGTCTCCAGAGCAGCTCGCGCTCGCCGAGGCATCGAGGGCCAGCTACCAAGAGCAGCTGGATGGGGCCGGGCTGGGGCGGATCACGACCGAGGTTCTGGAGTCGGGTCCCTTCTACTACGCGGAGCCCTACCACCAGCAGTACCTGCACAAGAACCCCAACGGCTACTGCGGGCTGCAGGGAACTGGAGTCGCCTGCGCGGTTGGGCTCGTCCCCGCCGGCTGATCACCTACGGCGCGGCCAGACGCTCCAGGGTGTACTGGTGGGCCGCCTCGATCAGCGCGCGGTAGCTGCGAAAGTCGAACGCCTTGGAGCCGCCGGTTGGAGGCCGCAGGAGCACATCGCCGGCATCCTCGTCCAGACGCCAGCGCCCGTCATGAGGGCCCCGCACCGCCTGGGAACGGGCCACCACCGCCGCCATCCTGGGCACCTGCAGGGACTCGCGCAGTGGGTTGATCTGATTCAGCAGCAACTTCCATCCTGAGATGGAGGGCTCGAACGGCCTGCCCACCTTGAGGTCGATGGAGGGCTCCACGTCCACCGCGATCACCCGACCCCCCTGGAGCTGGTCATGCATGACGCCGATGGGAAGGTTGTCCAGGATGGCGCCGTCCACCAGCAGCTCGCCATCCTCGCACACCGGCGGCAGCAGGCCAGGGATGGAGGCGCTGGCGCGGGCGGCCCGCCAGATGGGACCCTCCTTGTGCACCTTGGGCGCGGCGGTGGTGAGGTTGGTCGAGACCAGAAAGAGCGGCAACCAGCAATCCTCGATCCTGAGGTCCCCGAACGCCTGGGGTGACCGGAGCGCCTCGGTCACGGTGCGGCCCGATGACAGTGCTGCGATCGGCAGGGTCATGCGGAAGAGCCGGCGTGGGCCGGCCAGGCCATGCTCGAGGATGCGCTCCCTTTGCTCAGCCTCTGGGAAGATCGCAAAGGCCGCCGCCATCACCCCTCCGATGCTGGTGCCGCCCACCGCGTCCACCGCAATCCCCAGCTCCTCCAAACCGCGGAGGACACCGAGATGGGCCCAGCCGCGAGCGGCGCCACCGCCGAGGACGACCCCGGTGCCCCGACCGGTCAGGAGACGGGCCACCCGGTCGAAGTCGCTCTGGCGATCACCGCGAACGTGGTGGTGAGCGGAGACCCCGAGCCGTCGCAGCAGTGGCGCGCAACCTGACGGGCGGCTGGTCGCTTCGGGATGGACGATCAGGAGCTCGCGGCGCACCGGCAGCGACGCTGGGCCGGCCGGATCGCCTCCCACATCCGTAGATCCGGAGCCCTCGTGGACCAGCAGTATCCGATCCGCCTGCCTGGCGCAGCGAGCGCTCCACTCGTTTGAGCGCGGGTCGGCAACGTAGAGCACGAACCGGGAGTTGGCCTCCAGGTTGTTGAGCCATCTGACCAGACGGCTGCCGCCACCAGCCGGGGACGGCTCCTCGTTCGGCTCTTCCCCCAGGAACTCCTCCACCCTGCCCAGGTCGAGCAGCTCGCAGCCGCCCAGCCGGGAGAGCCCCCGACACATGGCCTCTGCCACAGCGGTGGGGACCGGCACCCCTCCCAGCGGGATGAGCGCTATCGTGCGCACGCTCTGAGCCGGCCGCAAGGGGCGGCTCTCCCGCAGCCGGTCCACGATGAGCCCCGCCAGACCTCCCATCAGCCCGGGTTCGCGGACGGCGGCCCGGCTGAGCTCGGCGGAGCCGATGCGGACCAGCTCCGTGTCGCGCACGGCGCGCACCGTCGCGGTTCTGGGCCGCCTTGCAATCAACGCTATCTCCCCCACCAGCTCTCCCGGCCCCACCTCCCCCACCATCACCTCCTCGCCCTCGACCGTGCGCGTCACCTGCAGGCGACCGCCGGCCACCACGAAGGCGGCATCCCCGGGATCCCCCTCGTGCATGAGGACCGAGCCACCCTTGGTGGTAACCCAGCTACCAGCTTCCGCCAGGGCGGCAAGCTGCGCCTCGTCTAGCGCGGCGAGCACCTGGCAACGCCTGAGGCAGGCGGCTATGTCGTGGGGGTCACCGGGGCCCGAGGGCGAATCCAAACGCCATCACTCCTTGGGGATGCAAATGGGCTGAGCCGGGCGCCATACGACCGGTGAACCGGGTGTCATGCGGACGACTGGTCCAGCGACAGACGCCAAGACGCGTACGTTCGCGGCCCTTTTCCATGATCACGGCGTGTCGAAGACCCGCCCGAAGACATGGAGATGGCACCGGCGCCGTGCGCGTGAACCCTCCGCGCGAGGGTCGAGTTGGGACGGCCGCGGGCTCCACCAGCCCAACCGGCCGCCACTGAAAGAGCTCATGTAGCCCCTTGCGCAAAGTCCAAGGGCGACTTCGGCGCTCGAGAGTCGAAGACCCAAGGGCGCTCAGGTCCGATTGAGGGAACAGGATGTGACCCACTCGGTCCGCCCGCTACCAGAACATGGGATCGCCGAAGGAGCTGGTGTGGATGACCACCCGCTCAGCACCGTGAACCCTGGAGTAGGAGTAGACGCAGATATTGAGGGGATAGTTCCCAGCATTCTTGATGTCAGCGTGGTGGGTCGCGTTGTCGCACGGGTAAAGCAACCCCTGATAGGTGAAGGGGCTGGTCGGGGTCCACCTCACCGCTGACGAACCGGGGAAGGGCTCGTTCGCCCCCACGCAGACTGGCATGTGCGGCGTCCCCTTGTTGGTTGGGACCTCGTGCACGACCTTTTTGGGGAAGGTGAGAGTGACCGAGCCGTACACGTTCGGCGCCGTCGAGTTTTGGTGATAGCTGATGACCAGCAGCGGGTCGGCCGTGAAGTGGCCGGTCACCGCCGAATCACAACCGAGCCTGTAGTCGGAACCGAAGGTTGCCTGCAGAAAGAAACCGTCCCCCGTCGACGCGGCGGTGATGCCCGCGGAGGTACCGGTGGAGGTGCTTTGCAGGTTAACCGTGCAAGACCCCGTGCATGTGGTCGGGGAAGAACTCGGCGTCAGCGTCACGTCGGCCAGAACCGGTCCACAGTCGGTGGTATTGTTAGAGGCGGCTGTGAACGTCAGGGTGGTGGCGGCGGTGGCAGTGTGAAAGGCATAGTTCTCAGTCAGCCATCCCATATTTTGGGGGCTATAGTCGGAAGGTTTCGTAAACGTGTACGAGGACGGGACCGAGGACCAGCCGGTGCCACTGGCTTGGACAGTCATGGTCTGGGTGCCCTGACCAGGACATGTAGGGCTGTTGAAGTTGCCAGAAAACTCGAAGGAGACAAGGTAGGTCGTACCTGCGGTCGTACTGAATGTCTGTGCGATCGCCCCTGCGGCACTGGTAGCTCCGCTCGGCTCCCGATTCAGGGTGCCGTTCATGTCGATGCTGTTGCCACCGCCCGGAGGCGGCTGCCAATAGGGGTGTAACGCACTGCCGTTGATCCAATCCACGCTATTTTGAGTGACGCTCCAAGGGGCTATGGCGGGGGAACCCTGCACCAGGGGCACCAAGCTGCTGGCGTCGCAACTGGAACATTCGAAAGTGGAGTTGGAAAACTGGTCGAAAGTCTGGGCCCCCACCACCGGACCCAGGAGGGCCCCCGCTCCGGCCAGCACCGTCGCGCCAAGCACCCACCATTTCTTCAAAGTGGAAACCCTCCGCCCCGGCGCACCCGCGCCGACCTTCAGGGGTCGGGCCCGCCAGTGGCTCAGTGCGGGCCAGGCGGCCGATTTCACAGCCCGCACCTCATCGCCTCCCCTCCGCGAGACCGGAAGTATACCGGATAAACCGGGCCGGTCGAGCGCCTCCCCTGACCGACTTGCGGTCAGCAGATGATGCCAGAAAGCCACAAATCCGGTTCGGGCACACGCTGAGCCAGCGGTGCTGGCGAGCCTGGGATGGGGGCGTAAGCCGAGGGCCAACGGTCGTCGCCGGGATCCACCACCCGAATCTCCCGGAGATCCAGCCGAGCCAGCCCGCGGCGTTAAGACGGTTGGGATCCGCCCTGCTCGGCCGGGCGCCGCCCATCGCCAGCAACCGCGCGGCCCCTCCCCGCCGATTTGCCGCCGAAGGGACTCAGCTCGGTTCTGGCTGCTCCATCGCCGCGGCGTAGGTGGGATGGGAGCGCTGGAGCCGGGTCTTGGTCCCCTCGAACAGCATCCTGGCTGCGGAGCCAGAGGAGAGGGCGTCCAAGAACTGGTCGCCGCCTATGCGGTACAGGTCACAGGGGGTGACAGCAGTGACGGTGGCGGTTCTGGGGATGTGCTGCAGCAGACCAATCTCCCCAAAGTAGGCAGGCGCACTCAGGGTCGCGAGCTCTCTTAGCTGTGTGCCCTCGCCCACGGCGTCGACCCGCACGACCCCGCTGCGCAGCACGTAGAAAGCATCCGCTGGTTCTCCCTCCCTGACCACGACCGTCCCAGAAGCTACATCCTGCACCGTGCAGGCTGCCGCCAATCGCTCCAGGATCGCACGGGAGCCGGCCGCGAAGATCCCCAGCTGGCCCAGCAAGGCGACCATGGGCGCCAGCTCGCGAGCTCGCTGCTCCGCCCGGTTGTCCATCCGTCGCAGCCAAGGGTAGGCCATGCCAGCCACCACCGGGACCAGGATCCCGACCACGATCAGGCTCTCGTGCAGGTGAATGCTGGCCACCATGGTGGCTGCCAGCAGCGATCCCAGAGAGATGGCGGCCAGCACCAGGGCGAAGAAGACCCCGAACACGCGCGCCACCAGGTCTGAGGACACCGAGCGCTGCATGGCGGTGATCGCCAGCACATCCACCACCAGGGTGCCGCCGCCGCGCACCACCTCGAGCACAAATCCCAACTCTGGAGAGCTGACCCAGATGAGCAGGGCCGAGGGAACGCAGTAGACCGCCATCCCCAGTGTGATGATCGCCCCCAGGCGCGGCATTCCCGCCAGCCGGTTGACGAACAGGGCCCCGACGACCCCACCGACCCCTAGACCCGCCAGCAGGTAGCCGTAGCCGGTCGCTCCGGTGTGGAGCTGGAGCTTGCTGACGTAGACGAAGAGCACGGTGTCGGTGCCATAGACAAAGCTGGCGAGCACGCTAAAGGTGACCAGCACCACGAGAGCCCCGGAGCTAGTGATGGCGCGGAGGCCCACCAGCATCTGCCGGAATGGCCCCGAACGCCCGCCGTCGGTCACGTCGCTGGGCTGGGAGCGGACTCGGATCAGCCGGACCATGGCGGCGGCGAACACGAAGGTGAGGGCGTTGATCACAAACGGCAGCCAGGAATAGTGGGTGAGCAGGAGCAAGGCGCCAAAGGCCGGTCCCAAGACCACCACCAAGTTGTCGATCGTGCTGTTGAGAGCGTTGGCGGCCGCCAGGTCGTCCTCACCAGCCAGTTGCGGGATCATGGCCGCCACCGCGGGGTTATACGGGGTGCTGCTGATAGCGGCCAGGCTGGCCAGCAGCAGCACCACCGCGATGGGCCAGCCGGCAATCACCGCCAACGCCAGCAGGATCTGCCACGAGAAAAGCAGGATGTCGGCGGTGATGAGGAGCCGGACCCGTTCGAAGCGCTCCGCCAGCACCCCTCCATAAGGCGAGAGAAACATGGCTGGAACGAATCTCACCAGGAAGACCGCCGACACCAAAAACGACGAATGAGTACGGTCGAACACGTACACCGCCAGGGCGACGTTGTAGGCCCAGGTGCCGGCCGCGGAGACCAGCTCTCCGGTCAGCAGCAGGCGCAGGTCGCGGTGGGAAAGAGCCGCTCGGTAGCCTACGAACAGCTTCTCCAAAGCCCACCGCCCTCCTCACCCGCCACCCTCTGCGACCAACACCGTGCAGCCGTCAGCTGAGGCGCCAGCACGGTCTTGCGATGATAGCGACCGCCGCGACCCATGTGGAATGCCGGTCGGGCTGCGGCGGTTTTGCTGCTCGAGCCGCGGTCACACCGTCCGCTGCGGGTTCATGGCTTAGATGTCCGACCCCGAGATTCCAGCCCAGTGGCCCCTTCGGGTGCGCGCAGTGGATAGGTTGGGATGGCCGTGGGATCTCAAAACGCGCGTCATCGTGGTACGATTCCGCGCCTGCGGATTGGTACGCTCTACCCTCGCATCATCAAGATCACCTCCCGACTCCACGCAAGGTTGGCCCTGAGTCCAACGCAGCGCGCGGCCCGCTCAGCGGCGGTCCTGATCGCGGTCGCAGTCATCGGTGCACTGGCCGGATGCGGACCTGCCGTCACCCACACGGACCGTTCCCGACCAGGCGGGCGGTCGCATTCCCGAGCGCCCATCGCCGTCTCCGAGCTGGCCAGAGGCGCGCAGGGCAGCCGCGCATCCATCCCCTGGGGCCAGGTCGGGCCCGGATGGATCCTCGCCGAGTGGACCGCGGCGCCAGCGGGCCCCGCCGGGGCGGCCCCATCTTCGTCGCCGATCGAACTGTTCCTGGCGGACCCAATGGGGGGGCGCTATTTGGTGGCCACGCTGCCGCCCAACTCGCCTGGCTTGCGGGCCTGGTCTGGAGACGGGCACCGGGCACTGCTCTACGGGGGCGCCAGCGCCGCCACGGGCAAGACGACTGTGACCGAGCTGAACCTCGAGCAGGGATCCTCGAGCCAGGTGGCGCTTCCAACGGGGACCGGAACCTTCACGCGGCCCCACGGCCCGGCGCTTCTGTGGCTCTCTGGGCCGCCCGGAACCTTCCCGCCTGCGATCCAGCGTTTCGACCCTCAGGGCAAGCTGCAGCTGACATTCCCCAATCGGTTCTCCAACCTGGGCGCGGCCGCGGGCTCAGCCGCCTACTCCCCCGACGGCACTGAGCTTGCGATCGGCGCTCAGCAGGGCGTTGCGATCGTGTACAACGACGGTCGGGTCCTCAGGCAGGTAGCCGTCCCACGGGCCGTCGATTGCTCCGCTCTGCGCTGGCAGAGCGGCTCGGTCCTCGCCAGCTGCGATAGCTCTTCCTCCGCACCCCGACTGTGGTGGATCCCAACGAGTGGCGCGCCCGCCACTGCTCTCACCGGCCCTCCGGTGGCCCCGGATCTTGGGGATCTGAACGCATGGTCCGTGGGCGCGACGACCTTCGTTCAGGACGCGGGGGCCTGCGGCCATCTCTACTTGGCCACCCTCCAGCCAGGAGGCACCACCAAGCCGGTCGTCGTCCCGGGCGTTCCCACGGACAACAGCGTGGTGGTCCTTGGAGCCGACGGTGACCGGCTAGCTCTGCACACGACGAACGCCAGCGCCGCAGGGGTATCGGCGGTCTGGTTCACCGTTCCTGCTGAGTGCCCATAAGACACCCGGTCGGGACGAGCGGTCTTTCCCGACCTGGACGCTGCCCAAGGTCGCCGTCGCCGTTTCGGGTCTTGCGCCACGTGGGTGGCTGCCCTCACGCCTTCGGAACTGGGACTGGCCCTCGCACCCGTCACCTGCCACGCCGGCGCTTCCCCCTGAGTAGCTCTCCACATCAGCGGGTTGCCCCGCCGCTTCGATCCTCTGTTCGGATGTGGTCACACCTGGACTTGCCTGGAGTCTGCGCCGGGCAGAGTGCCCGAGTGCCCTTCTACCGAGCACCACGGCCGCGGCCGTGTGCCCGGATACCTGGTGATGCTGGGCCAAGAGGGGAGTCAGCCGGTGCTGCCTGCCCCAGATTGAGGTGTAAGCGGCGGGGATGCCGACAACCGCTATGCCCCGCCGGGATGCCCCAGCCACCAGCCGGTCCCTGAACTTGGCGGTCAGCATCCCCGAGACCATCTTGCGCAACCAGTGCCTCGAGCCGTAGCGCTCCCGCCCGACGAAGCGGATCTCCGAGAAGCCCGAGTCCTCGATGGTGATGCACCTGGTGCCGCTCACCTCGGCTGGGTCCAGCAGCTGGGTGATCGCCTGGAGCAGGTGCCCGACCCCCACAGACAAGATGCGCCCTGGGGGCTTCGGCTCCCGCATGCCCCCATTAGCGGTGGCGCTGGCCGAAGCCTTGACGCCGGGGCGACCCGATCCTTCACACCATGAATGTCCCGCCAGCAGTCGTCTCAGTGCGCCCTCAACAGAAGTCGCCCATAGCCTGGCCCACCAGTCCCACTCGCCAACCTCTTCCCGGTTCACTCAACTGCCCTTATGGGCACCACCGCACACTTCTCCGCCAGCTGCTGCCAACCCCCGCCACCAACGCAACTGACGTCGTGCTTGGCCCCGGCCTCAACGGAGGGAGTGTCCTGAGCGCGATCCTCTTCGGCGAGTAGACGCCCTGGCACTCCCGTCTTGGCCGCTGCCTTCGCGGCTGCTCCTCGGCGGCGGAGGCGTCGTCACCGAAGGCGCCCTGAGCGGCAATGGGCGCGGGACGGAGCCTTACCCGAGTGGGCGGGCGGGCGGAACATCTGTGCCCGAGTCACCTCCTCCCAAAGACCCGGACGTGCCCTTCCACATTGGCGACTCGGTGAAGGTGCAGACGGTGCCACTGGTACCGGCGGGCAAGAACAAGGCATTCCCGCTAGTATGACCTGGAGCAAGGTTTCCTGGTGCCCCCGAGCCTGGATGACGGGCTACCACGCAACCGCGCGGCGCGGTTCATCTTGGACGCCGTCTACGATTTGCTGTGCCTGAACGGTCTGTACGCGAGCTACAAGGAAGACCCGGGGCATTGGATCGGCCAGTCGCCAGGCCATCCCTCCTCCGCCGGCGCCGCGCCACAGCTCCCGCCCCACCTGCCGGACATGGCCCACGGTGAAGCTCCGTAGGAAGGTTCCCCGTGGCGGAGAGAGCCAGTACCGCATAACCCAGCACCTGCCGGGTAGCCGCAGCCCAGAGCACGCTGCTGTCGTCGATACGATCCCCACAGGCCAGCACCGAATTGACTGGATACGCTGCCTTGCGGCCGACATTGAGCCGACCCGGCGCTTCACCCAGCTCAACGCTCTCCTCGAACACCTCCCTCGGCACCAGGTGCTGGGCCAGAGTGGCAGGTCTGAGGAGTCCGGCATTGGCCACCAGACGGGGATCCTCGAAGGTTGCGCCCAGACGATCCACAGCGTGGGGTGATGCCTGCACCGAAAAGGTGCTCGTTGGCAGGGCCGATTGGCGGCCTGGTAGCACCGACTATCCCGGCATTGAGTGCGTTGTCTTCGTGTACACCCGTCTCAAAGCCATGTCCTAGTCGTTAGATCCAGGCTGAGGTGACCGAGCATCGCCCTGCTCCGCCGTTGCCAACAGCGGCGTTTCGAAGAGGACTTCAAGACCACGACGGCGCGTGGCAGAGAACGGGCCTTCGCTGCTGTCGGCTGCTCTTGCATCAAGCCCCGGGCCCGAGGACGGGACTTGAGGAGTCCCCCGTGGGCCGGAGCCACCACGGAGAGCTCCACCCTGCTGTAGCTCGGCTTGAGCGCCAAGCCTCATCAAGCAGCGTGCCTGGCGAGCAGAGACGCCAACGAGCACCCATTTAGGGTCGGCGGCCCCGAACATTACCGCGCGCCATCGACGAGCATTGGCTCTGTCGCGAGCGGTCGCCGTTCGCGCTTACCGCCCAGCTCCGTTCATCGGCCGCTCCTGCTGTGACTGCTGCCGGCCCTCCCACCACCGGACCCAGCAACCAGGGTGCTGTGCGTCCCGCCATGGCCCAGGCTTGGCGAACTCCCGGAACTGACAGCGCCTCGACCCGAACCTGGAGTACTGCCGGATACGGCATGGCTGCGACCCAGACCCGCAGAACTGCCAGCCTTGGCACGGCCGCGACTCGCTCCTGGAGTACTGCTGGATACGGCATGGCTGCGACCCAGACCCGGGGAACTGCCAGCCTTGCCACGACCGCGGCTCGCTTCTGGAGTACTGCCGGCTACGCCACGGCCACGACCCAGACCCGGGGAACTGCTGGACCCGCCGTGGCTGCGACCAGGACCCGGAGTGCTGCTCGGCCCGCCGTGGCTGCGGCTCAGGCCAGGGGAACCGGCCGCCATGGGGACGCGGACGTAGGTTCCCAGCCGTCCATGGGCCGTCGTGTCCCGACCTCCACCGGGGGTCGCGCCGGTCATGTTGGTCGCCACGCGCGAGACACTGGGCTGTCTTGGGCCACCAGCTGTCCCGCAGGAACGATGGGCGTTGCAGGAGCTGGCTGCGTGTCCAAAAAACCCTGGCAGAGAAGGGTCTACGGCATGCACCGCGGCGGCGGCGGTGGCAGTGGCCAGGCCCGCCGCGCAAAGCACCCCTAAGAACCCCGCTCTGACGGCTGGCCGGTTCGCGCGAAACCAGCTGCTGGTACGCGGTCGGCGGAGCGCCTGCTGACGATACCGCGGCGGTGGGACAGCCGTGTCTGGGGGGGGGAGTACCGCTGGGAGCTCTCGCCGCAACCATGTGTCGAAATCGTCAGGCATGAAGTCTCCCCTTGGTGGCGGAGCCAACCTTCAGGGTTTTCGCATTTGCGGCAGGCTGCTCCTCCGATCGGCTCTGGATCGAAGCCCCTGAAGATGCTCCCCCCAGACGGGCGGCCAAGTTCCGCTTGGCAGAGGCGAGTCGCGAGGCCACAGTGCGCTCCGGGATTCCGATGGCCACCGCGATCTCGCGGTTGGTATACCCATGCAAGTGGCGGAGCACAATCACGGCCGCCTGCCGGGGCGGCAGGGAACGCAGGGCTCCAAGCAGGTCCATATCCTCGACCCTGGCAGCGGCGTCCTCGATCGCCTCGCGTTGTCCGAAACGTCGGATGGTCTCCTTGACCTGTCGAAGCTCAGAGCGCCGACGCTCGGTCACGGCGACGTTCACCGCGATTCGCTGCAGCCACACCGGTGCGGGGGCCTCCGGCCGGAATCTGGGCCAGGCCGCGTAGGCCCGCTCAAAGGTCTCTTGGGCGCAGTCCTCTGCGGCCACGCCGGTGCCCACGATGGCAGCTACAGTCTGCAGAACCTTGGAATAGTTGTCCCGGTAAAGCCGATCGAAATCGGAGTCGGACCCGGGCCTGTAGGTGGAGAACATCACTCCGGGTCATTCTGCACCATCACCCACCTGCGCGCCCCCCTCAAGGTGGTGTACGCCTGTCCCAATTTCGTCATTCTGGGACCCTCCGTGCATCAATTCCAGCCTTCGCACCGCCATGCCCGGACCCGCCGAGCGGGCCCCGCGCCCAGGTTGGTCATCTATCAAGGAGATGGCAGTTTGCGCTGGCCGCGAACCGAAGACCCCTGCATGACTTTTTCGAGGCTGGTGCGCCCCAGCCTCGAACAATGGCCCAGATCAGGTAACGTGGTAGACCCGTTAGGCGAGGGACGACACGGGGCGACCTACAGCGGCGGCAAGTTCCCACCGGCACCCCCTCCCATGAAAGGCGGGCGGTGGCGTCCCCAACGGCTGTCCGGGGCAACCTTCCGCGTGTAGTTGTGGGCGCAGCCAGCGGTCGCCTCCCAGGTCATGCTGTCGATGGAGCACCGCCTCGCCCAGCTCGCGCTGCGACCGGTCGCGCCGCCCACCGGGACCGGGTCCTCGATGGCATCCGCCGCTGGCCACAGGCGCCAACCGATTGTCGTGAGGGCGCAGTTGTGGAAGATGCGCCACCTCGGGGATGGCGCTCCACAACAACGGCCCCCAGAGCTGCATCGCGAAGACCTGCGCCCAAGCCCCGCAGCGTTCATGGTTGAGCGGCCAGGATGCTGGTGGATTTCAGGTCGACCTGCGCCCCCAGGAGCGGCTCCAGGGGGTGGGCGACGAAGGTGACCTGCACCTTGAATGCCGACGGAGCGGTGAAGCCGCCGATGGCACACAACTCGATCATCGCGTCTCCGGTGCCGCTTATGGGCGCCTGAACCAGAGTCCCGGCCTGCCCGTTCGCGCAGAAGCTGTCGGCACTGGTAGCGCTCCCCTGCTGGCAGAGTCGCCTGCTGTCAACCTGCACGATGTTGGCGGCATGCTGAACCACCGTCGGCATGTAAGTCGGCGCCCCCGACCCGGAAGCGGCCGGAACCCCTGGCTCGCAGCCCCCTACCAGAGGGTTGTGGTAGAACTCGATGATGGCCTGGCGTGCCCCAGACTGGGCCGCGTCGGAGATCGCGCTGGCCTGGAACAGCAGGATGCCGCACGCGATGATCCCGAAGAGGACCGCGAAGAAGATAGGCGCTACCAAAGCGAACTCGACGGTGCTCTGCGCCCGTTGCCTGCCTCTCATCCGGCTACTGGGTGAGAATCGCCGAGCCTTGCACGCCCGGGATATTGAAAGTGCTGCCCGTGATATTGAGGACGGTGTTGCCCTGGGTCTGGAAGACATCGACCGTGGCCAGGCCGTTGATCGTGACTCGGCACCCGGTGCCGTAACCGGGCTGCCCCGCTCCGCAGGTCATGCCGGTCTGGCTATCGATTCCGAAGCCAGCGACGAGCATTCCGCCCGGCAGGAAGGGGATCCCGTTCTGGCTGCCACCTTCTCCCCAGTAGGTCTCATGGGCTGGGTTCTGGCCCCCGATGCAGCTGTCGTTGTAGACGATCCCGCTCAAGGTGATGTTCGCGCTGTCGCCCGGCATGGCGTCGAACCCGAAGTTGGCAGGCGTGGTGGTCCCGCAAGGATTGGACAAGGTGGGCGCGGCCGGAGCCCCCCCGCGGTCCTGCCAGAGCAGGAAGCCCAGCCAGGTACCGGAGTTCGGCGCGGACAGGTTGATCGTCCCATGGCCGCCCATCTCCACCGAGTCGTTGAGCCCCTGCTGGGACACCGAGTTTGGATTCCAGCCAATCGCCTGCTCGGCCGGCGAGTTGACGGCGTTGCAGTTGTCGTTGCTGTTGTTGTTCGGCTGCGGCGGGCAGTTTCCGTTGAAGCCCCCAATCACCGGCTCGCCGTCGCCCTGGTTCTGCACGCCGTTGATCTTGGATGGTGGGTTCTGGGTGAAGAAGAGCACGTTCTGCCCGGTCACCGTGTCAGCGGTGTGGGCCGGCCGAAGCACCACTCCCTGTCGAAAGTCGTAGAGACCGGTGTAGGAGGTTGACCCGCCTGACTGCCCCAACACCTGGCTGCAATTTTCGAAGGTGGCGCTTCCGGTAACCACCACGGTGTAGTTGTAGACACCCGGTTGGTACACGTTGCCTGCCGGCGGGCCCGGGCCATTGAAATACATGACCGGCCGCCCCGGACAGTTGGCATCGGTCGCCTGCGGCTCCGGTAGGTTTGGGTTGTTGGCCAGAGGATCGCTGGTGAATTGGGGGTAGCCGCCTTTCCAGTGGTAGTACTGGATGGTGGTATTGTTCTGGCTGCAGACCGCGCTGTTCCACGGTGCTGGGGGTGGGGTCGAGCCTGGGTTGACACCGGCCGGCGGCGGATTGTTCGAGGCGCTGCCGAAGCACGAATCCCAGGGCGTTTGCACGTAGGACTCGATGTTTCCGCGGTCGGTCATGGTCCCGGACTGTTTGCCATCGATCACGTCCGGGCGGCCCCACTGACCACAGTTGGTGTCGAGACAGCCGTTGGCGTTGTCGAAGATGGTGCCGGTTACGTTGAACTGGCCATCGCCGGCCATCAGAATAGTGTGGGCGCCGTTCTCTGACAGCGACACGATGCTTGTCAGTGGACCACCCTGCACCACGGTGTTGACCGCCGCCGCTCCGGTTACGGTCTTGAGCCGGGTCACCCCCATGATCTGCGCGATGAATGGGGGCCACTGGGGTTGCACGGTGATGTGGATCCCGCACGCTCCCACCGGAACCACGGCGGAAGTGGCGGTCACTGGCACCTCGGCGGGAGGGCTGGAGCCGGGTGCATACAGGGGCATGTACTGGCCGTTCGGGTACTGCTGGTTGGAGAGGTAGTAGGCGGTCCAATGCCTGTTCGGGGCACTGAAGGGCGCCGCCGCCGCCGGAGCGTTGATGTTCACCTCGTCATCGAGCACCTTCACCACCTGGTTGCCGGTCACAGGGGGAGGGTTCAGCGCTCCATCGCAGTTGCTCTGCAAGGCGGTGGCTCCGGCCTGAGCGGCGAAGTCGGCGGCGTTCTGGGCCTGGCGATATTGAAGTAGGCCGAAGCCGCCGTCGATCGCGACTGCCACGGCCATCAGCAGCACCACCAGACTAAGCGCAAACAGCACCGCCACCTGTCCCTGCTGGCGGGGGCGCCCGCCGGTCCAGTGGGAGGCGCCAAGGTTACGATGCGGAGAGATGCTCATTGGGGCGCCGTGGCCTCTGCTTGGATGGTGACGTTTCCGAAAATGGGGACGAAAGGCATGATGGTCTCCCACACTCGGACCTGGACCAGGCTGACCACGCGATTCTCCAGCGGGGCAACTCCCGCTTTCATGTCCACCACCGAGACGCAGCCGGAAGGAACGGCCCCAGAACACTGAATGGACCCCACCCCCCCTTGCTCATTGTTGGCGGCGGTTCGGGCGTCCGTTGTCTGCACACCGATCGAGTCGGGCGGGGTTGCCGCAGCGTCGTGAGCCGCCGCGATGGCTCCGGCTCGAGCCGCCTGGGTGAGGCCGATGTCCGTCATCACCATCTCGCCCCCAGTAGCCGCCAGAGCCAGGATCACGACCGCCACCGGCAACACCACCGCGAACTCGGTGATCGCCTGCCCAGGTTGGCGCCAGCGCGGCCGGATGCGGCCCCATGACGGTGACGGTCCCGGCGTGTGAGAGTGTTTGCCCATGGCTGGACACGGAGCTTAACTGAGTTTGGCCACCAAGTACCCATCATATCCTGTAACGGACGTGTAACAACTTCCTTGGATTCCTAGTGTCAACAGCCAGCCACGAGGGTGCCCGCGAACTCTTCGCCAAAGGACCGCAGCCCCGCATTGGGCCTGTTGCAGCCGCTCGCCGACCTCGCGGGCTCCCGCGAGGTCGGACGAGATGTGCCCTGGTCCGGTGGTGGGACCTAGCGGGACTTTCAGAGATTTGGCGGGCGAAGGGGCTGGATTGAACTCGGCGAAGGGGTAGGCAGGCGTAGTACCTACGGGCCGATGGCGAGAGCGCCGGTGGCCTCGAGGAGGCTCTGCTGGCGAGGGGTTGTCTCGGAGATGACCGCCGCAGTCCGAGGACGGCCTCGACCTCCACCGGCCGCAGGGTAGATCAAGGGGGACTCGGTGACCTCGTCAAGGTCGGCGATCAAGGACTGCGGCTCCCTGGTGTCGGCAACGGCAGCGGCGCGGTGCTGGAGCAGGCGGACCAGCATCAAGCCCAGGACGCAGTAGAGGCCGTGCACTTGGATCTTCTGGTCGGTCCAGTGCCACATCGGTGACCAGGCCACAGCCCGCTCGGCGTGCAGCTGGCGGAAGGCAT
The DNA here is from genome assembly GCA_021809895.1 of bacterium. Classification (GTDB taxonomy): domain Bacteria; phylum Chloroflexota; class Dormibacteria; order Aeolococcales; family Bog-877; genus AG-12. The sequence continues at coordinate 34,236 of JAJZJU010000003.1, forward strand.
CCTCAGCCTCACTCTGACCTCGGGCGGCGAGGATGACCCGCTCCGGCTCCCACTCCAAATGGTTGGTGATCCACAGCCGGCGCCCGAAGAGATGGTCGACCAGGTGCGTCACCCGCTCCTCGTCGACTGCGAACTGGAGTTGTGGCCGGTTCTGGGCATCGGCCTCGAGTTTGGTCGTCACCACTTGGCGCAGGTGTTGGGCGGAGATGATGCCATCGATCTCGTGGCGGAGGGTTTCGGGATCTGGGGGCTTGCGGCGGCTGCCCCTCTGCAGCATGGCCTGGAGCTCCGATAGTGCTGCCTGGGCCCTGACCAGGTGCTGGCGAAGACCGGCCAGCTGGCCGCTGGCCAGGGTGGGGCTATGGGTTTGGACCACCAGCCGCTGTCGGCGCAGGATCATCTGCTGACCGGCGCTGTAGCGGATCCCGCTGAGCCTCGGATGTGCTGCCAGTTGAAAGCTCGCCAGGGGCGCCGCCAACAACTCCCGATGCTGGCTTGGCGGCACCGAGGTCACATAGCTGATGCCGCTCTTGTCCACCTGGCGCTGGTTGACCACGGACACATTGCCGGTGTCATAGACCGCGGTCGCCGCGCCCAGCCCCAGCTGCTGGAGGCGCTCCTCCAGCCGCGGCCAGGCCTCGCGGAATATGGTCACATCTGGACTGTTGCCGGCGTACACGTGGTTGAAGAGCGGCATCTCACTGTGCACCGTGGTAGCCAGGGTCAGCCCTACCTGGCGCAGGTCGTAGCGATGAGCCTTGTTATGACCTCGGCGAGGCATCTGGGGCCGGCTGCTGCCACTGTCGATCCAGGTGAAGAAGCTGGTGCATTCGAAGGCCACCACCTCATCGCCCAAGGGCAGTTGGGCCAGTGCCTTTTGGGCCACCTCACCCATGATTGCTCCCGGGGCAGCCTCTGGTACCCGGTCCATCGCCTGCCAGAAGTCCTGGCTGCTCAGCTGGTCGGGGGATATCCCGCAGATGCGGCGCAGGGCCGTTGTTTCGTACCACTCGGCGAAGCCTCGCTTGGAGCGTGGCGACACCACTCGGTTGATGGCGGCCAGGACCAGGTAGGTGCCCACTGAGGGCGCGTGGTTGCCCGGTTGAGGGCAGTGGCGATCGATGGTGGCGACCAGATCCAGATCCCCCGCCAGCCGCCAGAGCGCCGCCACTGCCCCAAAGTGGCGAGTCCTCAGCGTGGTCGGGGTCAGTGCTCCCTGCCGCATGGCCACCAGGTCATCGACCTTGTCCAGGTAGACCTGGTCAACATTGCGGGGCTTGCCATTCACGCGGGCCGAGCGGGCCGCGTAGTAGTAGGCATGGCCGCGGATGAGCTTGCTGACGAGGCGGTAACTCGATTAGGCACGACCATACCACGTACCCCAACCCCATGGCAACAGCCGATACCGGCATCTAGTTCGGATGTGTCTCCCAGGCCGGATCTTATATTAGGGACGACTCATACTCGTCATACCCAACCAGCTCTACTGACTTCCCCAGCGGCCCTCAGCGCCGCCTGAACCGGCGCCTCGCACCCTCAACTTCTGAAAGTCCCGCTAGCCAGTAGACGCCCCGCGCTCGACGCCACTGCCGAAAGACGGGTACCTGGGCCACATGGCCCCATGGGGCCAGCAACACCCGCGTAGGCCCAATGCCAGTAACTTAGGGCGGCGAGAGGATCCCGATGGCCGCCGGAGTCGGCAGGGTGGGCTGGGGCCAGTGGCGGTGCTCTGGGCGCTTGACAGCGAAGCTGGTCATCTTGCGGCGCACGACGCGGGGATTGGCGCGCAGGCGGCGCCGGGGCAGCAGTTCTTCGAGGATCTCCTGGGTGGCATGGAGGATAGCCGCGGCGAGGCTGACCTTGTCGCCCACGGAGCGGCGACTGCTGCGGCGTGCGGCGCGCAGGGTACGGGTGAAACTCACCCGGTCAGGGTCGATGTCGCTGTCGTGAGCGGCCTGGCAGAGCAGGGCTCGAATCGCGTAGTGGACGCAGAGCATGCCCCACGCCTCCTGGTAGACCCCATCGGAGGTCTTGGAGCGTAGCACCACCCGGGGGCCGCGCTGGTGAGTCTTGAGCTCATCCAGTGCGGACTCGAACTCCCAACGCTCCGAGTAAAGTGCGGCCAGCTCGTGCGCAGGTGCCAGTTTGGGATCCAGGATCGTGGTGACCAATCGGTAGGCAGACTCCGCCTGGGGCCGACCCGGGTCCTCGATGGTGTACTCGATGACCCGCACTACCAGGACGTCTTTACGGCTGCGCTTGTCGGGTGATGCCACCAACTCGGAGCGGAACGAACCATCGGGATAGCGCTCCAGCACCGGCAGGACGGCATTGGCCTTGGCGCGCCAGCACAGCTGCGCTCCGGTCCCTGCCATGGCCGAAAACAGGGGGTGAGCGGTGAATCCTCGATCCGCCAGGATCAGCATCCCCGGGTCGATCGCAGCTACCAGCTGGCGCGCGAGGGTCGGCTCGCCAGTCCCGTAAGCTCCCATCGCGGCTGCGAATATGGCTTTGGTGCCGGACTCCGCCAGCGCCACGATGCGCAACTGCGGGAATGCCGACTCTCCCCGACTGGAACCGGGCCGTCCGAATGTCTGGGCATTGTCAGCCGTGTCGGCGGTGTCGAGCGTGGTGCCATCCATGGAGACCACCCGCCACCCCCGATAGAACGCGCCCCGGGTGTCCAGTTGCGCCAGCGGCACGCACGCGGCTGTGAACAGGGCTTGCAGCGGCGCCGATCCCAGTCTCGCTCGCGCCTTCGAGATCGCCACCGAACTCGGCCGCTGCAGCGCATTCCGGGCCCGCCCAAGCAGGCCTTCGGTGAGCTCCCGCAGCACCTCCTCGTAGCCTGCTTCTCGAAACAGAGTCATCGCCAGCACGTAGTAGACAACCATCCGTGCCGGCAACAGCCGGTAGCGCAACTCACGCTTCCCAGTGCTCTCGATCGCCTTGTCCACCAAGTCCTGGGGATAGGTAGCTGTCAACACTCCCAGGGCGATCCGATCGCGCAACCTCCGACCATCCTCAGGCTTCGGCTGTCCTACCCGTGGCACCCACCCATTATACCAGCTTTAGGCTCTAAGTTACTGGTATTGCGCGTAGGCCCGCGACTGGGTGGCTGGGGACACCGTAATTAAAGGGTGCACCCAGTCGGGCCGGTTGCGCGCCGTGGCTTGGCCGGGAGGGTAGATGGCCGGGCGGCGCCTCCAGAATCGGAACCCCGCGAAGCGGCGCTTGCGTTTCCAGACCCATGGCAGATCGGGACCCGTGCCCCATAGGAAACTGGAGGCGACCGCTACAGCACCGCCAACGCCCCGGGGTACCGGGGACCCATCGGGCCTCCCGGTCCGTCCGGGCGTTGCAGCTCGCCGCTCTGGGGATCTACTCAGACGCGAGGATGAGGCCGGAGCCTGGCGGCGGTCAAAAGCAACAGGGCGCCGAGGATAATGGCGAGCACTGCCAGCACGCCAGCCAGGACGAGGTCAGCACCAGTGTTGGGGGTGGGAGTGCTAGCAGCCTTCACCGCCCCCGCCGGAGTTGGGGCTGGAGTTGGAGTTGGAGCTGTGTGGGCTCCCAGGGCCCCACCCGACGCCGTGATCGTGACCGGCTCGCCACAGACCAGAGAGCTGCTCAGGTTGGCCGAGTCGTTGACCGAGTTGAAGGTGACTCCCCAGTAATACGTCCCCGCGACCGCAGGGGCGTACCCGGAGCCAGGTGAGGTCGCCGTCCAGGTGGCTGCACCGTTGGTGGTTGTCGGCCCGGTGAGGGCAGCGCTGCCGAGGGTATCCGCCAAAGCGCTGCACGTTGGGTCGGAGTACAACGCAAAGCTCACGTTGTCAAAGGCCGCCGGACTGACTATGCCGGTGACTTGGGCTGTGTCTGACAGATGGGTCCCTACGGGCCCCCCGGCGCTCGGGACGGTGGTGATCGTGGGCGTATTAGGGGTCGGCGGAGGAGGCGGCTGGACTGGGGCAGCGTTGACCACCATCGGCTCCGATCCGCAGACACTGTCGATCGTCGGAATGGAGGCATACCCGGCCCCCCCACTGACGGTCACGACCGCCTGCCACGTGTAGCTGCCCACGGCGGTGGGCGTGTATGCGGCTGCCCCCGTACTGGCTTGACCACTGGAATCGAGCGCGATCGGGACCTTCGCAGAGGAGTGGTAGACCGGGGTGCCGCTGCAACTGGTCCCCGAGTACAGCGAGAACACGACCGACCCACTGGCCGAAGAGTCCTCCGCAGCCAGGGCGGCGTACCCGCTCACGGCGACCGTGTCGCCCACAGACCGTCCGATCGTGATCGTGCTGGTGACGCCGCCGGAGGCTGGCGTGGGAATCGCTGTCGTGGTGGCCGTGAGATTCCCGGCCGGGTTCAATACCATCACCGGCTCACTTGTACACGAACTGTAGAGAGTGGGGACTTGGAAGAGGCTGCCGCCGGTGATGCTGACAGCGGCCTGCCAGGCATAGCTCCCGGCCGAGGTGGGCTTAAACGCAGTGCTGCCAGTGCTGGCATTCCCGTTGGCGTCGAGGGCGATCTGAGTCGTGGTCGGGGATTGGTAGACGGGGGTGCCGCTGCAGCTCGTCCCCGAGTACAGCGAGAACACGACCGACCCGCGCGCTCCCGGGTCGCTACTGACAAGGGACGCGAAGTTGCTCACGTTTACGGTGTCTCCCACGTAGCTCCCCAGGGTTATCGTGCTGATGGTGCTAGGGGACACGGGGGCTGGAATGGCCCTCGTGGTGACAGCGAGCTGCCCGCCCGGACCAGTGATCGGTGCCACGTCGTCCAGGCTGTTGGTGAGGAACTGGTCATAGGGCATGGGCGCGTTGGAGATCAACGGTACCGAGCCGGCGGCGTAGGCGACGTGGGCGTAGTCGACTGCGACCAGATTGCCGCCGTTGTTGCTGACGAAAATGTGGCCTGCGCCGTCGACTGATCCCTGGTCGAACGGCTGCCCACCGAACTGCTTCCCGTGCTCCCGGAGACAGTTCGTGATCGTGCACTGGCCCGTCCTCTGCCCGAACACGATCTCGGACGCGACCGGCGAGGCGCCTTCAATCCCGCTTAGGGGCAGCTGCGCGATCATGGTCGAGCCGAATAGGATGATGCTCTTACTGAAGGGGTCGTAGGCCATGCCATGGGCGGCCTCAAACCCAGCCCCGGCGCCCTTTGACCCTGGCGTGGGCAACAGTTGGGTCAGCGTCGCCGAACACTTCCCGCCAGGCGAGGTGGGAGCATCGATGCTGATCTGGCCGAAGAGCCCGTACCCAGCGGTGGCACTGCCGGACGGGTTGCTAGCCGTGTAATAGGCCCCACTGGGGGTCCAGACGATCGTGTCCATGACGGCTGGAGCGACGGTCTGGCCCACCGGGTTGAGGGAGCAGTTAGAAGCGGGCGTCTGAATGACTCCGTTCTTGACGGTGACGATGGCCAGCCCGCCTCCGCCGTAGCCGCCAGCGGTGATGTACTGGCCGCCGGGCGCCACCGAGATGTGGTCCACCTGCCCAAGACCGGTGCTGACGTTGATCGGGGTGGCATTGGTGAAGCTACCGCTGGAATTCGGGACGAGTTCCGTCACGTAGCCGTCGCTCTGGCCCCCCACCACCAGGTTCGTTCCATTCAAGAACTGGATCCCGTCGGCGCCCGGGAGGTTGGCGACCTTATGGATGTTGCCGATCGAAAGCTGGCCGTTCGTGTAGGTGTAAGTGGCAGACTGCACATTCGCGGCGACATCGCCCGGATTAGTGGTGCAGTTGCTGCCCCCGCCGCCCTGATTCGCGAAGCAAGTGAAGTAGAGAGTGCCCGTCGGCAGGGTCAGAGCTGACACCTGGGCAGTCCCCAGCACTGCCGTGGCAATCAGCCCCAGGACCCCGGCCGTGACCATGAGGCCCCCCAGCCGACTGAGATAACGTCCAGATCGTCTCGAACCTCGGTTCACGTGCGTACCTCCTGTATCCGCCTGTATGAATTCGGACAACGATCGAGTTCTGGTGGAAAACCCCAAGCCGGGGCCACGACGAGATCAGAGCGGCGGCCGGAGCCCCAGCCGGCTCTGCCGAGCGCCGGCCCCTAGAGTCCTCAACCAAGCGCGGTCTGCATTCCTTCCGCTGGCGGCCCCATGCACCGGGGGCGTCTCCGTCCGCCCGACGGCGACTCGGGTCACTGTAAACGGCCGGTGACGGCTCCTGACGGCTCAGAAGCCGTGTCTTCACGAGTTGTTACCGAAATGTTACAGAAACGTCACTCTGGCACTTGCCAGATGTCGAGGTTGGTTAGTTGCGGCTCGCCCCTGGGTCCGTTCGGATTGCGAACCCCAGGCGGTGCCAACGCCACCGCCTGGGTCCGAAGCACGGTCGCCCGGACCCGGGCCCTGAACTACCGCCCGGCTCGAGATGCCCCGTTCAAAGCGGCACTCTGATCAGGCATCAACGAGAGCCGGCCGCTGAGGAGGGCGCTGCACGTGAGCATCCCTCTCTTGTTGCGATAACCGCGCGCTTTCCGCTTGGCAGCCTGGATGAATGAGTTAATCCCCTCCAGGAGGCTGGCAGGTACTGGTCTGGTGCCCGCGGACGGCCCCTGACTTGCTTGCAGGCGGTGCCGGTCGTACTCCGCATATTGCCGAGCCAGAGAGCGCACCGGCTATCTGGGACAACCACACGCCCGGCAGCCGGTACCCCAAAACGACGCGAGCGCGCTCTGCCACTGTTCTGATCTGGCGCTACCGCCGACATGCTCGCGCCCGAGTCTCGGTCAGCCCCGCCTCCCGCAGCGCTGGCCATACGGCTCCACCAGGCCCCAGACGGTTGATGGCCGGTCGGAGCGGGTCGGCCGCGCTAGCGCCGCCCTCCTTCACGAGTGCCGAAACCTGCTGCCCTGACCGCTGGCCCCGACCATCGACCGTCTGTTCCCCGGTCAGGGCCGGAGGGCCCCGAGCTGCAGGGAATCCTCCGTCGGCATGAGCGTAGTGCCAGCTGGTGAGGGGGCCGAGGCCCAACTAAACTCGAAGGTGAGTCGGCGAGAACGTGGAGGTGGCGGATATGCAGATGCGCAAACTTGGTGGCCAGGGGCTGGAGGTGTCGGCCCTGGGGCTCGGATGCATGGGAATGTCGGAGTTCTACGGCCAGCGCGACGACCAAGAGTCGATCGCCACCATCCACCGTGCGCTTGAGCTCGGCGTCAACTTCCTGGACACCGCCGACATGTACGGGCCCTTCCACAACGAGCGCCTGGTGGGTGAGGCGATCGCCGACCGCCGGGACCAGGTGATCCTCGCCACCAAGTTTGGCAACGAGAGGCGCGAGGACGGTTCCTGGGTGGGCATCAACGGCCGCCCAGAGTACGTTCGGCGGGCCTGTGACGCCTCCCTCACCAGGCTCGGCGTCGATCACATCGACCTGTACTACCAACATCGGGTGGACCTCGAGGTCCCCATCGAGGAGACCGTGGGCGCGATGGCCGAGCTGGTGGAACAGGGCAAGGTGCTCTTCCTGGGGCTATCGGAGGCGGGTGCCAGCACGATCCGGCGCGCCCACGCGGTTCATCCCATCTCAGCCCTCCAGACCGAGTACTCGCTCTTCACCCGCGAGCCGGAGCCGGAGATCCTGCCCACCGTGCGAGAGCTGGGGATCGGCTTTGTCGCCTACAGCCCGCTCGGACGCGGCATGTTGACAGGCCGCGCTCGCAGCACCGAGCAGGTGAGCGCGGACGGTGACACCAGGACGGCCCGCTTCCCCCGGTTCGCCGCTGAGAACTTGGAGCGCAACCTGGCCCTGGTGGACCGGATCGAGGAGATAGCCCGGGACAAGGGAGCCACCCCCGGACAGGTGGCGATCGCCTGGGTCTTGCACCAGGGGCAGGACATCGTTCCCATCCCGGGCACCAAGCGGCGCCGGTATCTGGAGGAGAACCTGGCAGCCGCCGAGCTGTCCTTGGATGGGGAGACCCTGGAGCAGCTGTCGGAGCTGGCACCGCTGGGAGCTGTCGCCGGCGAGCGTTACGCCAACATGAAGACGGTCAACCGCTGATCTCATTCAGGCTGGGCCCGCATGGGCCCAGCCCTGAGTGGCCACCCGCCCCGAGGCACCAGAGGGCCCGCAGCCACCTCCCGCGTCCCCGCGGAACCACAATATGAGGGGTAGAATGCCTGCAGTCGCCCCATATGCTGTGGGCGAGGTTCGAATCGGAGATCCATGCGCTGCCCCTACTGCAACCACGACGATCTGCGGGTGGTGGACTCGCGCGACTCCGAGACCGGAGAGGCGATCCGACGCCGACGCGCGTGCAACAGCTGCAACAAGCGCTTCACGACCTACGAGCGGATAGAGTCGGTGCCGTTTTACATAGTCAAGAAAGACGGTCGGCGGGAGGACTTCGACCGCCAAAAGCTCTTCCTGGGGCTGATGAACGCATGCAAGAAGCGGGACATCTCACCCGCCCAGGTGACCGAGATAGTCGATGAGATCGAGGGGGATCTGCGCGGGCGCGGGCAGTCCGAGCTTCCCAGCCGGGAGGTGGGAGAGCTGGTCATGAACCGCCTGCGCCAGCTCGACGAGGTTGCCTACGTGCGGTTTGCCTCGGTGTACCGTTCGTTCCGCGATCTCTCTGAAGTGCGCAACGAGATCGACCAGATCCTAGTCGGGGACCGCACCTCTCGCCGACGACGTGCCAGCAGCAAGGCCTGATTTCGAGCAGGGACTGGAGCGGCTGCGCGGCGCCGTGGCCGAGGTGGCGGAGCGCATCGAGGCCGCCCGTGGGCGGGCGGGTGGGGACCCGGTCAGCCTGCTTCCCGTAACCAAGGGCCACCCCATCGAGCGCGTCCGCCAGGCAGCCGCTCTGGGCTTCAAGGAATTCGGGGAGAACTACCTGCAGGAGTGTCAGGGCAAAGCGGCCCTGGAGCCGGAGTTCAACTGGCACCTGCTCGGTCACCTGCAACGCAACAAGGCGGCCAGAGCCGCCCTGCTGTTCGGCGTAGTGGAGACCATCGACACCCTCTCCCTGGCCCAGCAGGTCTCCTTGGCCCACCGGGGCCGGGAGCCACTCCCGGTTCTATGCGAAGTGGACTTCACCGAGATCCCGGGACGAAGCGGCTTCAAGCCTGGGGATCTGCTGCAGGTGGCGCCAGAGGTCGCCACTCTGCCGGGGATCAGCCTGGGTGGTTTGATGACGGTGGCTGACCCCGCCTCTCCCCAGCGTTGCTTCAGCGAGTGCCGGGAGTTGCGGGAACAGCTGGTGGCACAGCTGGGCCGACCGCTGCCTGTGCTCAGCATGGGCATGAGCGACGACTTCGAACTCGCCATCGCGGAGGGCAGCACGCAGGTGCGTTTGGGCAGCGTCCTCTTCGGACCGCGGCCGCCCCGGCTGGGCTGACTCAGTCGGGCGATGAGGGTGGAGAGGATGCCTCATCCACCGGCACCTCCTGACGGGAGGGTCGGCGGAGGCGGAAGCTGCGCAGGAGGCGGCGATTGCGCATCTCTCCCAGGCTGTCCGGCCGGGAGGCGCTGTAGAGGTCGGGGCGCTGAGCCCGCCAGTCACCGACACCGGCGCGAATGAGCACGGTCACATAGCTCGCCGCGGGAACCGCGACCAGGGCTCCCAGGAACCCTCCCACCTCCACTCCCGCGAACAGGGCCAGCAGGGTGACGATGGGATGGAGCTGGACGAACCGGGCCTGGATCCTCGGCACCAGCAGGTACCCCTCCACCACATGGATGCCTAGGAAGAGGATCAGGGTGAAGACCGCCAGGGTCGGGCTCTTGGTGAGCGCCAGCAGAATGGCTACCGCTCCGCCGGCAAATGGGCCCACCAGGGGGATGAGCTCGAACAACCCCGCCGCCAGCGCCACCACCAGCGGGAATGGCACCCCCAGCAGGAATGTCCCGACCCCAGCCATCGCCGCCACCACAAGGGCGAGTAGAAGCTGCGCTCTGACGTAGCCACCCACCACTACCGAGTAGGCGTCGATGCCGAACTCCAGCTCGCGGGCGGCTCTGGTCGGGAACAGGGCGACGAAGCGCTGGCGTAGCTCGCGCGCGTCGCGCATCAACCAGAAAGAGAGGACGATCGAGATCACGACGTCGACCAGGATCCCTACGGCGCTGGTGACCCCGGTCACCGCCAGGCCGGTCAGCTGGGGGACCAAGCTGGTCAGCTTGGAGGTGACAAAGGACACCGCGTCGACCTTCACCCCGTGATCCCTCAGCTGCTGTTGAAGCTGGGTCACAACACGCTCCACCCGATGGACCAGGCTCGGCGCCTGGACGGCCAGGCCCCGGCTCTCAGCGACCAGCGGCCCTGACACCAACCAGAAGATGAGGCCCAATAGGCAGACTCCGAAAACCATGGTGAGCAGCGCCGCCAGCGTGCGGGGGACCCTGGCGCGCCGCTCCAGCAGATCGACCGCGGGGGTCCCCAAAAACGAGATGATCGAGGCCAGCAGGGCGCAGATCAGAACCACCAGCAGCGCAGCCGCCAGCCCCTTGAGGATCAGGAGCAGTTGGTATACGAGGAAGGCGGTTAGCAGGATTGCCGCCGCTCGGCCCCAAAGTAGCGCCGACCGCCCCAGTCCGTCAGGCTGGGCCCCAGACGAACCGAGCGCCGAGTCCGGACGTCCTGCGGAGGCGGGTGGGAGGATTGGCGGCTGCGCCGCCGGTGGAGTCGGGCCGACTGCCATGCTGGGGGGAGTGTAAGGAGTTAGCGGAGCGCCTGATCAGGCGACGCTCACCACGATCTCCTGGCGGCCCCTGGCGCCGTTGGGGTAACTGCCGACGCTGCGGGCAGATTGCACCCGGCCCTGCCTGTCCTCGGCCCTGACGGTGAGGGTGTAGAGACCAGGACCAGGCCGCCACGGGAGGCTCCAGACAGACCAGGCAAACCGGGAGAGCTGCGGCTGGATCCGAGCCGGCACCCAGTGGGCACCACCATCCGCGCTCACCTCCACTCGCTGCACTCCCAAATTGCCCGCAAAGGCAACCCCGCTGAGCAGGTACGCCCTGCCGGCCCTCAGGCTGGCGCTGCCGGCCGGGAAGTCGAAGCGGGAGAAGATGTGTGGCACCGCGGCAGCGTTCCAACCCTGCTGCTCCCAGTAACCCGAGAACGATCCAGCGGTCGTGGAGATCCCGGTCAACCACTTGGGATCCTTCATCCCGTAGTGCCCTGTGACCAGGATCCGCACCGGAAATCCATGCTGGGCGGGGAGAGCTCTGCCATTGAGGTGGGTTGCCAGCAAGGTCGATGGGAGCATCGCCTCCTCCACCGCCAGGCTCTCCGAATATCCATCGGCACAGTGGAAGACCACCTCCTTCGCGTTCCGAGGCAGACCGACCGCTTCCAGCAGGCGGGAGAGCTGGACGCCCCGCCAAACGCCCGTGCTGATGAGGGTTCCCCCGACCGGATTGGAGATGCATTCGAGGGTCTGCACCTGTTCAAGGTGCGGCATCGCCAACAGCTGGGGGTAGGAGAGCGAGCTGGACTGGTTACCGCTGAGCTCAAGTCGCCAGGTGGAGGGGTCCAGGCGGGGCGGCCCCAAGAGGTCCTTGGATACGATGTAGAAGTCGGAGATGGGGGTCACCCCGGCCGGAATGACGCCGCCCGCAACGGCCGCGCCCCTGCCCAGGAGCGCCGGCGGTGCCTGGGCGGCGAGGACCCTGCTGCCCAGATACCCGAGCGACACCGCCCCCAGCGCGCCCCCTGAGACGGCCATGAACCGCCGCCGACTCATGGTCGAGAAGGTGGACGAGCCGCGGGTCCCGGGAGTGTTCCCACTGAGCCGAGGAAGCCCGACCAGGATCTCCACCAGGCCACAGAGGAGCAGCCAGTCAGCGAGTGTGCTGACAGCAGCGGAGGTGTCGTACCCACCCTCCGCCACCAGCAGCAGCGGCTGTGTCAAGACCCACAGAGAAAGAGCGGGCAGCAGCCAGCGCCACCACCAGTCGCCGGCTCGTGACTGCATCGCGGCGGGCCCGAGCGGCAGCTCCGACCGCGCCCAGCGCGCCACCACCAGGCCCAGACCCGCGCCGATGGCGATCAGCAGGGCCGCGGTCCCCAGCAGCAGCAGCGGCCTGCCCCTCTCCTGAAGCGCGTCGATCATGGTCCCGAATACCGGTCCGGGCAGCAGCAGCGCCAGTCCAGAGCCGATCACCTCGATGAGGCTCGTGACTCCCGCAGCCAGCCTTAGCGCCAGCATCGCCGCCACCGCCATACCACCGGCGCAGGCCCCCAGGGCAGCCGCGGAGCGACCATTCACAGCTACCGCCTCCGGTGAGGATCCAGGACTTGCGATCCGAGACGGCTGGGCGCCCCTGGGTTCAGCGTCGCCGTCTCCTCGGGAGACGCCCTTCCCGCCTCGGCGCTGTCGCTGTTCACTGCTCTCCTGATCGTAGATCCCAGAGCCGTGCCAGCTTGGATCAGTCCCGAGTCGGGCGCAGGTCCCGAAGCATCAACCGCAGTCTCTCCCGACCCCGCCACCTGCTGGCGTCAAGTTCGAACAGAGCGTCCACCCGTCGTCCCATAGGGAGGTGCCGGCCGAGGCCAGGGCGATTGAACGCGATCGCCTCCAACTGGCCGGTGCCGTCGTCGAGCACGACCCTGAGGTGATCGCCGTTGCTTCCGAAGGGCTGAGCGTTCACGACTCGGCAGTGGTGGGCACTGAGGGTGACCCGAGGATTGCCGATCCCGAACGGGCCCAGCCCGGCAAGCTGGTCAGCCACCCCGAGGTTGCACTCGGACAGCTTCACCCGGGCGTCAACTGAGAACACGCGGCACGGCGTGGTCCCCTGGAGCTGCCTGCGAACGGCTTCGTCGACCAGACCGCCGAACGCGGCGGCACGCTCTGAATCCGGCGGCAGGCTGAAGCCCCCGGCACCACGGTGGCCGCCCCAGCGCAGCAGCTCCGGGCCGGCCGCCGCCAGCGCCTCGACCACGTTCAGACCGGCAACCCCTCGGGCCGACCCCTTCCACTCCTCCCCAGCCATCGAGTAGATGAAGGCGGGACGCTGGAACTCTTCCGCCAGCCGACCTGCGACCAGCCCCACAACCCCAGCCGGGAAGGCGCCTGCCCCCAGGACTATGGCCCCGGTCTCGTCTGGGAGCTCTTCCACCATCGGCCTGGCCAGCTCCATCGCCTCCGCCAGGGAACGGCGGCGGCGGCGGTTGAGGTGCTCCAGGGCCAGGGCCGCAGTTTCAGCCTGCCCTTTGGTGTCCGCCAGGCAGCACTGCAGAGCGAGGCTGGCATCCTCCATCCTGCCGGCGGCGTTTATCCGTGGCCCGATCGAGAAGCCAAGGTCTGAACTGGTGATCGGCCCCTCCAGGCCGGCGCCGCGGGCCAAAGCCAGAAGGCCCAGGGGCGCCGCATCAGCCCAGCTGGCCAAACCCTGGCGTACCAACTGGCGGTTCTCGTCGACCAACGGCATGAGGTCTGCGACCGTGCCGAGGGCGACCAGCGGCAGTCCTGCCGCCGCTGTCCCAGGAGGCAGCAGCCCCCGGCTCTCAAGCGCCTGCACCAGCTTGTAGGCGACCCCCACCCCGGCCAGGCCCGAGAAAGGATAGCGGTCCCCGGGACGCTGCGGATTGATGAGGGCATCGGCGGGAGCCAGTTGCACCTGCCCACTGCTTGGGTCTACGCGAGGCAGGTGATGATCGGTGATCACCAGGCCCATGCCCGCGGGACGCTCGGCCACCACCTCCACAGCTGTGGTCCCGCAGTCCACGGTGATGACCAGGGCGGCTCCTCTAGCCGCGAGCTCGTCAAGGGCCTGGGCGTTGAGGCCGTAGCCCTCGCTGTCGCGGTTGGGAATGTAGGCCAAGGGGTCGAGATGCGCCGCCCGCAGGGACCGCACCAGAAGGGCGCAGGCGGTCACTCCATCGGCGTCGTAATCGCCGTAGATGGCGACCTGGGCCCGATCTCGAATCGCCCGAGCGACCAGCTCCAGCGCCGGCTCCATATCGGTCAGCAGGCCCGGTTCGTGGTCCTGGAGGCTGGCATCCAAGGTCCCATCGAGCCCGCGGGACAGAAGCACCCGCTCCAGCACCGGCGTTCCCTCGGGAGCGGCAGCGGGCAGCTCCCAGCGCCGGGGTGCCCTCAGCAAGAACTCGGATCTCGCCGGGAAAGAGGCAGGCAAGGCACGGCTGGCTCAGTTTAAGCCCGCCGCCTGATCCACTCCAAGCCGTCACACTTGTCGCTGTGAGCGTGGTCGGCCAGCAGTCCCAGGGCGAGTCAGGGCCAGAGGTCCTCGAGGAGGAGGCTCGGGCCAAGGCAGAGCGCCGGCGGCGGGGACTGCAGCTGACCAACTTCGTGATGCATTCCACCTTCTGGGTGCTGCTGACCTATTTCGCGACCGACTACCTGCCGCCCCTCACGATTCGGGGGACAGTCGGCCTGGTTGCGCCCAGGGGAATCCAGTTCCTGATCGGTTACCTGGCTCTCAGCGTGGTGTGCCTTCTGCTGGGGGTCGGGTTCGGAAACTTCTACAAGCCGCGCGTCAGCGCCAGCAGGTACCCCTGGCGCTGGTACCTGTTCCCCCTGATCGTGGCCGTGGTGCTCATCCCTCCTCAGGGGAACAGCACCCTCCTCAGCAGCCTGATCGAGGCCCTGTGCCTGCTCGCAGGTGCGGTTTTGGGGACGGCTCTGCCCTTGTGGGTCAGGCGATCGCGGCGGAGCGCTCGGTCAGATCCCGCGGCCGATTCCTGACCGGCCGGTAAATGGTGTCGCGCTCGAGGGGATGGCGGCCAGCTCCTAGGATGGCAAGCTCGATCTCCGCGGGCTCCAGGTTCTGCCCGTGGCTGGCCCCACTCATGCGCGTGATCGACTCCTCCATGAGAGTGCCACCGAAGTCATTGGCGCCCCAGCTCAACGACTCCGCCACCCCCTGCGGGCCAAGCTTCACCCAGCTGGTCTGAATGTTGGGGATGTCGGCCCCAAAGTAGAGACGGCAGAAGCCGGTGAACCGCAAAGAGTCCTGAAGGGTCAGGGGCCTGGCTATCCCGAAGAACTTGCCCAGGGTGTTGTGCTCCACCTGGAAGGGCAGCAGCACGAACTCGGTGAAACCACCCGTCTCACGCTGCAGGTTGCGGATGACCTCCAGGTGCTGCAGCCGGTGCCACTGCGTCTCCACGTGGCCGTACATGATGGTGGCGGTGGTGCGCAGGCCAACCCGGTGCGCCGTTCGCATCACGTCCACCCACTCCTGAGTGGTCAACTTCTCCGGACACAGGATCCGACGCACCTCCTCCACCAGGATCTCGGCTGCGGTGCCTGGCATCGTCCCCAGGCCGGCGTCTTGCAGCTGTCGGATCACGTCCTCCACGGAGCGACCGGAGACCTGCGAGATGTAGCGGATCTCCTCCGGGGAGAGGGCGTGCAGGTGCAGGCTGGGCCACCTCGCCTTGATCTCCCGGAACAGGGAGTCGTAGAAGTCCAGGTTCAACTCCGGCGTCAGCCCCGACTGCATGCAAATCTCGGTGGCGCCGCGCGCGACCGCCTCCTCCAACTTGGCGAAGATGGTGTCGTGGTCGTGGAAGTAGGCGCCCTTGACACCCAGGGAACCACGGCGGAATCCGCAGAACTTACAGCTGCCCACGCAGACGTTGCTGATGTTGACGTTGCGGTTGATGACATAGGTGACGGTGTCGCCCACCAATTCCGAACGCAGCCGATCCGCCGCCCAGCGCAGATCGGCCGCAGTCTCCTGGTAGACAGGCAGGCGCTCCTGGAGGTGATAGCCCAGAGTCCTCGCCTTGGTGGCCAGGTCCTCCTCCTGGGGCCAGTCCCAGGCCGGGCTGACTGAGTCACCGTCGGCGGAGATCCCGCCCAGGTCTGTGGCTCCGGCCTCGACCAGCTGCGGCCAGCTTTCGAAGTTGAGATTGGGCGGGATCTGCACCGCGACCTCGGCGGGCAGGATCTCGCGGGCCAGGCGCACAGCGGCGGTGAACTGCTCCATCGTGGGCGCGGGCTGGCCCGCCATCGGAGTGGCCGGCTTGGGGATGAAGTTCTGGACGATCACCTCCTGGATGTGGCCGTGGCGCCGGTGGGTCGCCGCGATCAGCTCCAACGCCTTCCGACGATGCTGCTCCGCCTCCCCGATCCCCACCAGGATCCCGGTCGTGAAAGGGATTCGCAGTTCGCCGGCCCACTCCAGGTGCTGCAGGCGCTCCTGAAAGCGCTTGCCGCCCCCCATGGCGTGCGCCGGGATGCGATCGGTCGCTGTCTCCAGCATCAGCCCCATGGAGGCATTCCAGGGCCGCAGCGCCAGCAGGCTGGTTCGGGACAGCAAGCCCACATTGGTGTGTGGCAAGAGCCCCCGACGCATCGCCCGGCGGCAGATCTCCGCAACCATCGCCACAAACTCCACCTCACCGGTCAGCCCGAGGTCGGGCAGCAGCCAGGGCCGCTCCCCGGACATGACCAGCACCTCTCGGCAGCCAAGCTGAGCCGCCTGGTCCAGCTGCCGATCCACCTCCTCCCAGCTGATGAGTCCGCCCTCATCCTGGCGGTACTCGCAGTAGCCGCAGCGGCGGTAGCAGCGGTAGGTGACATCGACCGTGTAGCTGCGACTGAAGGTGAGATAACGCTGGTGGTAGTCGGGGTGGTGCCGGGTGGCCACTCCGGCTGGAGGAGGTATGACGGCGTCGTAGGCCATGCCGGAGATTATGACGGGCTGCGCCCTCAGACCGAGGCCGGCATCCCGTGACCGGGATAGATGATCCCGTACTTCTCCACGTAGGCGTCCAGAGCTTGCAGCAGCTGGTGCTGGAAGGCAAGCCGCTCCACCAGCTGGGATTGAGAGCCCAAGCCCACCCCGCCGATGAGGCGGCGCTGGATCCAGGGTGGGACCAGCTCCACCAAACGGGTTCCCCCACCGGTGAGGATCACCGTCTCGGGGCGACTGTCCTCCACGCGGACCGCCACCCGCAGCAGGATTCCGGTCTTGGTCGCCAGCGCCCATGCCCGCTCCCAGTGCCCGGGGTCGTGCTGCAGCCGGTTCGGGCGCGAGTAGCGGATGGCGGGGTCGTTGATGATGCCGGTGTTGGCGTCGCCCCAGCGGACCAGCCGCTCCAGCACCGGCTCGTCCAAGTCGGTCGCCACGGCCAGGACCAAGGACGCACAGCGGTCGTCCAGATCCGGCGGCAGCAGGGCATTCCCCTGGCGCGCCGCCATGATCAGGACCTCGACGATGCTGGCGTGACGAATGCAGTAGGCACGCCCGTCGACCACCTTCAGGTGGTCTCGGCAGGCCACCCAGGCGCAGTCCACCGCTCGCCGGTCGCGGTACAGACAGCGGTACGCCTCCTGGTTGCCGCAACCTGGGTGATCG
This sequence comes from bacterium, assembly GCA_021809895.1. GTDB lineage: Bacteria > Chloroflexota > Dormibacteria > Aeolococcales > Bog-877 > AG-12. Next base: position 51,548 of record JAJZJU010000003.1, read on the forward strand.
CAGCCTCCACCCTCCGCTTCGCCATACCTCACCTCGGGTGCTGCGTCCTGAGCCGCGGGCTTCTTGGCCATGTTGCGAGAGCCCCCTCTGAATTTTCGGAGAAGAAGCCGACTCTGCCACCTCTGGGCAGCGCTTGACCGGCCTGCAGCGACGATAGCAGAGGTGTCGAGGGATCACAACGAGACGGCTCCCGCTCGGCCAAGATGTGACCATTCCGTCAGGGGGATGGGCTACCGGAAGACGAGTCCTGGACCTCCAGGCGGGCTCGTCGCAGCGCCACTCGGGCACTTTCTGCGCTCCAGTCTGGAGGTGTGGCCGCGGTCACTCCATCACTCATCTCGCCGGCGCACCAGTCAGCCAGCAGGCGCATGGATCGGGCCTGCGCTCTGACGAACCGCTCCCCCACCGGACCTCCGTGGCCGGGCACCGTAACCGTCGCCCTGAGAGCCAGGAGTTGGTCAAGCCGGTCCGCCCAGCTGAGTGGGAAGGAGTCCTCGAGCTGGGGTTGGCAGCAGCTGGCGGAGAAGTGTGCGGTAGTGCCCATAAGGGCGGTTGAGTGAACCGGGAAGAGGTTGGCGCGTGGGGCAGTGGGTCAGGCTATGGACGACTTCTGTTGAGTGCGCCCTCCGACGACTGCTGGCGGGACATTCATGGTGTGAAGGATCAGGTCGCCCCGGCGTCAAGGCTTCGGCCAGCGCCACCGCTGGTTGAGCCGAAGCCCACAGGTCTGATCTTGGCTGTGGAGGTCAGGCAC